>PKYA01000240.1:0-20026 GCA_003133545.1 Acidimicrobiaceae bacterium | reverse complement strand
CCTGTGACAGTGTCGGGGACCGAATTCCTCAATGGCGTCGACTGTCCGAGTACCACTACCTGCGAGGCCGTCGGCGCTACCCAAGTAATAGTGGGCGTCAACTTGGTCTCGATCGGCCTGGTCGTGCCTATCACCAGCGGCGCCCCCGGCAGTCCTGTGACAGTGTCGGGGACCGCTCAACTCTTTGGCGTTGCCTGTCCGAGCACCACCAGCTGCGAAGCCGTCGGCGCTACCCAAGTAACAGTGGACAACGTCTTGACCCTGACCGGCGTGGTCGTGCCCATCTCCAGCGGCGTCCCCGGTAGCCCTGTGACAGTGTCGGGGACCTTTGAACTCCTTGGCGTCGCCTGTCCGAGCACCACCAGCTGCGAAGCCGGGGGGAACGGCGTGGTCGTGCCCATCACCAGCGGCGTCCCCGGCAGCGCCGTGACGGCGTCGGGGACCGGTCAACTCTATGGCGTCGCCTGTCCGAGCACGACCAGCTGCGAAGCCGTCGGCACTTACGGTGACGGCGTGGTCGTGCCCATCACCAGTGGCGTCCCCGGCAGCGCCGTGACGCCGTCGGGGACCTATGAACTCGATGGTGTCGCCTGTCCGAGCACCACCACCTGCGAGGCGGTAGGCGAGAACTCCACGCCGGAGGGCGTGATCGTGTTGATCACCACATCAGCCCAGGGAACACAAACCGTCACCTTGGTCTCCGATGATGGAGCTTCGGTCGCGTCGATGAGCGGCCCGGTCGGCAGCTCGATCACGCTGCCCGCCGACACCTATGCCGGCTACACCTTTGACGGCTGGTTCAGCGCGGCGAGCGGGGGCAGCTTGGTCGGAGCCGCCGGCTCGTCCTACACCATCCCCTCCGGCGGGGCCACCCTCTACGCCCAGTGGACGGAAGGCACCGTCGACACCGTCACCTTCGTCTCCGATGATGGAGCTTCGGTCGCGTCGATGAGCGGCCCGGTCGGCAGCTCGATCACGCTGCCCGCCGACACCTATGCCGGCTACACCTTTGACGGCTGGTTCAGCGCGGCGAGCGGGGGCAGCTTGGTCGGAGCCGCCGGCTCGTCCTACACCATCCCCTCCGGCGGGGCCACCCTCTACGCCCAGTGGACGGCCAACGCTCCCCCCACGGTGACCTTCAACGCCAACGGCGGGGTGGGCACCATGGCCAACGAAGTCGCGAGTGTCCCGACGGCGCTGACGGCCAACGGCTTCACCTACACCGGCTACACCTTCGCCGGATGGAACACCGCCGCCAACGGCAGCGGCACCGCCTACGCAAACGGCGCCACCTATGCGTTCACCTCCAACACCACCCTCTACGCTCAGTGGGCGCCCAGCATGATCAACTGTATTCCTACTTCCGTCCCCAGCGGCTATGTCATCACCATGCAGTACTCCAGCTACCCCGGCTGTACAAGAACCTTCAACGGTTACGTCGCCCTACAGCTCACTCAGGCATTCAGTGGGGTGATCAGCTGCTACAGCGGACCCGGTAACTATTATCCGTTGTACCCCGTCCCCGCCGGCTATGTCATCACCATGCAGTACAACAGCTACACCGGCTGTGGAAGAGACTACAGTTACACCGTCTACGGGGTTGCGATTTCGACACCTTACGACGCCCTACAGCTCACTCAGGCATTCAGTGGGGTGATCAGCTGCTTCGGACCCGAATATTTGGGGTACCCCATCCCCGCTGGCTATATCATCACCATGCAGTACTCCAGCCACGCCGGCTGTGGAAGCGACGACAAAGACGGTTACGACGCCCTACAGCTAACTCAGGCATTCAGTGGGGTGATCAGCTGCAGCGGACCCGAATATCCGTTGGACCCCATCCCCGCCGGCTATGTCCCCACCAAGCAGTACTCCAACTACCCCGCCTGTGGGGGCAATGACGCGGTGCAGTACAGCCTGGCGAGTCCAGGCATGAACCTGAGCGGCGCAAACCTGAGCGGCGACGACCTGAGCGGCGACGACCTGAGCGGCGACGACCTAGATGGCACCGACCTGGATGGCACCGACCTGGATGGCACCGACCTGGATGACACCGACCTGAATGACGCCGACCTGAATGACGCCAGCCTGATTGACGCCAGCCTGATCGACGCCGACCTGGACCCCGCCAAGTTGAGGGGCGCCAACCTGAGCGGCGCCAACCTGAGCGGCGCCAACCTGAATGGTGTCAACCTGAGCGGCGTCAACCTGAGGGGTGCCAACCTGAGGGGTGCCAACCTGTCCAATGCCAACCTGAGGGGTGCCAACCTGAGGGGTGCCAACCTGAACAAGGTGACGTGGTCAAAGACCACTTGTCCGGACGGCACCGACAGCAATGCTGACGGCGGGACTTGCATCAGGCATCTGCGAGCTGCTCGTCAGCCTCGCCTCCGGGGCAACCGCGTGCACGATCTCGGTGTCCTCCACCTCCTCAACATCGGCCAGCCAGGGCGACGGTGACCGGGCCAGGCTGTTCACCACCTGCAGTCGCGCCGTAGGCAGACCGAACAGGCCGTCAAACCGGGCCAGGTCTTGGCGGATGTCGGTCACATTCGGTGAGGCCGTTTGCGTCGTGACTTCCTGGTCCAGCAACACCACGGTTTCACCACGGCCGTCGATCCCGCGATCCAGAAGCGGTTGCGGGCCACGACTGGATCGTTCTCGATGGGGCCACTTCCGAGCACCCCTGGGGATCACTTTCGGCGACCCAACAGTTCCTCTACCAGCCCAACGATTTCCGATGGTGGGGTGTCAAGCTCCGCTGCCAGCCGGAAGATGGTTTTGAGCGACGCACCCCGCTCACCACGCTCCAACTGACTTACAAACGTCCGTCCGTTTCCCGACGCCAGCCCGAGAGCTTCCTGCGAGAGTCCCTGCGACGTGCGCAGCTGTCGCAGCACCCGTCCGAACGCCTGGTCGACCGTCGAGGATCATTGGCCATGTTCGCAATTGATCTTGGAAATCTTCCTCAGTGGATCTCAGCAATTGCAGCGTCGATATTGGTTATTGGCGCCATTGTTCTCCTCGCTCACGGTCGCCGGACAGACATCGAAGTAACAGCTGAAGCTAGGCGTCTACCAGCGGGAGATTTTTTGGATGTTCGCGTAACGATGAGCCCAGTTGGCTCGCTGAGAAATAGACCCTACAAGGTGGTCGGATGTGTTTGGTGCAACGAGAATCGGATCGTCCCTGATGCTCATGGTCAATTGTCTGACGACATGTGGATCGCATTGAAGCCGTGTCCTAGTCGGATAGCCAATCCGCATTACGGAGCGATTGACTTGCGGCTTCCACCTCCGCGCAAGCAAAGCGGGGGGATGTTCAGACGAAGAATGAAGTGGGGATGTCCCAACAGAAAGGTTCCCACGGTAGAGGTATTCGAGGTCCGTGCCAAACCTTCGAATGAGGTTGGTCAACTACCGATGATTGCGGAGAAGCCGATCATGTGGTTGATGAACGCGTTCCACGGTGAATATGCAGAGCCGCGCGAGCGCCTCCAGTTCACGCATGTTGTGCCCGTTCCTCCACCTGATCCGGGCGTTATTGGGTGGCGGGCTGTTCTTACTCTTGATATTCCGAAGGAGACTTGGTTTTTCCGTCACCCATCGAAAGACAGCTGGGGATGGAAGAACGACGATTTCGTTCCGCTTCCCCTAAAGGAGCCGTCAGNNGCCGCCCCCGTTTCCCGGGTGGGCGTTGCCCGGCCGCCTGGCTGGCCCGCTGCTCCGCAACGTGGCGGGCCGTGGGGCACCGTGCGCCTGCCGCCCTGCGCGGCGGTTCGGTGCCGCCGTTTTCCCCCGCTTCTCTCTCCCCACACCTTCCGCTCAGATAACGATCAGGTCGGGGAGGTCAGGGCGTGGAGCAGGATCTCGGCCTGGCGGGCCGAGACGTCGGGGGTGTCTGCCCCGGTGGAGGTCCCGGTCGGGAACATGAACTCCTCCTTGAAGAGCTCGTACATGAGGGCGGCCGGGATGTTGTCGATGACCGGCAGCGGGGCGGCGAAGGCGTAGTCGGCGATGATTGCGCCGGACAGGAAGGCGTGCTCCAGCGAGTCGGCGGTCAGGTTGTTGCCGGCGAAGTAGATCGGGTACGGGCTCTGGCCCTGGTAGTTGATGTTCCCCGGACCCTGGGCCATGTGCATGGCCCGCTTCTCCGCCAGCATGAACTGGGGCAGCCACATGCCGTGGGTCCAGTACTCCTGGAAGAGCACGGTGTCCTGGGCCGGGATTTTCGACGGGTACTGGGTGATGGGGCCGGCGTTGCACGGGTTGCTCGGGCGCACCGGCTGGGGCACCCCTTCGGGCACGTAGCCGTACATGGTCAAGTAGAGCCCGTCGGCGTCGCACTCGGAGTGGATGTTGCCCTGCAGGTAGGTGGTGTAGGTGAGGAACAGGTTGTAGTCGCCCGGTTGGGTGTCGTCGCCGGCGTAGTAGGCGGTGAACTGCACGGTCTCCTCGCCCTCGGCGAGGTCGGGCGACAGCACGCTCGAGTCGGTGTGCACCATGCAGTAGCCGGGCAGCAGCTGGGTGGCCAGGGGGCAGATGTACTTCTCGTACAGCGAAGACCACGCCGTACCCTTGGCCGCCAGCATGGACGAGGTGGCCTGCATGTCGGTGGTGATGATCACCTTGTCGAAGCTCTGGCTGTGCGATCCGGTGCCGTCGGTCCACTCCACCACCGCCGCTTGGTCTTCGGGGTAGACGGCGGTCACGTCGGCGTTGTAGGTGACGGTTGCCCCCGGCTTGTTCTGGGCGGCCGAGGCCGCCATGGCCTCCACGAAGGAGCTGGCGCCGTCGACGAAGCGGGTGAAGCCCTGGCTCGGCTCGGTGAAGCGGGCCAGGCCGGGCCACGGCGAACCGCTGCCCAGCGAACCGAACAGCGGGAGCAGGTCGCCGAAGGTCACTTGGTCCGTGAGGGTGGCCCCGTAGCCGTTGATGATGCTCAGGTAGGAGGCCAGAAACATGTTCTGGAAGGTGGCCAGGTCCTGGTACTTGGCGGCGTTGGCGGCGAAGTACGGGTCCAGGGTTTGCGACAGGCCGCCGAGGACGGAAGCGTCCACCGCGTCCTGGAACGTCACGGCGTCGGCCCACATGGCCGGCGAGTACAGGGCAAACGGGCTGCCAGGCGCCTTGGTCGTGTCGGTGGCGCCGTAGTCGGGCATGTTGCCCCAGTTCTGCATAGCCCCGGCGGCGCGGGGGAAGCCGCAGCCGACCTTGAGACCGTCGTAGGGCTGGGTGAGCACCTTGGAGAACTCCTGACGGGCCAGGATGGCGTCGATGTTGCGATACAGGAGCGGCGCGTAGAACTGGACGCCGGTGTCCACATTGACGGTCTGGCCCTTGAACGGCACCGGCACAGTCCAGGCGTGCCCACCGAGCGACGCGGCATTGTGGAGCAGGGTCACGTTCCACTCGTAGCCCGGCTGGTTCGGTTGCGAGAGGCACCACCAGGCGCCCACGCCGGACACCCCTCCCCCGATGATGCACACGTTCGTCGTCATGTCTCCACTCCCACGTCGGTTCCTTCTCCTTCCCGCATCATGCGGCTTGTTCCGCTCTCTCGATGCACCGCCGCACCACCTCCAGCGCGCCGGCGGCCGAGAGCACGTCGCCCCGGTCGGTGTCTGATCCCGCCGACCGGGCCAGGGCCTCGTGGGCCCGGTCCCGGGCTCGCCACGCCCAGGCGTAGCCGCCGAACCCGCAGGTCTCCCGCAGGTGGTCGGCGGCCCGGGCCAGGGCGGCCCCGTCTTCCGTCTGGCCGAGGTCGAAGCACGCGGCTGCGGCCACGTCGTAGCAGCAGGCCCGCGACACCGGCTCGTCGATCCCGTCGCTCTCGATCACCAGGGCCTCGAGGGCCAGCTCGAGCGCCCCGAGTGGTTCGCCGTCGAGGCGGAGCATGCCCAGGCCCACCAGCGCCGGCAGGGACGCGCTGGGCACGGCGCTGCCGGCGATGTCGAGTGTCCGGCGGAACTCGTGTTCGGCGGCGCCGGTCCGCCCGGTCACCATCATGTGGGTGATGCCCGTGGTCAGGCAGGCCGCCGCCACCAGCAGGTCAACCCCGGCCTCTCTGGCCCGGCGCTCCGTCTCGTGGCAGAAGGCCTCGGCCTCGTCGGGGTCGGTGCGCCAGATCGAGCCCCCCATCCGGGCCCGGGTCAACAGGTCGAGGAAGCGGTCGGACTGCGCCTCCGGCGAGGCCAACAGCGCCCGGCAGTGGCGCATGGCGTCCTCGGGCCGGCCGTCCATTTCGGCCAGGGTGGCCAACGAGAACACCAAGGTGGTCGGCCAGTCCACCCCGATCTCCTCGCTGAGGCTCCGGGCCTGGTCCAGGTAGGTTTCACCACGGCGGATGGCGCCCGCTTGCACGCAGACGTGCGACGCCCCCACCAGGAGCTCGATCAGCTCCTCGGGCTCGAGCTTCGACCCCACGGCGATACTCTCGCCGTAGCGGCGCAGGCCCTCGGCGTGGTTGTGCATGGTGTAGTACATCTTCAGGTTAAGGACGGTGTGGGCCTGCTCGGTGTGCCAGCCGCGACTCCCCATCCAGTCGAGCGCCCGCCGCAGGTTGTCGTAGTCGGCGCGGACGTCCATGGCCGCCGCCTCGAGGTCGGCCCCACGCACCCGTTCGTCGAACTTCACGGCCCGGCTGGCGAAGTACTGGGCGTGCTGATCGCGCAGCAGGGTCGTCTCCCCCCGTTCCTCGAGGTGGGCCAGGGCGTAGTCGGCCACCATCTCCAGCAGGCGGTAGCGGGACTTCGATCCCTGGCTCTGCACCACCACCAGTGACTTGTCGACCAGCTGCTCGATGAGGTCGAGGATCTCCCACGAATCGATGGCGTCGGTGGCGCACACCACTTTGATCGCCTCCAGCTCGCAGCCGCCGGCGAAGACCCCCATGCGGTCGAGCAGGAACTGCTCCTGCTCCGAAAGCAGGTTGTAGGACCAGTCGATGGCCACCTGCAGCGTCTGGTGGCGCTCCCCCCGGCGGCCGCCCCCGCTCAGGAGGCGGAAGCGCTGGTCCAGTCGGTCGAGGATCTCGCTCGGGGTCAGGGCCCGGGCCCGGGCCGCCGCCAGCTCGATGGCTAACGGGGCGCCGTCGAGGCGCTCGCACAGCGCCAGCACGGTGGGGTCGTCGGCGGCCAGGTCGCTGTCACCGCGGGCGGTCGACGCCCGCTCGCAGAACAGCTCGGCAGCCCGGGCGGCGGCCAGACCCTCGATCCGGTGGACCGCCTCGCCCGGCAGGTCCAGAGCCTGGCGGCTGGTGACGAGGAAGTGGCCCCCGTGTGCTGCGTCGAGGAGGCCGGCGACGACCTGGGCCACCTGGTGGACGGCCTGCTCGCAGTTGTCGAGGATCAGGACCAGGTTGCGGGTGGCGATCTCGTTGGCCAGGGCGTCGATCGAGCTCTCCGAGGACCGCAGCTTGAAGTCAGTGGCGGCGGCGATGGCGGCCACCACCTCGTCGACGGTGGACGAGCTGCTCAGGTCCACGAACCACACGCCGGCGGGGTGGTCGGGCAGCGACTCGGCCCCCACCTGCTGGGCCAGGCGGGTCTTGCCCATGCCGGCCATGCCCACGATGGTCACCAGGCGCCGGTCCCGGAGCTCGCTGCGGACGGCGGACACCAGATCCTCGCGCCCGAGGAACGTGGGCAGGTACCGCTGCAGGTTGGTGGGGAAGGAATCGAGCGAGTGGAGTTCGGGAAAGGACCCGGGGATGCCGGCCGTGTGGAGCTGGAAGACCTCCATGGGCTCGGCCAGGTCACGCAGGTAGTGGAGCCCCATGACGGTCATGACCCAGGCGTCGTCGGGAAGGTCCAGCAGCGCCTTGGCCGCGCCCGACAGCAGGATCTGCCCGCCATGCCCGGCGCTCATCAGCCGGGCGGCCCGGTTGACGGTGGCCCCGAAGTAGTCGTTGTCCCGCTCGGTGGCGTCACCGGCATGGATGCCCATGCGCACCCGCAGATCGGCGTCGGGCGGCCAATCGGCCGCGAACAGTGCCACCTGGGCCGACACGGCGGCCGTGGCAGCGCTGGCCACGGAAGGGAAGGTGGCAGCCATCCCGTCCCCCAGGTGCTTGAACACCTCCCCCCCGGCGCCGGTGATGGCCCCGGCCAGAATGGCGTCGTGCTGGGCCAGGGCCTCAGGCATGGAGGTGTCCTCGCGCTCCCACCGCCGCGTCGAACCCTCGATGTCGGTGAACAGGAAGACCCTCACACCATCGGGCACCATCGTCGGCGACGTTACTACCCGTGTTGCCAATGACCCACGGTCTCCCGGGCCGTCCTCCGCTGTGAACGGGGGCCGACCACGGGTGCTCCCCACGGGGGGGCGGGAGGCCGCTCGTTGACCGGAGGGGGGCTGGCGGCGGCGGAACGCGTCACGGGAGCGACCGCCCCACCAGGGAGCGGCCAGACGGTCGGGGACAGGACCCAGAGGTCCGCTCCAAAGCATGAGACAAGACGTCTAAACGTCCTCCATCTGTTCTACGGAGAGAGACCGGGCCGTTCCCGGCCCAGGTCAAGCTCTGGCGGTGTCCCTGCCCGGCATTGGCTCTGCGAGTTCCGTGCGCCATTCAGGCGCAACGAAGGCGTTGGCGAAGCACGGGGTCTCGTGGACCAGATACCCATTGGTGAACTCCATGATGCTCACGGAGTAGCTGGGCACCCCGTCGTACGTGATGACGCACTCGCTCACTCAGAGATCCTCACCGCCGACGATCCGGAGCACGGTGAAGTCTCGATTGGCAGGGTGTGCGCCGTGTTGCGCCGAAATCGTGTCACGGCCCCGAAATCGTTCACCTGATTGCGGAGCCACTTCCCGTGCCCCGGGAAAGGTGTAGCCGACGTTGTCGCGTGATGGAGCCCGCGTGTAGGAAACTCAGTCCCGGGACCTCCATCAGATAGTAGAGCGCTCTGCTACAGGGCGGACTCGGTGGACAGGGTGGAAATTGCGTGGACGCATCCGCACTTCAGCGGAGGAGCCGGACCTAGACGCACGAAAAACAGCACCTTGCCAAGGTGAGGGTCGCGGGTTCGAATCCCGTTGGGGCTGACGAGAAGCAACGTTTGAGGATAGTAGAACCCCCGGACCTCAACGCAACGACCTCACACAAAGACAGCAGCGCGGCGCGCGAATTCAGCGAATTCTGTTGGGTGGCTCAGGTGAGCTGTATGCGATGCCCGTTCGATGGTGAATGTCGGGCACGAGATGGCTCTTGCCAATTGTGGAGAGGTCTCAAAGTGCGGCCAACTGGCGCCGTACCCGATTATGCAGGGTACGTGGAGGTCCTCCCAGTCGTAGGGTGCGTCGATCCCAGACGCCATGTCAAGGACAAATGCAGCACCCTCGGCACGGCGCTGTTCCCGTGCGGCCTCGCTGAGGCGATTCCACGCCTCCTCACCGACCATGGCGATTACCCCACGTTCAGCTACGGCGCCTGGATCGGACGCCGACGCAATTCTCGCAACGCTCTGCCGAGCCTTCTCCGGCCAGAAGTCCATCCATGGCGCCGCCGGTTCCCATAAGGCGATACCAGCGATCCGATTGGGTTCCTCAATTGCAGCGAGCACCGCGATGTGGCTGGCAGCGCTATGCGCAATAACGGTTGCGCGCCGATTTCCAATCACTTCAAGCAGATCTGTCGCGTGGTCCTCCAGCCCTGAGGCCGGCCTGGCACCAACCGAATCGCCATAACCACGGCGATCGTACGTCACGACCCTTAGGTCCGTTAGATGTTCAACGACTCGGCGAAAACTACGGGAGCGGTCCATGGCCCCGTGGACGAGTACGACCATAGGCACCTCGGGCCGGTCGAAATGGTGTTCAGTGATTGCTAGCACAGATGAGCATTCCGTCGCATCCGGACTGGAGTTCCCATTAGGGGTGCCACTTGAGGACTCGATGCGACTGTCGATCTCGAAATGGTAGATGACTATGTCGCCCTATTCGCCGCTCCTGCGAAAGCGTTGCTCGACATGCGCTGTCCTGTCTGCGACCGGGACAGGGCAAAGGTCGCGCCCGGGTGTGTGCCCAGACATGAGCACTTTTTCGCGGTCGCGACCCAGGTTCAAAAGCGCTACTAACTTTAATGGCATTCGCAATGCGGTTATGCACTGGAAGCCCCCAATTCTTGTATCTTGAGGCGGGCCCTAAACAATCTCGCTGATCTGGCGGACCGGCGTAATGGTCGTGTAGCGGGCAACGTCGGCGGCCACGTCCTTTGAACCTTCGACGGACATGGCCGCAGTCATTGCTTCCACCGATTCGAATCGAAAGTGCACGGCGGCGATGTAGGGCCCATCGACTCCCTTGTCGATCTCGGCGCCTTCGAGCCCCCAGGTTCGCACAGCCAGGGGTACATGGTGGTCGCGGTAGTAATCGTGATCGAAGACCGCTCCCTCAATCATCGGGTACATGACGCTCAATTTGATCATCGAAGCCTTTCCGGACTGGTTGGCGACTGACTCAACCCTGAGGGCACACCGGCGGTGTTACTTGTTCATCTCGGTAGGCCGAGAGGTCATCATGTTGGCCTGGAGCAGATACGCGGGTGGGCTCATGTCGATTTGGGACGTAGATCGGTCACGGATCTTCTGCTGTTGCTGGGCGTTGGGTGCAGTGATCCAGAAGGTGTCATTGACGATGCCCTGGAAGCAGATGTCGGCCACTTCCGATAAGGGCGCGAACTGTACCTCCATCCCTGCCTTCTCCATGCGCTTGAGATACACCCCCAGCGCGTCACGGCCCTCTTTCGGAGGTGCGCCGGGACGGGCGTACCGGTCCGGGCGATTGGCCCCAGGACGCCAGATGCCGGTGTTGAGCATTCCCGGTGAGGTCGTCGAGGGATAGAGCAGTGACGCGCTGACTTTCGCACCGACTTCCCGGAGCTGACCCCACAGGCACTCGGTGATGGTGGTAACCGCCGCCTTGGTGGTCGCGTAAACGGCACTGTTTATCAATGGCGTGAAGCCGCCATTGCTCGAGGTGGTATTCACCACGTGGCCTTCCTCGTCCTGGGCGAGCATGGTGGGCACGAAGGCGTTTATGCCGTTGACCACGCCCATGACATTGACGTCGAGCGACCACCGCCAGTCGTTGACATGGTGTTCCCATATCTGGCCTTCGGATCCCGACCCGATGCCGGCATTGTTGCAAATGAGGTGGACCGCTCCGTACCGCTCGAGCGCCGCGTCGCGCAGGGCCTCGACCGATTCGAGTGAAGTGACGTCGGTCACCACGCCGGTGACGTCGAATCCCTTGTCGCTCATTTCGCCCGTGGTCGACTCCACCAGATGGGGGACGATGTCCGCCACCACGACCTTCATCCCCTCGGCGCAGAACCTCTCCGTCAACGCACGCCCGATGCCCTGGCCACCGCCGGTGACGACTGCAACCTTGCCGAATACGTCTCTCAAGACGACCTCCTCCAGTTGTGAAGACTCAACCGGATGTCGGGGACTGGTATTGGAACAGGCGTGACATGTCCGCTTGGTGGTGATCCAGTGGTTTGCATATTGGCTGCGATTGAGCGAGTATAACGGTGTAATACGGTAAGGGGGCGGCAAATGCGGACACTTGCTGGTGGTCGCTACATCGTGATCTCCTCCGACGGGCACGCCGGCGCCGAGATGCTGCAGTACCGGGACTACCTCGAACAGCGATACCTTGAGGCGTTCGACGCCTGGGCGAAGACCTATGTCAACCCCTACACCGACCTGCAAGGCGAGACGGCGTACCGCAACTGGGACTCGGCGGCCCGTCTACGCGAGCTCGAAGCCGATGGCGTGGTGGCCGAGGTGCTCTTCCCGAACACCATTCCGCCCTTTTTCCCCTCGGGCAACCTCCTGGCGCGGCCGCCTGCACCGGATACGTACGAGCTTCGCTGGGCTGGCCTCAAGGCGCACAATCGCTGGCTGGCCGACTTCTGTGCGGAAACCCCCGGCCGGAGGGCGGGCATGGCGCAGATCTTTCTCAACGACATCGATGACGCGATTTCGGAGATCACCTGGGCGCGCGAGCATGGTCTCTTCGGTGGGATCTTGGTGCCAGGCATTCCCCCCGACTCGGGCCTGCCACCGCTATTCGCCCCCGACTACGACCCGATTTGGGCCGCCTGTCAGGACCTCGATATGCCGGTCAACAACCATTCCGGCGCGGCTGGCCCCGAGTGCGGCGAACACCTGGCTTCAATGGCGGTGTTTATGGTGGAGCTCGGTTGGTTCTCGCATCGAGTCTTCTGGCACATGGCCCTTGGCGGTGCATTTGCCCGCTATCCCCGGCTGAAGCTCGTGCTGACCGAGCAGTCTGCCGGTTGGGTGCCCGCCGTACTCAGCATGCTCGACCATCAGTACAGCCGCTTCAGGGACCCCGGCAACGCGGAGTCGCACTTCGGAGCGGAACTGGTCAAGGAGGTCCCCGAGCCCCCGAGCCATTACTGGAAGGCCAACTGCTTCGCTGGTGCCAGCTTCTTTCGTCCGATCGAGGCGGCGCTCCGCTACGACATCGGTGTCGACAAGATCATGTGGGGCCAGGACTATCCCCACATCGAGGGGACCTATCCTTACACCACCGAAGCGCTGCGCCACACGTTCGCCGGGATCGACACCGACGAGGTGGGTGCCATGGTCGGGTTGAATGCCGCACGTGTCTACGACTTCGATCTCGACGAGCTGGCCGCCGTGGCCGCACGGGTCGGACCTCGCGTCGACGAAGTGGACGTGCCGCTCGAGCACGTCCCCGCCGACTCCCATTCCATCGCCTTTTCCGGAGGAGACCTAAAACCTTGGTAACCGACCACTATTTGATCATCTCGTCCGACACCCACGCCGGACTACCTGACGCCCAGTACAGGGAGTACCTCGACCCCAAGTACCGACAGGCATTCGACGAGGATGTCGAACAGCGCGCCGCACTGCGTGCCAATCTCAATGTCCAGCGGGAAGAGATCGAGTTCGTCAAGGATTGGTACGATCAGAACGAGGAGGGTCTCCGGGGCGGTTGGGACGCGGCCCGGCGCGACGCCGAGCTCGACGCAGACGGAGTGGTCGGCGAGGTCATTTTCCCCGATGCCGACGCCGTGCTGGGGGGTGCATCAGCGCCGTTCGGCGCCGGCCTCGGTGCCAGCGGCGAGTTCGACCCCACGTTGCTAATGGCCGGCGCCCAGGCCCACAACCGGTGGCTGGCCGAACTGTGCAGCGACAGTCCCCTTCGGCGTCGTGGTCTGGCCATTGTGCCGATCCTCCATGACATCGATGCCGCCGTCGCGGAGATCCGGCGGGCCAAGGTCTCGGGCCTGGCTGGGATCCTCATCCCAGCCATGTGGCGTCCGTACGCGCCGTACAACGACTCCCGGTATGAACCCGTCTGGTCGGTGTGCGAGGAACTGGACATGGTCGTGCATACGCACACCGGCCCTGCCCCACGCGATGAGATAGGGGCGGACACCGGAATCTACGCCAACGAGACCATCTTCTGGACCATGAGGCCGATGTGGTTCTTGCTCTGGTCCGGTGCCTTCGAGCGCCATCCCGACCTCAAATTCGCCATAACAGAGGGGGGATCGTGGTGGGCAGCTGATCTGTTGTGGAAGTCCGACACGGCGTACATGAACGAGCACGCCACCAAGAAGATGGGCAATATCGCTCCAAAATTGAAGATGCTCCCGAGCGAATACTTCGACCGCAATGTCTTCATCGGTTCGTCAAACACCCGCCGACGGGAGATCGCACGTCGCTTCGAGATCGGTGTCGGCAACATCATGTGGGGGAACGACTTCCCCCATCCCGAAGGCACCTGGCCCCACACCCGTGAGTGGCTGCGCGAGACGTTCTGGGACTGCCCTGTCGGCGATACCCGGCGGATACTCGGGCTCAATGCTGCTGCCGTGTACAACTTCGACGTGGGGAAGCTGCAGCCGTTAGCGGAACGATTTGGCCCCACTCCTGAAGATCTCGGACAATCGGGCCGCGTGGACCACGACAAGTGGAAAGAGATCGAAGCGGCCGGCCGCCCATGGCTGTCCGGTTTGGAAGCGCTGCCCGTGACAGTCACCGACTAGCCAAGTCCACCGTGCTTTTCTCACCAAGGAGTAGTTGCTACTAATTCGGGAACAGGCCAAGCAGTCGGTCCCCGGAACTCCGAAACGAACCAGCGTTACTCATCTACCTTCCTCCTACCAAAACCGACACCCAATTGAGAGATAGAGAGCCATGGTTTCGATCCTTTCCCAGTACTGCATCAACGTCAGCGACCTTGACCGGGCCATCGAGTTCTGGGAAGGAGTCATCGGCATCCCGGTGCAGAGCCGAACAGAAATTCCCGGCGTCAAGGAGGCTGTATTGCAGTCTCCTGCCGGAGGAAGTCGCATGCAGCTCGCTCAACACCTCGACCACGAGGGTCGTATCGACATGGGGAGCGCTTTGTGGAAGCTCTACGTGAACACCGACGACTGTGCAGCACTCTATGACAGAGCAATCGCCGCGGGATGCGAGTCGGTGTCGGCGCCCAGTCGCCTCGATCGGTGGCCGGTGACGATGGCTTATATCAAGGATCACGATGGCTATCTGGTGGAATTCGTCGAGTATCACGAGGGCACACCAGACGGCGTACCAGATCCCAGAGATTTCGAGTGACTCCCTCTTACGATGGGAGCAGATGAGTGAGCACCATACCGTCTCCCATATGGAGTCGCGCTGATTGCCAGCCGCTACGTAATTGACCCAGAGCCACACGCCCTTTATCGGCTGGGCTGTGAATGCCGCGTTCGCCGATGCTCCTCAATCGCTCATGGCCGTAGTGTCGATGATCAGCGACGTAGCAAGTGGTTCTACCGGCGGTGACTGACATGGAGAGAATACTGACTAAGGGAGCGCGGGACATCGCCTGTTCGGAGGATCGGACAGTGTGGGGCCTGCCATCGGTGCACTAAGAGCTGTGATCGGCCGTGAGCCGTCGCCAGCGAGGCCGAAGCGTGTGTATTCAGATGAACGGCTCGTCGCGCTTCGTCACTACCTCTCATCTGACGACGCGTGAGCTGGAAGCGGGACCCAGCCGCAACTCAGCGAGTGGAGTCAGACTCTGCGAACGTTTCGCCATAACGCTGCGGGTAGATTCGGGTACGTTAAGCGACCCTACCGATGCAATTATGGTGCGCAATAATGGATAGTCGATGGCTGGCTCTAGAGATCGAGGTGCGAGGACGTGACGCAGAGCGGAAGGACGAGAGCCATCTCGACGAACCGCGACAGCAAGGCCATCACAGCCGACATGGTGCTGGCGACTGCCATGAGGATGATCGAGAGCGAGGGAGTCGATGCGTTCAGCATGCGGAAACTCGCCACGGAGCTTGGCGTCGGCAGCCCAACGGTTTACTGGCATGTTGGCAACCGGGACGAACTATTCAATCGATTAATCGAACAGATCACCGATCAACTGGGCAACATCAATCCAGATGGTGACACGCCGGCGAATCGCATCGCATCTATCTCCAGAACTCTCCTCGAAGAGGTAAGGGCCCGTCCGCAACTCATCGCCCTGTCCGCTACACAAGGTCGAGGTGAGGCAATCTTCATCAAGGCACAAGCGGCATTGGCCCACGAGGTGAGCGCCAGTGGCCTCCGCGGTGAGGACGCGGCCTTTGCTGTCGGGACCATCCTGTTCCACTTGGGCGGATTCATTCTGCTCGATCATGGTCTCTCGCAAGACTATCGAGTCCGCGGAGCGCAGGAGTGGGTCCGAGAAGAAGCCGATATCGACGAAACCATGAGAGCGCGGCTTCTACAGGATGTTGATCTTGACAAGATTTTCCAGTTCACCCTCGATGCCATACTCGCGTCGCTGCTGAGGGTCTCGAAGTCCCCTTTTGGAGCGTGACGCTCGTAGTCTGCCGCTTCACACTCTTGCACGGTCCGGCCCATTCACTCGTTGAACGTGCGCCTGGCCATGGGTGCCGTCGATGCCTGCCCGGTGACAACGAGGTCGATTGCCCGATCGTGGCCGATGAGACGGGGAGGTCCGACTGTTCACAGTGGATGGGGGGATGCCCCGTCGCCCACAATGGATACGAGTAGGGCGTCGGCGTCGGAGACGCGGAGGGCACACCGCAGGTCAATCTCAACAACTCCGGCAACACCCAACTCTCGGATATCGACGCGGACCTGGTCTCGGCCACTGCCCGTACTCCGCAACCTGCTCCGTTCGGACGTCTGGGCGAGGCGACAATGACGAGACCGGGTCGCGGTTTGCGAAGGCGTAACACCTGTCACATCCTCAATAGTTCGAACCTTAAGCAGAGCTAGGTTCCCGGCGTCCCCACCGGTGGCACCAATGGGACCGGGTCCTTCACGGCACCGGCGCCGAGACAGAGTAGGACCTGACTTCCTTTGCCCTTCACGTAGATGGGAGCAAGCACCTTGCCCCGCACCTGCGCAGTAGCGGCGCAGACGGGATAATTCTTCGGCACGTTCGTACTTGTTGAGTGGCCGGTCTTCCAACTGCTGAGAGCGGTCAAGCCACCACCGTCAAAATTGGTTATCTGATTGGTGAGCTGCACCACGCGTCGCTGCGTCAGATCGGAACCGGCAGCCTTCACGCCGGCCACAAAGAGTGCGGCCGAGATCCAGCCCTCAGGAGCCAAAGCGGACGTTTCGAATTGAGGCTCGTACTTCTTCATCGTCTTCAGGTACAACGCCAATCCAGGGTAGTCAGCGGTTGGCGTCGTCAGCGGCACCGTCGGCACAAAGAAGTACACGTGTTGCATGAGGCCGGTGTACTTTTCGATTGCGCTTTGGTCATAGCCGCTGAACCACAATTGGGTGGCTCTGACACCGTATTGTTGCAAGGCTCGGGCCAGAGAAATATTTCCGTCAAGATCCATGCAGCTCACGACGAAATCACTCCCAGCCCGTTGTATTTTCGCCACGTCCGGGGCCAAATTACCGTCAATGGGTGCCGCCAGATCCACATAGCTCACCTTCAGCCCGGCCTCGGGGAGGAGTTGTTCCGCTGCGCTACACAAAGCGGACGAGGCCTTCACGCCGTAGGCCAACAAGGCGACAGACTTGGCTTTGGATTGCTTGGCCAGGTAGGCGATGTGGGGAACGATGCAGTTGTAACATTGCACCGAACCGTCGGAGCCAAACAGGTTCAGGGCGCCCGACCAGCCTCCGGTTGAGTTGAAGCCATAGGTCGGCGTGCCGGTTTGCGTGAGGAAGCCAGGTGAAAAGAAATCCGTCGTGACCCCGGTCAGGGCGAACACGTGGTCCTGGTCCACCAGGTCCCGAGCCAACGCGGTGAACTGACTCGGATTGCCTCCGTCATCAAGACTGTAGGCCAAGTTCAATTTGCGTCCGTTCACGCCACCTTCGGCATTGATCATGTCGAAGTAGGCCTTGATGCCCGGAACGACGCCATTGAAGTCAGCCGCCAATGGACCGGTCAGTGTACTGATCGCCCCGGTGGTGATTTCGGTCGATGTGACCCCTGGAGCGCTGTTTGTCGCCCTCACGGGCGCCGAACTGGCTCCAGCCACCGCCGGCACGGCCGCAAATACCAAGGCGACACCAAGCACGATTCTCGAAATTACGGTCTTTCGCGTCATTGTTGCCCCCGTGTCGACTGGCCAAAGAAGACATTGGTCCCTGTCATCATCACCCCAGTCCCATCCCCGACATCAGAGGCAAGTGCATAACGTATGCGATTCAAGTTGTTCGCGCTCAGTGGGTCGCTTTTCTCGGACACCTCAGTCGGATTGCCCAAGGTAGGCCCGCCGAACCGGTGGATCGGCCATGACCTTGTCGAATGTGCCCTGGGAGATCAGGCTCCCGAGATCCATCACCAGAACCCGATCGACCACGTCTGAGACCATCCGCAAGTCGTGTTCCACCAACAGGAACGCCATCCCACGATCCTGCTGTACGGATCGGAGCACCTTGGCCAGATCGGCCGTCTCTTTCGTGTCCAGACCAGACGATGGCTCGTCGGCCATCAGTAACCTGGGCTCAGTTGCCAGCGCCCGCGCGAGCTCCACCAGTCGGCAGGTTCCCAGCCCGAGAGCGGCGACCGGGATCTCGGCCTCACCGGCAACTCCTACGAGCTCGAGGATTTCATCAGCCTTGGTCAGCTCGTCGGGTGTCACGTGGTTCAAACCGCACAGGTCCTTCAGCACGCTGCCCTCACCACTTCTTGCCCGAATAGCGATAAGCAGGTGGCGACGCACGGACAATTCCGGAAACACTTCTACTCGCTGAAATGTACGGCCGATGCCCAAACGGGCACGCTTGTAGGAAGGCATACCCCTCAGTTCACGACCATCGAACTCCACAGTTCCGGCGTCGCAGCGAAGATTGCCAGTGACGCAATTGAACAGCGTCGTCTTGCCGGCTCCATTGGGTCCCACGAGGCCGACAATCTCTCCTTGCTCGACATCGAACGTCACGTCCTGCACCGCCTGGAACGCGCCGAATCTCTTGGACAGCCCGCGCACCGACAGGAGCGGCTGAGCCTCAAGCATCGCTTTCCGCCTGTCTCGCCGGAATGGCTGCGGAAACGGAAGGAGCTGCCTTCTTCTCCGGTCGTTCGAAGAAGACCTGCTGCATCCGAATGGTCCAGCGGCGTTTGCTGTACTCAAGAATCCCCTCAGGATGCGAGACGTAGGTAAGCGCCGCGAAGGCGAAGAATGCGAATGTGAGACCCTGGAACCTTGAGGGTGCATACGTGAGAAGCTGCTGGAACACGACGAACCCCATGCCCGCCTGGATGGCACCCTCAACGGTTGAAATTCCCGCAGTCAGCACGACCACGACGAAGACGAGCGACAGCTGGTAACTGAATTCGCCCGGGTTCGCTACTTGCTGCTGGAGGATGAGCAGTGTGCCTCCGATGCCAGCTACCGCGCCGGATAAGGCGAAAATCATGATGCGCTGTCGGGTGCAATTGATTCCGATAGAGGCAGCTCCGGTCTCACTCCCTCGCATGGCGGTCAGATAGTTACCAAGGGTGCCCTTACGAATCTGGATGACGCCGAGCACCACGACTATGAGGACGCCCATGGCAAAGAGAAAATACGGGTGGCCGTTCGGCTCAAACACATCCAAGCCGCCGACCCAGCTCGGTTTGAGATCGAGCCCGCCCGTCCCGTTGCTGACGGAGTTCTGAGCAAACACGGTGCTGTCGAAGAACAGTGCCGCGGCCAACGTCATAAGGGTGAGCCCGAGGCCCTTGAGGCGCAGGGAGAGCAAAGCCAAGATCACTGCCACCAAGGCTGCCACCAGGGCGCCGACCGCCACGCCGACGAGCATGTTCAGACCCAAGTGATTGGCCAACTGCGCCGTGGTGAACGCGCCAACGCCGGCGAGCGCACCTTGAGCGAGCGAGAGTTGACCGGCCATTCCGGTGATCAGGGTGATGGAAATAAAGATGGTGGAAAAGGCCAATCCCGAATTGAACACGTTCTCCCATGTTGGAGGCATCCACGTCAGCATCGAAATGATGAAGAGGGTCAACAAGGAGTACCAGAGGATCTTGACGATCCGGTCGACTTGGGGGGCGCGGACGTGGGCCATCGGAGGCGGCGGTGGCGGATCCACCGAAGCCAGCGGGTCTGAGCTCTGGTTGAGACTCCGCAGTTCAGGAACAGCCAGCAAAGCCACGACGAGGACGATGAAGGGCAGCGAAGGCAAGACGGCGGTGTAGAAGATGCTGCTTGACGGCAGGTAACCCTGGAAGACCAATTCGGCCACGCCAATAAGGACGGCGGCCAGAGCGGCGATCGGCATCGATCGCAAGGCCCCCCATGCGGCCGCCGCAATGGCAGCCACCATGAGCGTGACGTAGTTCTGCGACTGCAATTGCCCATAAATCGGAGCCAGCAACACGCCGGCGAGTCCAGCGAGCACGCTCGAGATGGCCCACGCCGTCCCAACGACGCGGTCGGCGTTAACACCGTCGAGTTGCACTAGTCGTCGACTCTCGACGGCGCCTCGCATCTGCAGTCCCAAATTGGTGAATCGCATTAGCCTTGATCATTCGTCCGA
>PKYA01000140.1 GCA_003133545.1 Acidimicrobiaceae bacterium | reverse complement strand
ATCTTCTGGATCAACGTGCCCACGGGCCTGGCCGCCCTCGGACTGGCGATCCCCTACCTGCACGACCGCGGACATCGGGAACGCCAGCGGATCGACTGGGCCGGCATGATCACGCTCGGCATCGGCCTGTTCTGCATCCTGTGGGCGATGGTGAAGTTGGCCACCGTCTCGTTCAGCGGCGAGGTTCAAGCGACCCTCTGCGTCGGTGTCGCGTTCGTCATCGTGTTCGCCTTCATCGAACGGTTCGTCGACCAACCGATGGTGAACCTCTCCATGTTCAAGATCCCGACGATGCCCTCGTCCATGCTCGCGTCGACGTTCCAGGCGGTCGGTACCTTCGCGGTGCTGTTCCTTGTGATCATGTACCTCCAGGGCGTCCGGGGTCTCACGCCCCTGCATGCGTCACTCCTCCTCGTCCCCGGCTACCTGATCGGCGGCGCCTTCGCACCCGTCGGCGCCCGCCTCGCCGACCGCATCGGCCCTCTTTGGCCGGCCACGGTCGGGCTCACGGTGCAGATCGTGGCGCTGGCCCTCTACGCGCAACTCGGCGCGCACACGCCGTATGTGCTAGTCGTCGTGGCGTCCGTCGTGAACGNNGGCGGCGCCGGGTTCTACCCTGCCAACACGACCGCGGTCATGACCGCCGCGCCTGGCAAGGCCTTCGGCACCGCGTCGGGCCTGCTCCGGACCTTCTCCAACGTCGGGATGGTGTTCTCTTTCGCCGTCGCCATCCTGGTCGCGGCGCGTTCAATTTCGAAGAGGCTGGCCTTCCAGATCTTCGTCGGCACCACGTCGCTCCCCCACCATCTCCTCACCCCGTTCAACAGCGGGCTGCACGCGGCCTTCTACGCTTCGATGGGCTTCCTGGTCGTGGCGGCACTGCTGTCGGCGAGCCGCCTCCTTCGGCGCACCCGGGCCGAGCCGGCGGCCATCGCCGAGGCCTCGTCCGACGAAGCGCCGGTGTCGGCCACGTAGTTCGGCGTGCCGGAACTGGTCGAGGTCGAGCTCTCGAGGCGTCTGGCCGAACGGCTGTGCACACGGACCGTTGCATCGGTCGACGCCCTCGATCCGCACGCCTGTGCGCACCTCCCAGATGAGTTGGCCGCAGACCTCATCGGAGCCACCTTCACGGCGCCACGGCGCCGGGGGAAGCTGCTGCTCCTCGACACCGACCGGACGACGCTCGGGATGCACTTCGGGATGACCGGGCGCCTGGTCATCGACGGCGACCCCGCTCTGGACCGGCTCCTCTACGCATCGGCGACGTTCGAGCCCCGCTGGATTCGGTTTGCGCTGAGCCTCCGTGACGGCGGTCGGGTGGAGCTCCACGACCCGAGGCGGCTGGCCCGGCTCTTCATCGACCCCGACGAGGCGGCGCTCGGCCCCGACGCCACGTCGCTCACCCTCGATGAGCTGCGGACGGTGCTGCGTGGCCGCACCCGGGGCATCGCACTCAAGGCACGGCTGCTCGACCAGTCCCGGTTGGCCGGTGTCGGCAACCTGATCGCCGACGAGGTGTTGTGGCGTGCGGCCCTCTCGCCGGAGCGCCCTGCGGCGTCGCTCGACGATGAGGAGCTCCGGCGGCTGCACCGCCAGGTGAAAAGCACGACCACGATGCTGCTCCGACGCGGCGGCTCCCACACCGGGGACCTGATGGCGGCCCGAGCGCCGGGAGGACGGTGCCCCAAAGACGGACAGCCGCTCGCCCGCTCGACGGTAGGCGGCCGGACGACCTACTGGTGCCCTNNTCCGGTGGTTTTGTCAGACCGCATATCGCCGTAGAACAGTCTGTTAGTACAAATATCCACTTTAATCGCTATTTATCAAGCTCTTTAGGCCCACCCGATGTCAAAGCTCCGGACATACAGCTATAATTGCATCCGTGCACGACCCAGATCCGAGGCGAACCACGCAGGAGTGGCTACGAGAGCTCGGGGCCGGTCTACGCCTTCGGAGGATTGGCGCCGAGATGACCCAGGAGGATCTGGCCCGGCGCGCCGGTGTCTCCTTGGGCGCCGTCAAGAACCTCGAGTCAGGGGCGGGCGCCAACCTGACCTCGCTCGTGAAGGTGGTCCGAGCCCTCGGTCGCGAGGACTGGCTGGCCGCGCTGGTGCCACCGCCCGAACCGGCCGTGAGCCCGATCCGGATGCTCCGCGAGCGGCAGAAGACCCCTCGCGAGCGGCGGCGGGTCCGCAGGCGGGGCTAGTGGTGGCCTACCGCCAGGTCGACCTCATCGAGGTGCGGGCGTGGGGCGCCACCGTTGGTGCGGTCGCTCTCGACCCGTCCAGCGATTTCTACGCCTTCGAGTACGAGGACTCCTGGCTCACCCGCGGCATCGAGCTGTCGCCGCTCAAGATGCCCGCTCGCCCCGGTGTGTACGAGTTTCCAGAGCTCGACGAGGTCACCTTCTCTCGCCTCCCGGCGATGCTGGCCGACTCACTCCCCGACCGCTTCGGCAACCCCCTGGTGACGGCCCGGCTTGCCGACGAGGGCATCTCGGCCGACCGCATCACCCCCCTCGACCGGCTGGCCTATAGCGCCGATCGGGGCGTCGGTGCGCTGGAGTACCGCCCGCCGGTTGAGCAGCCGGCCCAGCACACGACCGCGATCCAGTTGGCCGACCTCGTGGTCGCCGCACGTAGCGCGATGCGAGGGGAGTTCGGGGGCGACGACGCCACCCACGAGGCGCTCGCCCAGCTGATCCAGGTCGGCACCTCCGCCGGCGGGGCACGACCCAAGGCGGTGGTGTGCTTCAACCCGGTGACCGGACAGGTGCGCTCGGGCCAGCCGTCTGCGCCGCCCGGATACGAGCATTGGCTGCTCAAGCTCGACGGGGTGGAACAGGACTCCCTCGGCGCGCCAACCGGGTTCGGGCGCATCGAGTTCGCCTATTCGCTCATGGCTCGCGCCGGGGGCATCGCGATGGAGCCGTGCCACCTCCTGGTCGAGAACGACCGGGCCCACTTCATGACCCGGCGCTTCGACCGAAGTGCCGACGGCTCGAAGATCCATGTCCAGACGCTGTGCGCCCTCGACCATCTCGACTTCAACCTTCCCGACACCCACAGCTACGCCCAGTACCTGGACGTTGTCGACCGCCTGGGGCTCGGACCGACCGCGCTCGAACAGGCGTTCCGACGGGTGGCCTTCAACGTCGCCGCGGTCAACCGGGACGACCACACGAAGAACCTGTCGTTCCGCTGCGACGAGGCCGGTGGTTGGTCGCTTGCCCCGGCCTACGACGTCAACCACGCCTACAACCCGCACGGCCGGTGGACCCAACGCCACCAGATGTCGGTGAACGGCAAGTTCGAAGGGATCGGCCGGTCGGACCTGCTCGAGCTGGCCGACCGTTTCCTCGTTCCCTCGCCGGCCAGGGTGCTGGCCGGGGTGCTCGACGCGGTCGGCAGCTGGCCGACCTTCGCCCGGGAGGCGGGGGTGCCCGGGCCCGACATCGAGCGGATCGGAGCCGACCTCGCCGCGTTCTGCCCGGCGTGACGCGGCGAGGTCGCTATGTCGCGGCCTTCATCTCCTTGGCCAACTCGAGCACCTTGGCCGCGTGCCCGTCGGCGCGCACGTTGTACCAGGCCCGGGCGATCACGCCCTTGGCATCGATGAGAAAGGTCGACCGGATCACCCCCAAGCTCTTCTTGCCGTAGAGGGTCTTCTCGCCCCAGGCGCCGTAGGCCTCCATGACCGAGTGCCCGGGGTCGGAGAGCAGCGGGAATTTGAGGCCGTACTTCCGGCGGAACTTCTGGTGCTTGGCCGCCCCGTCCGGTGAGATCCCGACCACGGCAATCCCGGCCCTGTTGAAGGTGGTCAGGTTCTCGTTGAACTGGCACGCCTCCTTGGTGCACCCTGGCGTGTCGTCGGCCGGATAGAAGTACACGACAACGGGCTTTCCCGACAGGTCTCTCAGGCCGACCGGCCTCTCGTCTTGGTCCGGAAGTGAGAACGCCGGTGCCTTGTCGCCGGCCTCCAACCTGGGCATCTCAGTCTCCTTGCCTCGCGTGGCCGGGTCGGCTGCCCATGAGGCAGCGGCCCGCTTCGGCGGCCACACTAGGGCGATGACCGGCCCTCGGCGCTGCCCCGCGACATGGTGACGACATGACCGAGGGCGGCACGCGGGTGCACCTGGTCGACGGGACCTATGAGTTGTTCCGGCACTTCTTTGGCCAGCCTCCCCACGCAGCCGAAGACGGGGCCGAGGTCGGGGCGGTCCGCGGGGTGCTCTTGTCGGTCTTGTCGCTGCTCTCCGACGGCGCCACCCATGTGGGCGTCGCCACCGACCACGTCATCGAGTCGTTCCGCAACGACCTGTGGCCCGGGTACAAGACGGGCGACGGCATCGACCCGGTGCTCCGGGGCCAGTTCGACCTCCTCGAGGAGTCCCTCGAGGCCTTCGGCGTCGTCGTGTGGGCGAGCGTCGAGCTCGAGGCGGACGACGCCCTTGCTTCGGCCGCACACGTGTGTGCCGCCGATCCCCGGGTCGAGCAGGTCGCCATCTGGACACCCGACAAGGATCTCGGCCAGTGCGTCGTCGAGAGCCGTGTCGTGCAGTTCGACCGCCGCAAGCGTGCCGTCATCGACGCCGACGGAGTGCACGAGAAGTTCGGTGTCTGGCCGGCCTCGATCCCGGATTGGCTGGCGCTCGTCGGTGACAGTGCTGACGGCTTCCCCGGCATCGCCGGCTGGGGCAAGCAATCAGCCGCCACCGTGCTCGACCACTACGGGCACATCGAGGCGATCCCCCTTGACGCAGCGGCGTGGGATCCCGCTGTGGCTCGCAAGGTCCGGGCGGGGGCACTTGTGGGGAAGCTGGCGGAGGGTTTCGAGCTGGCGTTGCTCTTTCGCGAGCTCGCCCGCCTCGTCATCGAGCCGTCGCTCCTCGGGTCGGTGGACGAGCTCGAGTGGCGCGGTCCATCAGCTGACTTCGAGACCGTGTGCGAGTACCTCGGCGACCCCGCCTTGGCCGAACGCGCAGCCGCCTTGGCGCCACGCTGACGCGACGAAGCGCCCGCAAGTTCGGGACGCTTCGCATTGCCGTGTCACATCCAGCCCCGCTTCCGGAACATGTGCAACAGCAGGACGACAGCGATCGCCTCGCTCCCGAGGCCGGCGACGACGAAGATCCATGGGCTCCCGAGCTCGCTGACGAGCCACCCGAAGTTCTGCCCGAAGAAACCCGTCAGGAACGACAATGGCAAGAAGATCGTGGCAATGATGGCGAGCTGCTTCATCACCTCGTTCAGCCGGTTGGACACTGTCGACAGGTGCGTGTCCACAGCGCTCGTGAGCAGGTCGCGATAGCTGTCGACGAGGTCGCTGAGACGAATGAGGTGGTCGTAGAGATCCCTGAAGTAACGCTCGGTCTCACCGGTCATCCCGGGGAGGTCAGCCGCACCCGCCACCAGCGTCGCCATCATGTCCCGTTCGGGCGTGACGAGCTTGCGCAGGGTGATGAGCTGACGCTTCATGGCGAACAACGTCCCGATCTGCTCATCGGTCGGCTTGGCGAGGATCTGCTCCTCGAGCTCGTCGATGGTGTCGTCGAATCGCGCCATCATCGGGAAGTAGCTGTCGACGAGGGCATCGGCGATGCGGTAAAGGAGCATGACGCTGTCCGCCTGCTCGCTATGACGCCAGGTGACGGCACGGGAACGCACGTCGTCCATGATCTTCGAGGGCCCCTTGCGAACGGTGACGACGTAACCTTTGGCGTAGAAACAGTGGACCTCGACGGAGTCCGTGCCGTCGTCAGAGGCGCCGTACAGGACCATTTGGACGAAGTTGTCATACTGCTCGAGTTTCGGGCGCTGGCCGAAGTGCTCGGCATCCTCGATGGCGAGGGGATGGAACTTGAAGATGTCCGACAGCCAGGCGAGCGTCGTGGCATCGCCGTCGGGCATGTCGAGCCAGAAGGGCTTTGTCGAACCAAGCGCCTGCTCGATGCTTTCCTGGCTGGCGTCAGCGCAGGAGCCGTCCGAGAGGAGAAGAGTGGCTGGCATGACCGCGATTCTCGCCGCCGGGGCTGCGCGAAGCGCGGATCCACCCATGAGGCGCGATCGCCGGGCTCCGGCGGTGGCGGCTCACGACCGAGCCGTCGCCGCCATGATCCTTCCCGTCACATCGCCGAAGCCGATCCTGGTGTCGTCAATCCCCGGCGCCATGGCCCGCATCGTCACGACATCGCCGTCCTCGAGGAACGACCGCTGCGTGCCGTCATCGAGAAGAACGGGCTCTCGGCCATTCCAGCTCAGCTCCAGCAACGAGCCCCGCTCCCCCGCCGTCGGGCCGCTCACCGTGCCGGACCCGAACAGATCACCGGTCCGGAGCGAGGCGCCGTTCACCGTCATGTGCGCCAGTTGCTGGGCGCCAGTCCAGTACATGGTCGCAAAACGTGGCCGGCTCAGAATCGTCCTGTTGCATTCGAGCTCGAGGCGGAGATCGAGACCCCAAGGCTCGGTGTCTGCGAGGTAGTCCTGCAACGGGACGTCTCGCGGCGGCGGCGTGCAGCGGGCACGTTCGAGCGCCGCCAGCGGCACGATCCACGGCGAGATCGATGTGGCGAACGACTTGCCGAGGAACGGCCCGAGCGGCACGTATTCGAAGGCTTGGATGTCACGAGCCGACCAGTCATTCAGCAGGCAGGCGCCGAAGACATGGTCGGGGAAGGCGCTGACACTCACGCTCTGGCCGAGCTCGGTGCCGACGCCGACGACGAAACCCACCTCGACCTCCACATCCAATCTCCCCGACGGGGCGAACGTCGGTGCGGGGTCGGTGGGAACCTTGTGCTGTCCCCAGGGCCTGCGAATCGGCGTCCCGGAGACGACGACGGTGCCGGAGCGGCCGTGGTATCCGATCGGCAAGTGTTTCCAGTTCGGGCTGAGAGGGTCAGCGTCCGGACGGAGAATCCGACCCACGTTCGTGGCGTGATGCTCCGAGGAGTAGAAGTCGACGTAGTCCGCCACCTCGAAAGGCAGATGCAAGGTAACGGCGGTGACGTCGCAGAGGAACGGCGCGACAAAGGCGCGGTTCTCCTCGTCCCCCAGCAGATCTGTCAGCCAGGACCGCACTTCGCGCCACGCCGTCGGCCCGGCCGCCATGAACGGGTTCAAGTTCTTGGCCGACAACTCGATTGCGCGCTGTGGCGCGAGAGGGGCCGCTCGGGAGGCTCCGGCGGTTCGGGCGGCGGCGCCCGCATCGAGCACGAAGTCGCCGATGGCGACGCCGATTCTCCGCGTGCTGTCGACCAGATCGGAGAACACCCCGTACGGCAGGTTCTCGACCGGGAATTGCGAGCCGGCGGCGCTCGGCACGGCACCTGTCATGACCCTGGTCGGGGAGGACCTCACCGTGTGCATCGTAGGTGCGCCTCGCCGGCCGAGCAGGAGGCCTCGCCAGCCGAGCGGGAGCTTGCGTTGAGTAGCCTCACCGGCGTGATCTCGACCGAGGAGTTGCTGGCGCGGCTGGCCAAGATCGTCGGTGCCGGCTCGGTGCTCCAGGGCGAGAGCATCTCCGAGGATCTCACCCACGACGAGGGGCTCGTGTCGGTACCGCAATCACCCGTGGCGGTCGTGATGCCGCGTTCGACCGAGGATGTCGCCGCAATCGTTGCGCTGGCTCGTGAGGCCGGCGTTGCAATCACGGCCCGCGGCAGCGCCACCGGACTCTCGGGGGGCTGCGTCCCGACGCCCGATGGCATCGTGGTCGCTTTCGAGCGCATGAACCAGGTGTTCGAGATCGACGAGTCGAACCATGTGGCTGTCGTCCAGCCCGGCGTCACGTTGGGCGAGCTCGAGAGTGTGCTCCGTCCGCGGGGCCTTGTGTATCCGGTATCGCCCGGCGAGCTGAGCGCCTCGCTCGGCGGCAACGTCGCCACGAACGCCGGCGGGATGCGAGCCGTGCGCTTCGGCGTCACCCGCAACAACGTGCTCGGGCTCGAGATGGTTCTCGGCACCGGTGAGGTCGTCCGCTCAGGCGGGAAGTACGTCAAGTCCTCCACCGGGTACGACCTCACGCAGATCGTCATCGGCTCGGAGGGAACGCTCGCCCTCGTCACCGAGGTGACCCTGAAGCTCCAACCGTTGTACCGCCATTCGGCCACGGTGCTGGCGCCGTTCCCATCGCTCGATGAAGTGGGCCGAGCGATCCCGACAATCCTCGCCAGCGCTTTGACACCTACCTTGCTCGAGTACATCGATGTCCTCACGATGAGCTCGATCACCGCCAGCGAGGGCATCGACCTCGGTGTCCCCGACGACATTCGTCAGCGAACGACCGCCTACCTCGTCGTCGTGCTCGAGCAGCGGACCGAGGGGCGCGTCGACGAGGACGTCGAATCCCTTGGGGTCCTGCTCGAGGCCGCCAGCGCATTGGACGTCTTCGTGCTCCCCGGTCAGGCGGCCGCCTCCCTCATCCGGGCGAGGGAGCGAGCATTCTTCGTCGCCAAAGCCGCCGGGGCGAACGAGATCGTCGACGTCGTCGTGCCGAGGAGCTCCATGGCGGACTTCCTCGATCTCGCCGGCAAGCTGGCCGCTGAGCATGGATGCTTCTCGGTCGGTTGTGGGCACGCCGGCGACGGCAACATCCACCTGTCCGTCTACCAGCCTGATGAGGCCATCCGTGACCGGTTCATGATGGAGCTCTTCCGGGCTGCAATCGGGCTTGGTGGGGCGATCTCCGGCGAGCACGGCATCGGCACCGCCAAGCAGGAGGCCTTCCTCGAACTGGAAGATCCCGCCAGGCTGTCGCTGATGCGCAGGATCAAGACAGCGTTCGACCCGCTCGGGATCCTCAACCCTGACAAGGTGCTCGGCACCGACAGCGAGGAGGGCTCATCGTGAAGGGTGCAGAGGCACTCCTGAAGACGCTGGCGGTCTCGGGGGTCGACACGTGCTTCATGAACCCCGGCACCTCGGAGATGCATTTCGTGGCGAGCTTGGACTTGGTGCCCGCGGTCCGACCGGTGCTCGCACTGTTCGAAGGGGTCGTCACCGGCGCTGCCGACGGCTACGGGCGCATGGCGGACCGCCCGGCTGCCACGCTGCTGCACCTTGGTCCCGGCCTTGCCAACGGCCTCGCCAACCTTCACAACGCGCGCCGGGGACGCTCTCCGCTCGTCAATATCGTCGGTGACCACGCCACGTACCACAAGGCGTTCGACGCTCCGCTCGAGTCCGACATCGAGAGCTTGGCGCGACCGATGTCAGGTTGGTACCGGTCGACCGCAAGCCCATCGGATGTCGTGGCTGATGCCGCCGACGCCGTCGCGGCCAGTCTCGGACCGCCACATCGCGTCGCCACACTCGTACTTCCAGCGGATGTCTCGTGGCTCGATGTGGACGGCGCCACGGTGCCGACGAGCACACCGGAGGTGGTGACCAACGCCGGGAGGCGGGCGCCAGTTGGGGACGACGTCATCGCCGAGATCGCTCGCGTTCTTCGATCCGGCGAACCGGCAGCGCTGCTGGTCGGGACCTCGGCGGTTCGCGAGGCGGGCCTCCTCGCGGCCAGTCGTGTCGCGGAGCACGTGGGCGCGAAGCTTCTCGCCGAGTCCTTCCCCGGCCGCCTCGAACGGGGTGCCGGACTTCCTGCCGTCGAACGGCTCGCGTACCTCGCCGAGTTCGCCATGGCACAAATGGCAGGACTACGCCATATCATTCTCGTCGACGCCCGCTCCCCCGTCTCGCCCTTCGCCTACCCCGGCAAGCCG
>PKYA01000133.1 GCA_003133545.1 Acidimicrobiaceae bacterium | reverse complement strand
CAACCAGGTCGTGGCCTACGACCGCGCCGCCAACGGCACTCTGACGTGGGCGCACACCTACGCCACCGGTGGGCTGGGCGGCGTGCTCACAGGCTCGGTGGTGGACCACCTGGCCTCCCAGGGCTCGCTGACCTATGACCNNACACGGTGTCGGTGTTCGCGGTACGGGGCGACCAGCTGGCCCTGCGCCAGGTGGTCAGCTCTGGTGGGGCCTTCCCGGTGAGCGTGGCCGTGCACGGGAACGTGGTCTATGTCGTCAACGCGGAGGACGGTGGGTCCATCCAGGGTTTCTTCGACGTATTCGGCCATTTGGTGCCCCTGCCGGGATCCAACCGGGTGCTCGGCTTGGATGCCGCGGCGACGCCGCAGTTCACCAACACGCCGGGCCAGGTCGCCTTCTCCCCCAATGGCTCGCAACTGATCGTGACCACCAAGGCCAACGGAGATGACATCGACGTGTACAGCGTTGACCACTTCGGCTACCTGTCCATAGCGCCGGTGATGAACGCCGAGCCGGGCGCTGTCCCCTTCGGCGTGACGTTCGACCAAGCCGGGCATCTCGTCGTGGCCGAGTCCAGCAGCACCACCCCCGGCGTGGCCACGTTCACGCTTAACCACAATGGGACAGTGACTCAGCTCGACCTGGTACCGACCGGCCAGGTGGCGACCTGCTGGGTGGCTCCGGCGGACGGCTATTTCTTCGCCTCCAATGCGGGCAGCGGCTCGGTGAGCGGCTACCAGCAAGACGGCGCAGGCCAGCTCTCCCTGCTGGGGGCGACGAGCACCGACGGGGGGACGGTTGACGCCTCGGCCGCCGGGCAGTTCCTCTACGTCCAGACCGGGGCGAACGGGATCGTCGACGAATTCCACGTCAACGGAAATGGGACGCTCAGCGCAATCGGCAGTGTGACCGTGCCCCGCGCGGTGGGCGGCGAGGGCATCGTCGCCTCCTAGAGCTCTCCCAGAGACGGCGTCCCACGGGGCGCCGTCTCTGGGATTCTGGGCGATCTCCCCCGTGCCCCAAGCATGTCCACAAAAGGAATCACACGTTTGCCGTGGTGACAACCCGCATGGGCAGTCAAAGCGGGCTCCAACTCGTGACCAGAGCAACGAGTTCTGGTGCCACCCAGATCCGCCGGGGTCGGCCCGGTCGAGTCGACACCTTGTCGTAGGGCTCGATGATGTCCCGGGTGGCCAACACAACGAGGGCGGCCCTGGCGGCGCGCTCGGAGACTCCGACGCGCGCCGCGACAAGGTCCGAAGAGACGACTGGATGCTCGACCAGGAGGGGAAGCACTCGGCGTGCGGTGGCGTCGGCGCGCAAGTCGTCGATTCGGCCGCTCCACTCCACCAAGAGCCGCTCGGATCGCTCGATCAAGCTCTGGGCGGCCTCGCTTGAGTACTGCAGCTCGGCCGCCAACCAGTCGACCCAGGGATCGAGTTCGCCAAAGCGGTACCGGGTGAGGCCGGCGAGGTACCCGCCGGGGTCCCGGGCAATGAAGACGCTGACAGGGGGCGGGACGGTAATCCCCGTGCGGTGGGCAAGAATCCAGCCGATCAGAATCCGCCCGATGCGGCCGTTGCCGTCCCCATAGGGGTGGATAGTCTCGAATTGAGCATGGGCGACCGCCGCCTGTGTGACCGGATCAACCCACTCGGCGTTGACGAAGCCGACGAGGTCGGCCATGAGGTCGTCGACCCGCTCGGGAGGGGGAGGGACGAAGGAGGCATCGCGCGGTGACGTGCCGCCGATCCAGGACTGGGCGGTGCGAAAGGCGCCCAGCATCTGCTCGGGTAGGCGACCTGTCGGACCCATGAGGCGCCGGTGCCACTCGTGGATGTCCTCAATGGCAAGGTTGCGCCCAGCCCCGTCGAGGGCGAGGCGTACGGCGGCGAGGTTGTCGGCCACCCACCCGGCGGTCGGGTTGGATGTGTCGCCGACCTCAGCCGCCGCAACGTCGACGAGAGGGGTGCGGAGTCCCTCGATGTGGGAGGACGCCACGCCCTCTGCCCGGAGCAAAAACAATGCGAGTGGCTCGAAGCGCGCGTCGGAGGTCTCAACGCTCTACGTGGGGACGGGCTGCCGATAGTAGGGCTGACCTGGTGGCCNNTCGAAGCGCGCCGTCGCGACGGCGCCCGCCCGCACGGCCGCAATGGCTTGCTCCGTGCGGCGGGCCGTGCGGATGCCGACCTCGAGCTCCTGGCCGGCGAGCGGATGTGGAACCCAGGCGCGGACCGGGACACCGTTCCACATGACCGTTTCTTCGTGGCCCCGCTCGTCGCCTTCCGTAATAGGGACCATAAAGGAAGTATATATGGATAAACTTCCGTAATGGACTGGGTTGCGGAAGACTGGCGCGGCGGGAGGAACGATTTGGCAGTCGTCGTGGCCGTTGCGGTCGAACGCATGCTCGCTTGGGCGGGCGCCCGCCATGTTGGGTTTGAGGCGTTTGGACGCGCTCGTGTCACCACGCCGCCAACCCCGTGCTCACCGTCCCCAAAGAATGCCTTGACCATCACCTCGTCGACCCACAACGACATCTCGGATCGGTGCTCGACGAGTACGTCGGCCACAACAACACAGCGAGACCTCACGGCGGCCTGCAGCTCCCCACCGCCCACCGCTCCCAACAGTGGTGCCATCACTCGGCGGCCATGTTCACAAGTTGACTGCGGATTGCGCCACGAGGTTGCGGTACTTCGGCGGCACGTGCACCCGCCCAGCGATTTAACCAGCACACCGGGCCGCGCTCGTTGGGATTGAGCACGCGGGTGAACGTCGTCAGGAACTTTGCCGGTCACACCTTCCAACACGCCACTCATCCGTCCATCACCCGGGACGTGTCTTTGCCCGGCGCATCGCCTTCAGACTAAATCTCGATCCGATAACATCGAGTGGCGTCATGGACCGACCCTCGGATGTGCCGAGCAGGAGCTCCGGACGTGCGTCACACGGACGTCAAATCGGGCGGAACGTTGCGAGGACGATCCTGGGTCTGATCGCTGTCGCAACCCTGACTCTCCTCAGCTTTCAGAGTATCCATGCCATCAATGATGAGTCATCGTCAGGACAGGTTCGCCAATGGGATCGCGATGCCGCGTTCTGGAACTGCCTCACCATTCAAGCGCACAGCCTCGTAGCGCCCGGCGAGCGCGTTCAGATCAACCGAGGAGGACTGGCGACTGCCGTGATGCTGGAAAAGGTCGTAGGAGGCTGGACGATCTTGGAGTCCAAGGCAGACGAGGCCTCGGCTGTCCTTGTGCTGAAAAGTGATCGCTCTCGGGCGTCGTGTCTGGGATCTGTGGTCGTCGAATATCCACCTGGTTCCAATCTGCACGGCCGACCTGAGAAGATTGGCTCCGGTGGATCGGATCGTGGCAGCGGATCGCTTCCGTCGACTCCTCTGTGAACACCGTCGAAGCAACGACGCTGACTCTCGCTGTCTTCAGCGTCGCAGGAATACTGCCCGCGTTGGCCATCGTCGGTCCCTCTGGGTCGACGCTTGCGCTCGCCATTCTGATCGGTGCCGTCGAAACCGGAGTCGCAGGAGCGTTCTCTCTTGCCGTTGCCTGGTCTACTCTGCCATGGTTTTGCATTATCGCGGTAGTAGGGATGCTCGCCTCGTTCGTCATCCTCATCCAGAAGCGTCGTCACCGGCCAGTGTTCAACGGCGGATCAAGCCACCTACGAACTCTCCGTCACTGCTTGCCACAGGCGGCGGTCTTCGCAGTGCTGAGCCTGACCCTGGTGTGGTGTCTTGTACCGCTGCGAGTCCCCTCAGTGGGCTGGGATGCTCGGGCAATTTGGTTGCTGCGTGCTTCATGGTTCGTTCGAGGGCATGACTTCTTACTCGTCGCCTTCCGCAGTCCTGCTGCGGTGATTGCCCACGCGTCATACCCTCCCTTGATAAGCACGGCAGTCGCATCGTCGTGGCAACTTACCGGCAATCACACGGAACGGCTGGGCGTGGTCATCGTGGCGCTCTTGAACGCCAGCGCCACCATGGCAACCTCCTGGGTCATGGTAGAAGCGGGTCGCAACGTGGGCCGCCGCAAAGGACCGGACAAAGGGGGTTCGTTCGCCGAAGTCGCGGGCATCGTGTGTGCTGTTCTCTTTGTCCTTGTCACGTTCGGAGTCTTCGGACCGTTCTCCACCAATGGCTATGCGGACCCCCTTTGGTCAGTGGCCGCCGTCGGCGCGATCGGTTATGGCCTCATTCTTCCTCCGAACCGGAAGAACCTCGGCGCCGCGGCGATCTTGTTGGCCGTGAGCGGCCTCACCAAGACCGAAGGCACCGCCACGGCCATCGTGCTGACCATCCTCATCACCCTCCGGGCCTCAGGCTTTACGCTGCGGAATCTTCGTCAGGATCAGTCTGTCTCCGGAATTATGCCCAGGCGAGAGCTCGATCTCAGAAGAGCAGCGCGCGTCAATTGGCGACGCGTAGTGACCGGTGCAACGGGCGTGGTTTGTCTCTCGCTGTGGCCCATCCTTGCCCGCCTTGAGCACGCGACCAAAGATGTCAATACGAGTGGCATCCGTCAAGGCACCTGGACCTCCAGAGCACATCTCACGTTGTCCGCGATTGCGCCCCATCTCCATGTTCTCCTGGTAGCGGTTCCTCTCGCTCTTGGTGGTGGCTTGCTCCTGAGAGGACACCGAAAACAGGGCAAACTAGGGAACGATGTATGGGCTTGGCTCGGGTTGATAGGTGGCCTGTCCGTCGTTGTTTCGGCTTACATCACCGGTCCTGGCAACACAGCCTTTTGGTTGCTCACTTCCGTACACCGCACGACCATGTTCGCAGCCACGGCTGCCTGGCTCATTATTGCGGTTTGGGCAGTTGTTGCGGCCTCCTCAGCCGAGGGCGCAGCGAACTCCCAGTCGCTCTCTCCCGTCCCCATGACGACTCTCGACCCAAGCGTATCCACCGAGCCGAGCGGCCGGTACCTCAAGCCGCTCGGCGGAATCGGAGTGATAGCAGGATCGCACAACCTCCCTGGATTGGACCTGGCGAGCGGAGGTCCGCGCGGCATCGATGTTCTCATCATGCCCTCCAGTTCCCGATCTCCTGTCTGCTCTGGTGATCCTGTCGGCATAAATGTCTACGCAGCCGGTACGAAAGGGGCGGACTGCTCCGCGCCGGCTCAGTTTCTTTAACCGGCGCCGTGGCGGTCGTGATCGTCGTTATAGCGGTGGTTTTGGGCACGCTGGCTGCGCCGGCAGACCAGGCCACTCGACCGGTGGCGACACGCCAGGCCATCACCGGGGCTCTCGCCGTTACACGGCAACCTGTCAAGCTCCTTCTTCTTGGTGACTCCATCGCACTCACCCTTGGCGCTGGGCTCGGTGATCACTCGGCCACCCGTTACGGGGTGAACGAGATCAACAAGGGAACTCTTGGTTGCGAGCTCGATGACCTCCCGGTGGAGCTATCCGGCTCGGTAGGGCCAGCCACCCCGGGCTGCCTGAATTGGCGCGCCCTGTGGCGGCAAGACATCAGACGGTATCGACCTGACGTAGTCGGACTGCTCATCGGGCGGTGGGAAGTGAGCAATCATCTCTACCGAGGTCATTGGGTACACATTGGCGAGCCAGCGTGGGATGCCCACCTCGAATCCGAGCTCCTCACTGCAATCCAAATACTTTCCGCCGGTGGCGCCAAGATCGTCTTGTTCACGATGCCGTACGTCGATCCGCCCAATAAAGCAGCCGACGGATTGCCCTTTCCCGAAAATGACCCTTCTCGAGCAGCAGCCTTTAACCATCTTCTGTACGTGTTTGCGGCCCATCATCGATCGCAAGTGTTGGTGATCAACCTGAACAAGATGATCGATCCCGATGGACACTTTCAGATGGCGATTGACGGCAAAGTGGTTCGATGGACTGACGGTGTTCATATCACGATCGTTGCCGGTCTATGGCTGCAATCAAGGATTCTTCCTACCGTCAAGGCGCTCGGACTCGAAGCGCAGTCTTCTGTCTTGGCAAAGGCCAAGAGACTAGGAGCGGACTGAGCTGGGGTTACCGCTTCGGACGGTGGCTGATTCGACGCTTACTAACTACTTCGGACGGATCGTCCTGAAGCTTCTGGGCGAGCAACATCGAGAGTCAGGCACGTGAAAGAAGAGAGGATCCCCTGATGCTGCGGGCGCCTTGTTGATGTGTCCAGGTCGGATTGGCCGTAAAGCACCGGGAATGGCAGACCCACATGTTCGATGGAAGGATTGGGGCTCCGTCCGTCCTCAGGAGAACGAGTGCGCTCTTGCGAGTGTCGCGGGGACGCGAAAACGGCGCCGAGGAAATCAAGGAGGTACATCGAAGTGTCGCCCTACAAACCTGCGGCCGATCGATACAAGTCCATGCAGTACCGGCGCTGTGGGCGGAGCGGCCTCATGCTCCCCGCTCTGTCGCTAGGTCTCTGGCAAAACTTCGGTGAGGATCGACCGCTGGACGCACAACGCTCGATCCTTCGGCGCGCGTTCGACCTCGGGATCACCCATTTCGACTTGGCCAACAATTACGGCCCTCCCTATGGCAGCGCAGAAACCAACATGGGCTCAATCCTCCGATCGGACTTCGCCTCTCTGCGCGACCAGCTGATCATCTCCACCAAGGCAGGTTGGGACATGTGGCCTGGCCCGTACGGCGACCACGGCTCCCGCAAGTATCTCCTCGCCAGCTTGGACCAGAGCCTGGGACGCTTGGGCCTCGACTACGTCGACATCTTCTACCACCACCGGTTCGACCCCGACACTCCCCTCGAAGAGACTCTGGGTGCACTCGACACCGCAGTACGGCAGGGGAAGGCTCTCTACGTAGGAATCTCGTCCTATTCGGACAAGCGAACCGATGAGGCGATCGAGATCCTGCACGGATTGGGGACACCACTCTTGATCCATCAGCCGTCGTATTCGATGTTCAATCGCTGGATCGAGGACAAGTTGCTCGATGTCCTCGGTCAGGCGGGCGTCGGGTGCATCGCCTTCTCCCCCCTCGCGCAAGGACTGCTCACCGATCGCTATCTGGATGAGATCCCCGCAGGTTCACGGGCATCGCGACGCTCGTCGATTACTGCAGGCATGTTGAACGAAACGAACCTGGACCGCGTACGAGCTCTGAGAACCATCGCCATCGAGAGGGGTCAGAAAGTATCCCAACTCGCGCTCTCCTGGGCCTTGCGCGACCCCCGGGTGACCTCTCTCGTCGTCGGGGCCAGCAGCGTCACTCAGCTTGAAGAAAACGTTGCGGCGCTCGGAAACATGAGCTTCACATCCGAAGAACTCGGACGGATCGACGAGTTTGCGGTCGAAGGCGATATCGACCTTTGGCGTGGAGCGGCCACACGTTGACCGCTTTCCGGAGCCCTCGTCTTGGGGACTCGTGTCGCCAATCAGTTCGCGAAAACGAAGTCGTTGCCGTCCACATGGCGGGTCCATTCCCAGTAGAGGTCTAACGGCCATGGGGACAGCGTGAAGACCTTGCCCGCGGGGTTCTTATAGTGACTGTGTTTGATGGATGGGTGTGACCACACCATCTGGCCGATCTCGGCCTGATAGCGCTCGGCGTAGCGAGCATGGGCCTCGGCCGTAACCTCGCATGTCCGCGCCCCCGAGGTCAGGGTCTCGCGAATCGCCTCCATGGCGTAGTGGACCTGGAACTCGGAGTGATAGAAGAGGCTGGCTCCAGCAGCGAGATTCGTGCCCGGACCGTAGAGGCAGAACAGGTTTGGGAAATTCGGGATGGTGATGCCGAGATAGGCAGTCGGCTCGTCACCCCATTGCTCGCGCAGGGAGATCCCACCGCGACCGGTGACGTCCATCGAGGCGAGAAAGTCGTTATGGCGGAATCCCGTCGCGAAACAGATGATGTCAGCGGGAGTGTGGGTGCCGTCAACCGTCACAACACCGTCGGGCACGACGCGCTCGATCGCCGTGCGGACTAGCTCGACGTTCGGACGCTGCAAGCACCGCAGCCATGACCCGTCATCCTGCAGGACACGTTTGCCGAGAGCCGGGTAGTCGGGCACGACCTTCGCCACAAGGTCGGGCCGTTCGGCAACTATCGACTTCATCCAGGCAAGAAGTGCATCTGCCCTGGTGGCGTTCACGATGTTGACCGACCGGCCCGTCGAATCGTCGTACCCGGGTTCGATCCGATATGGATCCATGCCGACAGCAATGCCCCCGAAGGTCATGATGAACCTGTACCACCGCCCATAGAACGGGAGGTGTCGCAACGCCCACCTGTCCCCCGGCGGGACCGCCGCGTGATACAGCGGATTCGGGATGATCCACTGTGCAGTGCGTTGAAAGATCGTGAGTAGCTCGACGTCGTCCGCAATGGCCGGACCGATTTGGAACCCGCTCGCACCGGCACCGACCAAAGCGAACCGTTTGCCGGTCAACTCAAGACCGTGGGGCCACCGAGCCGAGTGAAATGACGGACCGCTGAACGTATTCATACCCGGAATGTCAGGGAGCTTCGGGATATTCAGGGACCCGACGGCGCTGACGACAAACCTGGCACTGATGACTTCCTCTGTCCCGTTGGGCCCGCGGACGTGAACATTCCACCGAGCATGCTCGTCATCCCAACCCAGTTTGGTGACGGCAGTGTCGAACTGGCAGTGCGGCCGCAGATCGTATTTCTCGACAACGTCGGTGAAATACTCCAGCAGCTCGGGCTGCTGGCAGTAGAACTCGCTCCAGTGATCGGGTGGCTCGAAGGAATAGCAGTACTGGTGGCTGCCCACATCGACTCGTGCTCCCGGGTAGCGGTTCTCCCACCACGTACCGCCAGGACCTGCGTTCTTCTCGACGATGACGAACGGCAGACCCGCCTGCTTGAGCCGGATGCCGGCAAGAATCCCGGCCATACCGCAGCCGATGACCACAACGGGAGATGCCGCCTTGACGTCCTCTGGGATTTGGCGGCCCCAGGCGACAGCGCCTGAATCAGCGCCCTCGAATTGCAGGTCGTCAAAGAAGAGCCCGGCAAGGCTACCCTCCACAGCCTGGCAGCCAAGAAACGACATCATCTCCTGCAGGAGCTCACGCGACAGCACGTGCGGCAGGCAGCCGGCGTCGCGGTACGCACTGATCGCCGGCAAAGCCAGGCGACGAACCTGCGCTTGTTCATCTGGTGGGATGCGGCTCTGTATGTCCAGCGACATTGCTACCCGTGGACGAATATCGCCACGGATCCACGCAGGATCGCCCGTCATGTGCACCAGAGAGCACATGAGTGCAGGGATACTCACGACCTGAAGCGCCGCCGCGATCTCCTGGTCGTTGTCGGTAAACGGCTCAGCTGCGTGAGGGTTTCGAGTCATTCCAGGCACCTTTTGTGGCCGAAGCTACCAGCAGACCGCGGCGGAAGCGTTCGACGCTCTTGGGACCAGGGATGTGACGAGCTTGGCTTCGGGCCGGAAACGAGGAGTCGCGGCCGGTCGGGAGCTATCTAACCGTGCGCGCTGACCTTTCCCAGAAACGGGATGAGATTCTTGAAGAAGGCGTTGTTGGGGTAGGCGCCAGCGGGATCGTTGTGAGAATAGGTGCTCTGGTAGTTCTCGAGCGTCAGATTGCTCATGGGGATGCCCGACTGTTGGGCCAAGATTTGTGCGTCCGCGGGCACCGACGCTCCACCTAGGCGTGCCCCGAAGGCGTAGATCAGCAGGGTCTTTGGGAGGTGGTGGCCCATGGTGGCATTGACGTCAAGCACACTCTGGGCCGGATTGGCGTTCCCGTTATCTACGGCTGCGGTGTCGTCCGTCAAGCGCAGGGGGAAATACCACTCCGTACCGTTGGCGTTCTGCACTCCTTCTCCCGAAAACATGGTCGCGAAGCGGTTGATCGGCGTGAGAGCTCCGGCCCCGTTCCATCCGTGAACGGGGCCTTGCGAGGCGATGCCCTGGCCAAGGTGCGCCTGGGCAGCGAGCAAGCTTGACGGCGAAGTCGACGCGTTGAGCGCGTAACCGTACTGGCCCACATTGGTAACGGGCACCGAGGGAACAATGTCTGAAGGCAAGAGTCCCGAGGTCTGACCCAACGAAGTCGCATTCGGGTCCAAGAGCGCAGATGCTGCTCCTGTCGCCTCGAACAATCCGGCGTAGGGCGCCACAATCCCGCCGAAGGCTAGCCAGGGGCTCGCGCTCGGGGCGTCGAGCGCCTGGAGTGTCTGGGTCGCTGCCTGGGCGCTCACCGGGGTCGTGGTGCTGCCGCCATCGATGTAGACCAANNCCGAGCGAGTGGCCACCGAGCACGACCTTGCCGCCGAGCTTCTTGGCGGCGCCGATCACCACATGGAGGTCTTGGACCGCCACGTTCATTCCCCATTGCTTGGCGAATTCGACAGTTGAGCTGGCGACGGGCTGATAGTGATGAGTGATGCTCGGATCCTTGATGTAGCCGAGGTAGTAGTCGAAGAGCTGCGTCGTCGTGGCCTTATGCTCCTTGTACAGGTTCAGCTCGGACTGGTCTTCGAGCAGGTTCTCCCGCCGCTCGACCGCCCAGACTTGCCAGCCACTGGTCTTCGAGACGATCCACTTGGCGAGAGGAACGAAGTAGGCGGCAGCGGCCGAGGTACCTGGTTCCAGGACGAGAACGTTCTTCGCACCGCTCGGTCCGACTTTTATGACCCCGACCATGTTGTACTTGGCCGGCGTGCCCGGGGCGTCGTAGCCCTGCATCCATGTGACGCTCAACGCCGCCGTAGACGGACTGTCAGATGAACTCGCAGTTGCATTGGATCCGTAGCCCAAGAGCAGCGCCGCTGTACACAGGGCCGCGATCGCCACCGATAGGCTTCGTTTTGACGTTGTGGTCGAACCTCCATATGCGAACATAGTTCGCTAGAATACGATCAATGTTCGCAACCGTCAATCAGTCGACGAGTGCTCCCGGGTCAGCGCAATGGTGGCGAGATCGCTACTTGCTGCGACTCCGTGCTCGCGGCCGCAGCCTGCACATCGAGCAAATCTGCCAAGCGGCCCTCAAGATCGTCGATGAGGACGGCCTCCACGAACTGACCATGCGACGGCTGGCCGACGAGCTGGGCACCGGGCCGGCTTCGCTCTACCGCCACGTCTCAAGTCGGGACGGTCTCTTGGTGGAGATCGCCGACCTCGTATTGGGGGAGCTCAATGCACCTGACCCGGGACTGCACTGGCGTGAAGCACTCGAACAACTCGCCCACGATTTGCGTCGGGTGCTCGTGGGGCACCGAGGGCTGGTCGTGGTCAGCTCCAATGCGCCGCTGCTCGGACCGAACGCAATGCGTATTCGAGAGTTGTTCTGGAGCGTCATGGATCGTGACGGATGTGAAGCCGAATTCGCCGTACAGACGTATTCGGCCGTCATGCACTTCGTCGTCTGCTCGGCGATCTTCGGCGCAGGCGTCGCCCGCCGGGGGAACACCGCATGGACTGGAGAGGCGAACTCGGGACTCGATGAGATGCTCGATCTGCTGCCGGCACGTCGATATCCGACGGTGCTCAAATTCAGTGGCTACGCAGACAAACCCGATCCCGAAAACGACTTCAGCTTCGGACTCCGCGCGCTCCTCAACGGATTGTGGCAGTCCCAGCAATCAGGCGACCGCGGGTTAGGCAACGCTGAGGATCTGGGTTAGTTCAGCTTGCCAAGCGCTTTCTCGATCTTTCTCGACGATCTCGTGTGGGGGTGACGCGCTCAAGGTGACCCGAGAGACGTCGGTCCTGCCGCCAGCGTTCTACCGTCAGATGATGGCGACGCAAGTATTTGACTCTCTTCTCGATGTCGTCACCGATGCAGCAAGGGATACCGGACGGGCAAACCAGGTCACCTGGGAGCGCGCGATCCGGGACGGATGGACGACCGAACAGCTGACCGAGTCGTTTGCGTGCTTCGCTATCGCCTCGTACTCGGCCTACTCTTGCAACTTCGCCGAAACCGATGTGGACGTGCCATCCATCTCGCCTACCCGAGCCTAAGGTGACCCGCACGCAGCTCTTTCAGAGTCGAGTCGATTCTCGTTCCCGCCCACTCGGAGTCCTACCCCACAAGCGATGACCAACAACCGGAGGTGAACCATGAAGTTCCTGTGCCTGGCCCATCCCGACTGAGAGATGAGTCCCGCCACCGATGGCGCCACAACTGTTGGTGAATTGCGAGCGCCGGTTCGTAAGATTCAACGACTGAATAGATCGCGAGGTAATCGGTCGGCTGCTACCGGACATTAAGCTGAGCATGTGAATCACTCGAGCGCCGCCACCGTGGACGAAGCCACTCCGATTTTGTTGAGCGCGGCACAAGCCCGAGTCATCACGGCGGCCTTGGACCTGTTTGCCCGACAGGGTGTCGGAGGAACGTCCCTGCAGATGATCGCCGACGAGATTGGCGTCACGAAGGCGGCCGTCTACCACCAATACAAGACAAAAGACGAGATAATCCTGGCCGCCGCCGAGTCGGAGCTGAGAAGATTAGAGGCGGTCGTCGAAGTGGCCGAGAACGAATCCTCCCCAAAGCGGGCACGTGATTCGCTCATCACTGGCATCGTCGACCTCGCCATCGAGCGAGGGCGTAGTGCAAGCACCATTCTCAGCGATCCCGTAATCGTCGGGTTCTTCGCTGATCACGACGCTTTTCGTGATGTCATGTACCGCCTGCGCCACATCTTGGTCGGCGACGACACGGCGCCACAAGCGCGAGTCCGGACCGCAATGCTCATCGCCGCCATCAGCGGCGCAGTCATGCACCCTTTCGTCGCCGGGCTCGATGATGACGTGGTCCGAATCGAGCTCTTGCGTCTCGCACGGCGTTTTCTTGCCTTACCTACCTGAGACTGGCGGGCCGGCTGACAGTCGTCGTCAAACTTGTCATCAGCGCGGCTGTTGTAAGTACACGTTCAGGTGGCGGATCTTGTCATGCACATCGAATTCGAAGACAGTCATCGAGTTGATGACGTTGACGTTGTCGCCGCGAAAGTGCCGTTCTTCGATCTCGTAATAGACCAGAGCACCCGACTCGGAGATCCGCCGCACCGATGTCTCGAATGATTCAGTCGACGAAGCCCACCGCGTCAGCATCACTATGTACTGGCTCCAGTTCTGTACCTCGAGAAACGTGCCCACCCGTTCGAAGTCGTCCACGGCGACGAATTCGGCCAAAGGAGCCCAATCAACCGGATCTTCGGCCTCAGCCACCAGGCGTTTCATCGTGTGGTCGTATTCGAGGACCTTTCGGGTCAGAAGGCCAGCAGTTTTGGCAGTTCCGACGGTCGGGCTATGCGCTTCGGTCATGGGCTGACGGTCCATCAATCACAGGCGTAGGGCGGGGGCCGCGCGGAAGGATGTGGGGGAGGTCCTCGGTCGTGAGCATTCCCGGCCGGGCGCCGCACACGTAGGGGACGGCGTTGACCAGTCCATTCGCGTTGTAGGCAGGGACAAATGATGCGAGATCATCGAGCGGTACCGGGAACGGCATGCTCATGTCGATCGGCGCATCACCGTGGACACGGATCCTCCAACCGGTGGGCTGCAAGCCCCAATCGGGCTCCACATCCATGGCCACGAAGCCATATTGAGTAAACCGGATCCGATCGACGCCGCTACTGCGGCCGGTGATGATGACCCGTTGAGCCGCCGCAGTCCCGGCCTTGATCTCGCCGGCCACAATCGTCATATCCTGCTTGGCTGCCGCGGCACCACCCTCGCTAACCCATTCGTCGATTTCGAATCCCGCCATGTCCGCCAAAACGCTGAGCGGTGGCTGGTACTCACCGAACAAGTGGTTCTTGCGGCGTTCGGGATCAAATTCCGCCATCGGCTTTCCGAATCTCATCTGCTCCATCACCATGTGCGCTGACGGCCGGTGCGAGAGATCGCCGAACTCCTCGATCTCGATCAGATCAACCTTCCGTTGGATCGACAGAAACGCAAGAGGGAGGGTTTCAGTTACGAAGCCCGGATCACTCCCGCTTGCCCACACCGACGCGTTGCCGTTCTCACAGGCCACTTGGACACGGGCAAGGTTGGCGCCGCTCAGCCGAACCCCCCGGGCGAACAGATCGCTGCAGGTGGAGACGACGTTCGTGCCTGCATCGAGCAAGGCAACGACGTCTTCCACAAGCTCGTCTTCGGTGAGGCCAGCTCGAGTCTGGCCCCTACCCGTCGCACGCGGCATGTAGATGCAGCAGTCCGCTTCGAGCTTGAGAACCGCGTTGCGGTCTGTCGTGGCAACAACGCCAGTTGGACCTTCTCCGCACAGCTCCCCTGCTTGAACGCCGTCCTTGGACGAGTCGTATACCCGCACCCCGACGAGATCGAGGGCGGGATGGCGAATCACCTCTCGCAGCGCCCGCTGTCCGGTGTTCCCCGTCGCCCACTGGATGACGCGGTATCTCGATGCGTCCACGTACCTTCTCCTCCCCTACGTTCGGGCGCACGCAGAATAGCCGATCGGCTAGTCACCGGACAACTGCCGCCGCGCTGAGGTGCTCCCTCTGCCGGACGAGTTGGCAAAAGGAATCGCCACAGCCCCTTGGTCGAAGTTGTCAGTCAGGCGGTGATGACCGGAAGAGATTCCCAACCCCGCACCGTCGACGTGGGAGCTCGTCGGGTGTTCTCCCAGTCGACCTCCCATTCGGGAAAGCGCGTCAGTACCTCGTCGAGAGTGACGCGACCCTCGAGCCGCGCCAGTGCGGCGCCTAGGCAGAAGTGGATGCCGTAGCCGAACGTGAGGTGCTGGCGGATGTTGCGGTGGATGTCGAATCGATCGGGATCCCCGTATTTGTCGTCGTCGCGATTGGCGGACCCGGTGAGACAGACTATGGCGCTACCAGCCGGCACGGTCTTGTCGTACAGCTCGACGTCCCGTGCGACGTAGCGGGCGACGTGCGGCGTGGGCGGCTCGAAGCGGAGGAGCTCCTCGATGGCATTGGCGACGAGGGAGCGATCCTTTACCAGCTCGCGTCGTTGGTCAGGGTGCTCCGCCAGCACTTTGCCCATCCAACCGATAAGGCGATTGGTCGTTTCGTTCCCGGCGCCGGAGATCACGCTCACGTACATGAGAACCTCGTCGCGAGTCAGCTTTCGCCTTGTTCCGTTCTCGTCTTCGAACTCGACGAACAACAGCTCCGACATGAGGTCGTCGGAGGGGTGGGTGGCGCGCCAGTTGATGTAATCGGAAAAGAAATCGGCTTGCCCAATGTTGTCCGCCGTCACCTCCATCGGCTTACCCGGGTCGGTGCGTAGCGACGCGTTGGCGCGGTCGCGGGCTTCCTCTTGATCGGATTCGGGGACCCCGAGGAGCATTCCAATCGTACGCATCGGGATCTGTTCCCCGAGATCGGCGACGAAGTCAAGACGGCCTGCACCGACGAGGGGATCGAGAACGTGTCCGCAGAACTCGCGGACCTTGTGTTCGAGCGCGAGCATCTTTTTCGGCGTGAACACTCGGGAGAGCAGGCCGCGATGAACATCGTGCAGCGGAGGATCTTCGAAGATCACAATCCCAGGCGGTATTTCGATATTCGCCTTGATGAACTCGAGTACTGAGCCGCGAGCGGAACTGAAGATCTCCCGGTCGACGAGCCCCCGCTGGACGTCTGCGAAACGACTGACGGCGTAGAAGTCGAGCTGATCGTTGTAATAAAGCGGAGCTTCTTCTCTGAGTCGGGCATAGACGGGATAGGGATCCGCGTCGATCTCACGGTCGTACGGGTCGTAGTAGACGTCCGTCATCGTCATCGCTTTGTCTCCTGTTCGAGCGAGCGTGTTGCGTCATCGCCCAAGCCTCTGCAGTTCCATCAACCAGGATGCAATAGTAGCCGATCGGCTAGTCTCGGCGCGAGAGCGACAGCGGGAGGGTCGAAATGTCGAATTGAGGGGGGAAGTTCGCGATCATCACAGGCGCCGGTCCGGAATGGCGAGGGCATCGACGAGGGTTTTAGTCCGCGAGGGCGCCCGGGTGCTCGCCGCCGATATCAGTGGACGCCAGGAGGAGACTGGCGCCGAACTTGGCGATGCGATCGCTCCGTTTCATTGCGACGTCAGCAAGGAAGACCAGATCGAACCGATGTTCGCCCCAGCGTTTGACGCCTTCGGACACATCGACGCCGTTCTCAATGTGGCCGGTTTCGGCAGCCCCGGTGCGCTGGCAGATGTACAGGATGCTTCTCACGAGAGGAGATGCTCAAGACGCTTACGGTCAGGGTCGCTCATCCGCACCAACGGTCCGTTCTTCTCGGGTCGCCACCACACCTCATCGCTCCGCCACGCCTCGCGGCGGAGCCGCTGCTTGTCGATCTTCATGCTGGCCAACTTGGGAAGTTCCCGCACGAATCGAACGAAGTGAGGCTTCCACTTCGTGCCGAGATCGGGCTGGGCGGTGAGGAAGTGGTCGAACTCATCCGGGTTGATCGGTCGATCGGCGGTCAGCTCCACTGCGGCCATCACATTGTCACCGACCGGGTCGTCGGGAACGGCGTACACCGCGACGGACCGCACCCCGGGAAACCGGCTGATGATGGCCTCGACGGGGGCGGCGGCGAAATTCTCACCATCCACCCTGAGCCACTCGTTGCTCCGGCCGGCGAAGTAAAACCAGCCCTCCCGGTCCCGGTAGGCCAGGTCGCCTGACCAGTAGGCGCCGTTCCTGAAGCGAGCTTGGGTGGCCTCCATGTTTTGGTAGTACCCCTCGAAGCCGCTCGACGGTGTGGTCTCGACGATCTCCCCGACCGCAGACTCCCAGTTCCGCACCCTCCCGCTCTCGTCGAAGTCGGCCGGCGGGCACTCGAGGCCCGTATCCGGGTCCAGCACCTTCACCGTGTCCGCCGCCCGGCCCAGTGCGGCAGGCGGCATCGACGGGTCACGGCGGATGATGATGATTCCTTCGGTCGAGCCGTAACTGTCCCGGACGTCACAGCCGAAGCGACGGGCGAACTCGGCGATGTCGCGCGCGGAGGCCTCGTTTCCGATGGCCAACCGGAGCGTGGTGCTCGTGTCGTCGTCGCGCTCCGGAACCGCCAGAATGTAGTTCAGCACCTTGCCGGTGTAGGTCATGACGGTCGCGCTGAACCGCCTTATATCGGCCACCGTCCCCGATGCCGAGAAACGGGCGCGGATGGCGATTGGTACGCCGGCGACCAGTGACGAGGCCCACCCGGTGAACAGCGAGCTCGAATGGAAGAACGGGAGCGGCGCGTACACAACGTCCCCAGGACCCAGCTCGGTGACCTGGGCGACGTGGGCGCCCGTCCCGGCGAAGCGACCGTGCGTGCACCTGACTGCTTTGGGCATGCCCGTCGAGCCTGACGTGAAGATCAGAAGGAACAGGTCCTCGTCCCGAGCGGAGTGGGACAGATCGGATGCGACGGCCGGCAGCAAGGTGGCGTAGTCGGCGGCGTCCACCTCGACGATCCGATCCTCCTCGAGCCCCAGGTCCAGTCCGTCAAGCAACGGTCGCCTGTCCCTGGACGTGACCACCAACTGGCAGTCGGTGAACGCTACCAACTGCGCCAGCTGGTCGCCCCGGTAGGTGGAGTTGATCCCGACGACGGCACTTCCCGACAGCGCCGCGCCGGCCAGCCAGAAGATGTATTCGGGAACGTTGTCCAACAGCACGCCGACGTGTGGAGGGCGCGTCCGGTCCAGCTGGTCCAAGAGAAACCCGCCGCGTCGCCTCGCCTCGCCGATGAGCTCGCGAAACGACCACGTCCGATCCTCGAAGAACAGGGCGGGCCGATTGTCGTCTGCTCGCCCGAGCAACAGGTCGGCGGCTGTCGTCACGACCCGGGTCGTGTGAGCTCAGCCACCGGTGCCACGAACCAACGCCTCATTGGGGTTCTCCGGCAGCTCGAGGAGGGGTCGTTGCGTCTCGGTCACCGTCGGTCCCCACTGTTCCCCCAGTGGCTCCAGCGCGGCGAGGTCGAAGTCGTAGACCTTCGCCGCCGTACCTCCAAGGAAGCTGTCGAGGTCGGCCTGCGGCCACACGTGAAAGAGCTGTCGCAGGTGCTCCCGCGTGAATGGTGCGGTTCCCTCGTCGTGGGGGTAGTCGGAACCCCACATGAAACGTTCCAGGCCCAATTGGAGGATGGCCTCCACATCGGGTGCCTTGGGTTGCGATGCGGCCACCCAGCAGTTGCGCCTGAAGTACTCGGTTGCCGTGAGGGGAAGGATCGACTCCGGCCCGTATTTGAGCTCGCCGGTCGCACCGGTCTCCCTGATCCTGATGATTGACTGGTCGAGGCGGGAGAGGAGGGGCGGTAACCAGGCCGCGCCCATCTCGGCCATCACGAACCTGAGGCGCGGGTGCCGCTCGAAGACTCCGGAGAGAAGTACATGGAGGAATGGTCGCTGCTGATGGAACGCGAATTCCCCGATGAAGAGAAGGGGGGCGGACGGTACGTTGCCAAAGTCGGGCACGCCGGTGCCGCCGTGGATGTTGACCGGAAGGTCAGCGTCCTCGCAAAAGGCCCACAAGGGCTCCCAGTACGGGTCATAGATCTGGTGCTCGATCCACGTGGCATCGGGTGGGATGTTCGGCAGGAGCAGCCCGCCGCGCAGGCCGTGTTCGGCAATCCACTTGGCGTCCGCCAACGCATCGTCGAGATCGTTGACAAAGATCTGCCCGATACCGGCCCGCTGGGTTGGGAACGCGGCGCAGAAATCCACCAGCCAGCGATTGTGGGCCCGGATGCCCGCGAGGCGGTGCTCGTATTCATCGGGCTTCGGCGGCGGAGCGAACAGCACGAAACTGGGGAAGAACGGCGGCACGGTGTTCGGGAAGATGACTTCTCCTACAACTCCGTCCTCGAGCTGCTGCCGGCTCCGCATGTCGTTATCCCAGTTGCGCAGGCGACGGTCGTCCCCTAGGTCCTTGAACGGGTTCTTGTAGCGCGAGCGCCAGGCATCGAAGTCGTCCAGGTACTGCGGATCTAGGTACTCCCGGTACTGTGCGTGGCTCCCTCCGGCGTGAGTATCGGCGGAAATGATGGGGTAGTGGTCGCCCACGGCGGTCCCTCCACTGTCCAGTGCGCCACCGGACGAGGACGTGACTGATATTGATATCGGTTTAGATTCTATCGACAGCCACTGGCGGCGCAACTGAACCTTGGCCCAGAGGAACTACATGGTCGAGTGCCGGTTCGGGCCTTCGAAACAGCGGCCGATATCCTCCAAGCGGGGTCAGGATCTCGGGAGCGAGAGACCCCGTTCGGCAATCGTATTGCGCTGGATCTCGTCCGTCCCGCCCCCGATTCGGAGCCCGGGGGCGAACAGCAGCCTCTCTCGCCACGCCTGGTCCTCGGGCGAAACCTCGGCGGTCGCCGCGGGCCCGAGCAACCACGATCCCGTATTGGCACAGTGCCGCGCGTGTTCGCTGTACAGCAATTTCACGACAGACCCGCCGGCAGGAACGACGCCACCCGCCGCCATGCGCTGCTGGGTGAGATCGAGGACTCTCTCCCGGGTGTACGCCGCCGCGAGCTCCTGGCGCACAATCGGTTCGTGATGACGACCAACTCGTACCGCCAGCTGCAGGAGCTGCTGTGCTGACCGGGCGCTGGTCCCTCCCCCGATGGCCGCCCGCTCGCTGGCAAGCATGGTCCTGAGGATCGGACGCGCACCGCCGAGCGCCCCCACCAGACCTTCCATGGGGACGAACACGTCTTCAAGAAACACCTCGTTGAAGTGGTAGGCGCCTGACATCTGCCGCAACGGCCGGACGTCGACGCCGTGCTGGCTCATGTCCAACAAGAAGCAGGACAGGCCGGCCATGCCCGCCGTCTCCCTGTCAGTCCGCGCAATCAGGAGCGCGTAATCACTCGTCCCTGCGCCCGAGGTCCACACCTTCTGGCCGGATACCGACCACCCACCGGAAACGGGAGCGGCAAACGATTTGGCACTGCCCAGATCCGAACCGGCGTCGGGCTCCGACAGCAACTGGCACCACGTCTCCTCCCCCTGCAGTACTGGTGACAAATAGCGGGCTCGCTGTGCATGCGAACCGTGCGAGAACAGCACGGGAGGCAGCATCTCCAGTCCGACAGCCAGCACCTTGGTCGAGACTCCGTAACCGGACTGGACCCGGGCGATCTCCTCTTCCTGCCACTCCGGAGCACCCTGGCCGCCATAATCCCGCGACCACGAACGGCCGCTCAGACCCGCAGCGTGCAGCCGCTTCTGCCACGACAGACTGATTTCGAGCGCGCGATGCTCGGCCTCGCGATATTCGAAGATGGACTTACCCGAGACGATGTGGACGGCGGAGAAATCGTCGGGTGCGCCTTTGCGAGGGGCATTGGCCGCAAACCAGTTCTCGATTTCCTCCCGGAACTGCGCCCGCTCAATCTCCGAAGGTGAGGTGGCCATCACTCGTTGAGACGCAGCCCCGGGCGTGGCAGGTGCAAGGTGGTAGGGATGCCGGCGTAGGGCTGCTCCGGATCGGTCGGAAATCCGATCACGGTGTCAATGACGCCCTCGGTGGGCGGCCATGGCTGAGGTCGCATTGGTTCAGGAGTCCGGTCTTGACACGGGAAATGGCGCTTCGATCATCTCAATCGATCTCCCGGCCCGATGGTAGCCTTTGCATCGAGGTCGATGTCGGTGTCAATCATCGTTTCGGCATCCAGGTCACAGTCAAGCGGGTGTCCGCAGGACGTCGGGAGCCTCGTGTGAGGAAAACCGCGCTGACCCACGCACCGAAGATGGAAGGGGCGAGTTCTTTGCCGAGAGCCCGGGTGAATGACAAGGGGGCACCGAACTACCAGCCGCGCTCGGCCAAGGGCGAGCAGACGCGCGCACGACTGGTCAAGGCTGCCAAGGAGGTCTTTGAGCACGACGGGCTGTTCGACGCCCGGATCTCTGATATCGCCAAGCGGGCCAATGTGTCCTATGGCGCCTTCTACCACTACTTCGATACGAAGGAGCAGCTCTTCCGGGAGGTTGCGGCCGCACAAGAGAGGCGACTGAGCGCCCCGCCGGACGAGCCAACTCAGCCACGTTCTGTGGATTCCCCCGGCGAGAGCATCCGCAAGGCGAATCGCCGCTACCTCGAGCGCTACCGCGCGGAGACTCGCCTCATGCGCGTCATCGAGCAGGCTTCCCGTTACGACCCACATGTCAACGCAGAACGAATGGCGAGCCAGCGGGCGTTTGCGCAACGATCCGAACGGTCGATCAAGCGGTTGCAGAGCGAGGGGCGGGCCGATCCCAGGGTGAATCCGGCGATCGCTGCCGACGCGTTGGGAGCGATGATCGCTCGCTTCGCGGAGCTGTGGTTGACGCAGGGCTACCGCGAATACGACTTCGACGAGGTTGTCGATCAGCTGAGCCTTCTGTGGGCCAATGCGCTGCGTCTGGACTCCGACGAGCCGCCCCGGGATGCCCGGAGCAAGCGCTAACGCGGTCAGACTCCTCCACCTCAGTCTCCCGGCCGGTCGCTCAATCCATCGGCCACGATGAACCGGCAGGATCTCTTGCGGATCTTCCATCCCTCTTCGGTCCGCACGACCTCATCCCGGTAGACCGCGCTGCGTGAATCGCCGTTCTCCCTGTCGATGAACAACAGGTTCTGCTCGGTCTGTGCCCTGTCGCCGTCGTGCATCCGGACGAGCGGAGGACCCCCCAGATGAAGCCCTTTGGGCGCGGCGTCCATCATTCTGCGCAGTCCCACGCGGCCATCGAAAGTACGGCCGTACACCTCGAACGATCCATCCTCAGTGAAGAGGGAGACCCAGGTGTCCGTGTCGTCGTAGTCGAGCGAGAGGCAGTAGTGAGCCAGGAGATTCGCAATGGCGGCGTACTCCTCCCCCGTTGGGTCCCTGGTGGTCATTGGTCGTGCGACTCGGTGGAGTGGTCCTCGACTCGAGACGCCACGATCGAGACCTTTGACGGCGCGTCCATGACGAGACGGGACCGGACGATCTTGCCTGTCGCTGTTCTGGGCAGAGGCTCGTCCCAGATGACGAGCTCCTCCGGCAGCCGGCGGGTCGCTACGCCAGCGGCGCGCAAGTGGGTCACCACACCCTCAAGATCGACCCCGGCGTCTTGCGTCGGCAGGNNGACCGCCACCGCCAGCCTCTCCCCCGTCGCCGGATCCGGTCGCCCAAAGGCGGCCCACTCCTCGAGACCCGGCATGTCGGTCAATGCGGCGTCGATTTCGGCGGGGGAGATCTTGAGACCGTTGCGGTTAACGACCTCCTTCAGTCGGCCCACGACGGTAAGGCGTCCTTCAGAGACCTCGACCAGATCACCCGTCCGGTACCAATCCTCCTCGAACGCGGCCACGTCGTCCGAGCCGTCGAGGTAACCGAGGAAGACGCCCGGACCCCGGACCAGGCCTTCCTGGGGATGACCGGCGGACCCCACGCTCACCTCCGTACCGGGCATCAGGGCACCGTCATCCGTCAGCCGTAGCGCCCGTCCGTCCTCAGGCAGGCTCCCCGTGGCATTTGGCGCTTCCGAAGATCCGTAGACCCTGGCGACCTTGATGCCGTAGTCGTCGATCATCCGCTGCAGGAGCGGGCGCGGCAACATCGTCCCGCCCAGCGCGAGCGTGCGCAGTGAGCAGCGCCGATCGGATCGCGCTTCTGCCGCCTTGATGAGCCGCTCCGCGATCACCGGTGCACCGCCCAGAAGTGAGGCTCCGTATCGGTTGATGCGGTCGAGCGACGTGTCGGCGTCGAAGTCGTCTTCCAGGACCAAGGTGGCGTGCTGATCGGCCGAGAGATGCATCTGCATGACCCCTGTGATGCTGGTCAAAGGGCTCACCAGAAAAATCACCGTCTCGGGATCGGCCTCGGTGATCACGGCCATGTTCCGAGCTCCACTCGTGAGGGTGTTGATCGAATGGGTCACACCCTTTGGCCGGCTCGTCGTCCCCGACGTGAAGAGGACGACGGCCATGTCGTTGCGGTCCGGTTCCGGCCAGTCATGGCTCTGGCCGGGCGGCGGTTCGGTGCGCGCGAACTGCTCCAGCCTCAGCACCGCAGTGGCGCCGATTTCCGGCCTCAAGCGATCGCACGCCTCAGCCGACGCGATGACCAACACCGGCGGCACGGCGTCCTGGGCGGCACGGACATCGGCGGGCCCGCACCGACGATCGAGGAGCACCGCTGACGCGCCCAGCCGGAGGAGGCCGTGATAGGCGATGACCCCTTCCGCCGAATTTCCGGCGATGAGCAGGACCGGATCACCCTCTGAGACGCCGCCCTCGGCGAGCCTGGCGACCGCATTCGATACCAGTCGACTCAGGACACCCCAGGTCAGCTCCCGCGTGTTGTCTATGAGGCCGATCTGGTCCGGACGGAAGGTGCCGGCCGCCTCGAGTCCGCTGCGCAGGCTGCGGTCGTCCCAGTACCCGTTCTTGACATAGGACGCGGCCCGCTCGCGGGTGATCCGATGCGCCCGTCCGATGCGTGCACGGCCCCCGCGAGATCCACCGCCAACCATGCTCGGGCGGCCCGGTGTCACATCCGCTGACCTCATCACCTTGCCAAAGCATGGTGCAATTTCTATATTGATGTCAATGTCTTCTTTAGGCCCTCCGGCCCCCGCCGAGGACGCGGCACACGCCGACATCACTTCCTTCGCGGCCGCGTTCGAGGCGTGGCTCCTTTCTCGGCCGGCGGGCGTGGTCGGAGCCTCCTTCCCCCAGCCGACCACCGGCGCTCGGATGGAGACGATGCGGCGACTCATGAGCGACCTGTTTGCGGAGGGCTGGGGCCGTTGGGGTTGGCCGGAGGCCTTCGGGGGTCTGGGGGGCACCATCTTGCACCGGGCAGTCATGTGGGAAGGTCTGGCGCGGCACGGAGTCGGCGGAATGGCGGCCTTCGAGCATCTCGAGGTCCTCGGTCCCACCCTTTTGGCCATGGGTCCACCCGAATTCTGCGCGCAGGCATTCCCCGGCTTCTTAGACGGTACCGAGACCTGGGCGCAGGGCTTCTCCGAACCGGACGCCGGTTCCGACCTGGCCGCCCTCCGCACCCGTGCAACCCTCGATGGAGATGTGTACCGCATCTCGGGGCGCAAGATCTGGACCAGCTGGGCCCGATTCGCCCGCTGGTCCCTCGTGCTGGCCCGCACCGACACGGTCGAGTCTCGTCACCGGGGTGTCACCGCCTTCATCGTGGACTTGCGCTCCCCTGGCGTCGAGATTCGCAGTATCGCCCAGGCGAACGGACACGATGAACTGGCGGAGGTGACGTTCGACGACGTCGTGGTTCCAGGTGATCGACTCATCGGGTCACTCAATGGTGGCTGGGCGGTCGCCATGCACATCCTCAGCAGCGAGCGCGGCACCTTCGCCTGGTTCCGCCAGTGCTTCCTGCTGCAACACCTTCAACGCATGCTCCAGTGGGGGACGCCCGAAGCGGATGGGCTGCTCGGAGACGCTGTGCTGGACCTCGCCAGTGTCGGAGCGCTGAGCATCGACGCCCTGCGCGTGCACGAACACGGCGCGACGCTCGGACCGCGTGCCGCATTCACGAAGCTCGTCCTCTGCGCGGCCGAACAGGGCCTGTTCAATTGGGCCCTGGCAAGCGACGCGGACGTGATCATCGATCCCGTCGACGAGCGGGGATTGGACCTGCGGGCTGCGTATCTGTTTTCACGGATCGTGACGGTCTACGGGGGTTCCCAGCAGATGCAGCTCGATACCGTGGCCAAACAGATTCTGCAGCTGCCGGCGTGACGCTCGTGGAGGACCCCGACAGCCTGTTCCTACGTAGCGCCCAGAACGCTCTGAGGTCAACGGACGGCGACGAAGCCCTCCGCGCGCTCGGGTGGAGGGACTTGCTCGGATCCCTCGAGGAAGATCCCGACGCCCGACTCGGCGTCTTGGCCTACTTCCAGGCGCAGGGTCGAGAGCTCGGGTCTTCCGGAGCACTCGGAGAATTGATGGCGCACCCGTACGCCGGCCTGTTCGGTGAGGATCGCGCCGTGACGGCGACCGTCGGGCGCCGGTCAGCGCGGCGCGGCAATCGTGCCATTGTCGTCGGAACACCCGGCAGCAATGGCATCCTCATCGACCGACCTGGGCACGGGATCTCGCTGGTGTCGCTCGACACGCTCGAGCTCAGGCCCATCGGATTCAGCGACGGACTCGCGCTGCACGAGATCGAATCGGACCTGACGGACCTCCCCATCTCGCTGGGTGAGGCCCAGGCCGTGGCGCTACGCGAGCGAAGTGTGCAGCTGGGTCGCCTGGCCATCGCGTACGAGATTCTCGGGGCGGCCGAGACGGCGCTTGCGGGCGCCGTCCAGCACGCCCGCGACCGCACCCAGTTCGGACAGCCCATCGGTCACTTCCAAGCTGTACGACATCTCCTGGCTTCCGCCCGCGTCGACGCCGCGGCCATTGAGGCGCTGGCCCACCTGTCCGCTGGTCAGTACCCGGCGCTCCCACCGATGCGAGACGCCATTCTCAAAGCCCTCGCAGGTCGCAATGGCCGGCGAATCTGTGAACGGTCGTTACAGGTTCTCGGCGCAATGGGGTTCACCGCGGAGCACGAACATCACCGCTCTCACAGCCGGGTGCTCGTTCTCGACGCGCTGCTGGGCACCTCGAGCTCGCTGGCGCATCACATTGCAGTGACGCTCAGGGAATCGGCGGGAGTCGTGCCAGATCTGAACCTTTCGGTGGCGGCGCTCCGGGCCAATTGAGAGGCGACCGGAAAGACGCCGATCCTCCAGGCTGAAGCCCACGGTCCGGCCGCCTACGGCGCGGTCGCCTACGGGGAGGACGCCGGTGGCTGGGACGAGGCCGCCTTCTCGAGGAAGCGGTCGACGATCTGTCGGTGTGACGCGCTCGCGCTGGAGATGCTCTCGGCCGCCAGGGCGAAGTCCAAGATGTCGTGCATGGCCCGCTCGAGATGCTTGTTCAGTGCCCGCTTGGTGTCGATCAGCGCCTGCGCAGGCTGGCGCGAGATCCTCTCCGCCAAGGAGACTGCCTCGTCGAGGCTCGAGCCGTCGGGCACTACCCGATTAGCCAAGCCGAATTCCACCGCGTCCCGGGCGGAGATGCGATCGCCGGTGAACAGGTACTCCTTGGCCCGCAGGAGGCTGGTCATGGAAGGCCAGGTAAGGGCACCGCCGTCGGCCGCCACCAGGCCCACCGAGACATGCGGGTCGGTGAGATAGGCGCTCTCCTCAATCAGTACCACGTCGCTGAGCCCGGCGAGGCTGCAGCCGAGCCCGACCGCCGGGCCGTTCACGGCGGAGATCACCGGGAAGCGGAACCTGACGAGCCGCTCCACGATCTGGCGCGCCTCGCGCAGGATTGCCTCCCTTAGCTCTTCGTCCTCGTTCATCCGCTTAAGGAGGGTCATGTCACCGCCCCCGCAAAAAGCGCGGCCATTGCCCGTGATCACCACCACCGAGCAACCAGGGTCCCCCTCGAGCTCCGGCCAGACCTCGGCCAGTCGGCGGTGCAGCTCCAGATTGGCGGCGTTGAGTGCTTCGGGTCGGTTCAGCCGGACGACGCGCACGCGGTCGAGGCGCTCGACGAGAAGGACGGGGTCGGGGTCGGTCACGCCGGGCGACGCTACACGGACCAGATATCGATGTCGATGTCATAATGGCCAGATGAAGGCGGAGAACGCACGCGAGCTGACCTTCGCGTCACGACCTTCGCGGTCAGGGGTTCGCGGGATCAGCGCCAAGTTGATTCAATAGCGCGGGTCTTGCCGGAACCTCAACAGTTCGCCCTCGGCGGCGGAGCAGGCCACGCCAATGTCTGCCCCCGTCATGCGCTGGGGAGCTGGTCAGAGTTCGCCAAGATCGCGCCGCACAACTTGGTCGGGTGTACGTACGTATCGCCCTCGAGCTGGACGATGTACTCGCACAGGGTCTTGGGTGCCTTGCCGAAGTCACTGAGTGAGAAGTTCACCGCACCGAACAGCCCATTCGCGCTGTAGTCCGTGACCTTGTGGAGGTCCGCGATGAAGGCGCTCTGGGTTGGATTCTTCCCGGCCAGCTCTAGACCCTTGATCATGAGATCGGCACCACCCCATCCCTCGTACCAGGTGAAGTCAGGAACGCCGGTGTAGTGGGCGTACTTGGCCAGTACCGACTGGAAGGCCTTCGTCGCGGGGGTCTTGGACTCGATGGGGACGCCGGTCGCCAGAAACCAAGCGCCCTCGGCGTTGGAGACCGCGCTGGTGTCGTTGAGGAGGACTTGCCCGTAGCCCGTCGCATTGATGACCACCTTTATCTTGACGCCAGCCTGCTTGAGGCCGGTCATGATGGCGAAATTGGTGTTCCCGTCGAGGGGCAGCCACAGGACGTTCGCTCCGCTGGCCTTGATCTGTAGGACGAGCGTCGTCACGTTGACGGTTCCGAACGGCACCGACGTGTCGAGGAGGGCGTTTTTGAGGCCCTCCCGTTCGCAGGACAGCTCGAAGCCGCTCGCGGAGGCCTGGGAGGACGGTGAGATGCCGTAGCCCAGCGCAGCGCACTTCGTGCCGCCATGGTGCTTGGCGAAGACAGCGAAGTTGTCATACTGCGGATCCTTGGCGGCCCCAGGACCCGAGATGCTGAACATGTTGGTGTTGGGCTGCTGATACCACTCCGGCCCGTCGTAGGCGCCCCCGGTCACGGGCACTCCCGCCTGTTGGAGCTGCTTGTAGCCGCCGTAGGTTACTGCGCTGTCGTCGATCACCCCGAACACTCCCTCGGAGATGAGGTCGGCTGTGGCTGTATTATCCGTGAGCGGGTTTGTCCCGTCGTCTTTCACGATGAGCTTGATCTTGCGCCCATAGACTCCACCCTCGGCGTTCACCTGATCGATGCGCGCCTGCGCCGATCGGACCATGCCTGTCCCTACCGCCGCTCCGGGTCCCGTGAGCTCGGTGATGAGCCCGAGGGTGATCGTGTTCTTAGTGACACCGGGTGTGCTGGCCCCGGCCGTCGTGGTCATCACGAACGATGCCATGACCAGCGAGCCCGCCAATATCACCACGGTCATCGATTTTGTTCGGACCATGGACCCCCCTTTTCTTTGGCAACACTCTTGAAAGCGCCGTGCGTCGGCACTTACCTGAGTCTTCCCTTGTCGCTCCGACACCGGCGGTCAGCGAGACTCGGTGAGCACGTTCATGCTGTTCTGATGTGTACGCTATAAGGGTACCATTGTGCTCTTAAGTACACAACCCCGAGGAGGTCCGGTGCCCACATCACTATTGTCCGAGACCCTCCGCGGCACCGTCGTGCTCGATCTGTCGCGGAACCTGGCCGGTCCTTACTGCACGATGCTTCTCGGTGACTTGGGCGCAGACGTCATCAAGGTTGAATCTCCTGGTTCCGGTGACGACACGCGGAATTGGCACCCCCCTGCCTGGAATGGGCAGAGTGCGACGTTCCTGGCCTGTAACCGGAACAAGCGAAGCATCACGATCGACTTGGACACGGAGGCCGGGCAGCAACTGGTGCGACGCCTCGCATCTCGTGCTGACGTCGTGGTCTCAAGCTTTCGACCAGGCTCTCTTTCCAAGCGCAGTCTCGATTACGAGTCTCTCCATCAGCTCAACGACGGACTGGTGTACTGCTCCATCACCGCGTACGGATCAAAGGGGCCCAAGAAAGACGCACCTGGTTACGACCCGGTTCTCCAGGCCGAGACGGGGATGATGTCAATGACCGGCCACCCCGACGGGCCCCCGGCACGCCTCGGAATGGGAGCGATCGACTTGGGCACAGGTATGTGGGCCGCGGTTGGGATCCAAGCCGCTCTCCGGAATCGCTCGGCGACCGGCGAAGGTGCGCTCGTCGAGGTAAGCCTCTACGAGACGGCTGCCTGGTGGCTCTCTTACCATGTGGAGGGATATCTCGCCACGGGCGAAAGCCCCCAGCGCCAGGGGAACGGGACCCCCTTCGTCGCCCCCTACGAGATGTTCGCAACCGCCGATGGAGACCTCATGGTTACGGCCGGGAACGATCGCCTCTTCGTCTCGTTGTGTCGAATGCTTGGTCTGCCGGAACTCCCGGAGGATCCGGCCTACGCGCACAACGCTGACCGGGTCGCCAACCGCATCACGCTCCATGAGCTTTTGGAGGATCGCTTCAAAGGGAAGACCGCAGCGGAGTGGGAGGTCCTGCTGGGCACCGAAACGATCCCCTGCAGCCAGGTCCGCTCCGTGGCAGACCTCGTCCACGACCCACAGCTCGACGCCCTAGAAATGCTGGTGGACATACCGCACCCCGACATTCCCGATCTGCGTGTCGTCGACATCCCGCTCACTCTCAACGGGGAACGCGCCACCCACCGGCTTCCTCCTCCGCGGCTCGGAGAGCAGACCGCATCCATACTGGAGGAATTGGGAGTCCCAGCGGAAGAGATTGAGACGCTCATCCGGGAAGGAGTGGTTTCGTGCTAGCGCCGGAGCATGTCCCGGACGGCGAGCGCAATCTGGCTGCCGCGGCGTCGGGTCCCCTCGGGCCCTACGAGGTGTATGCCCATTCGGTGGACGTCCCCATCGACGACAGTCTGGCGCTTGCCACTTCCATCTTCCGGCCCGAGACGGCCGGCGCCGTTCCTGCGGTGTTGATCCGCACTCCCTACGGGAAGGAGTTCTGGCGCAACGACGGGATTTTCTGGGCGTCGCACGGCTACTGCCTTGTCCTCCAGGACTGCAGAGGAACCGCTTCCTACTTCGACGAGGCGGACGACGGAGAGGCCACGGTCAAGTGGATCCAAGGCCAGGACTGGTTCGACGGCCGCTTAGGCCTGCAGGGCATGAGCTATATGGGCTTCACGGCGTGGGCGACGGCGTCGAAGTGCAGGGACGATGTGGACGCGATCTCGGTGTCCTACTACAGCTCGGACCGCACCTCATCGTGGTATCCGGGCGGCTCATTCGGTCTCGACATGGCGCTGGCGTGGTCCGCCATGCAAGACGGCGGCCAAGACGAGAACGATCCCGACCCCGATGTCACGCTGGGAGCACCGTTGGCCAGTCTCGATGCGTACCTACATCTTCCGCTCATTGATGCGGACGAGGTCCAAACCGGCAAGCAGATTCCGATCTTCCGGGAACGCTTGACTCACTGGGGCGACGATCCCCACTGGAAACCACTTGATTTCAGCCACGTCCTCTCGGAGGGCTGTCCGCCGACCCTGCTCTTCGGAGGTTGGTACGACTACCAGCGCCGCTACCTGTGGGAGGACTACCAGCGATTGCGACGAGCCGGCGTCCACCACCGGATCGTCATGGGGCCGTGGATGCACGGAGGTGGGTGGGCCGAGGGCAATACGGAAGCCCTGCGCTGGTTCGACACTCATGTCCAGAAGCGACACGATGCCCACCACGTCCCCGTCTCCTTCTATGTCACCGGGAGCGAAGACTGGAGGGAGGTAGCAGGATGGCCGGACTCGGACACAGAGTCCACACGTTGGTACCTAGCCCCAAATGGCGTATTGGCAGCGACGGCCAGCGACGGGTCCCTTCCGACGAGGTACACCTACGATCCAACCGACCCGACTCCTTCGGTGGGTTTGGCGAGTTTCGACCCCGAACGAGCCATGCCGTGCGATAACCGGGCCCTCGAGCTGCGGCCCGACGTCGTCACGTTCACCAGCGACGCCTTTGGGGAGCCACTGACCTTCTTCGGGCCTGTGTCGGCCACGCTCTGGGTGAAGTCGTCGACCCAGAGTGCCGACTTCTTCGTCCGGGTGACCGACGTCCACCCGGACGGCGCGTCCTACAACGTGATCGATGCCCTGCGCCGAGTCGAGCACGACGCGCGATTGCACTCAGGCGAGGAACCGCTGAAGTTGGAGATCGACCTCGGACCGTGCGCCCACCTTTTTGACACCGGTCATTGTTTGCGAGTCCAGATCTCGAGCGGTGCGTTTCCCTTCTACGTCAGAAACCTCGGAACGGGCGAGGACGTGGCCACGGGAACACGGGTCACGGCGGCAGAGCAAACGCTCTCACACGACACTCGGTTTCCCGCCCATGTAACAGCCGTCGTCGCCTCAACAGAGACATGATTGCGAGCCCTCCAACCTCATTGACCGACGAGTTCTCTGTCCTGTCGTCGTCGTAGGATTCAAAAATGGCCACGCCTGACTCATCAGCATCGAGTGCACGGGAACGGAACCCGATAGCTTCGATCGTCCGCGTTCTCGACGCGATGGTGGAGTCAGAAGCGTCATCCTTCGGCGTGAGAGAACTCGCTCGCGCGCTCGGCGCCCCCCCGAGCTCCGTTCAACGGACTCTCGAGGCCGGAGCAGCGGTCAGTCTCGTCAGCGCATCTGCAACGGGACAATGGGAACTTGGATGGGAGCTGTACCGAATCGCTTCCTTGGCCCAACGGAAGCGCCCTTTCTTGGCCGTGGCCGAGCTCCTCGATGAGTTGAGCGACCTCACTGGAGAGACCGCCTTTCTCGCCGTCTACGACCCCCAACGTCACGAGCGAATGTACGTTGCCACGTCACCGAGCCGTCGGAGTGTGCAGTTCGTTCCCCTGCTGTTCACGTGGCTTCCACTGCACGCCACCGCCTCCGCGATGGCCATTCTGGCCCATAGGCCCGAGGAGGAACGAAGGGACGTCTACAAACAGGGCCTTCCCCTTTTCGCCCGGCATCGACAGACACCAGCGAAAATCGAGAAGCTCTTGGCGTCGATTCGATCCGAAGGTTTTGCGTTGAGCCGTGACCAAGCAGACGTCGGAGCGAGTGCTATCGCCGCCCCAGTGTGGACCGCCGGTTCGGTGCAGGGCAGCGTCGGAGTAGCAGTGCCGAACCAGCGATTCAACGAAGCAACCGACGGGCACTTGGCGAGTCAAGTCACACGGACGGCCGAGGTCATCAGTCGTCGCCTCGGGGACCCGCTCTCCATAATCGATGGCGCCAAAACGCGGTCAGTTGTTGCGGTCGACCCTTTGCGCTGACCTCGATAATTCGATGGCCATCGCCCAGGAGGAGATCTTCTGCCCGGTCCTCGTGGCCACCCCTTCGACGGCGATGCCGACGCCGTCCCCATCGCGAGTGACGGCAACCACGGTGGCACGAGGTGTGTGGTCGAGCTCGATCGAACGGGCCCGCGCGGTGACGACACAGATCTGTACAGGTTCCGTCGGTGTCAACGACGGCCGACCCATGGTGCAGACATGCCCTTGGGGGGCTGTGAGCACAGCGGCATCGGTCGCCAGAACAGCAATGAAGGCTTCGAGCAATGGCTCGCGGTCAAGGCCGTAGCATGGCCGCAGACTTGAAGAGGAGGCCGACACCATGACTGCATCGAGCGACACCGTGCTCTATTACGACCCGTTCGACACCGAGATCGACAAGGATCCGCATCCGGTCTGGCGGCGACTTCGCGAGGAAGCCCCGCTCTACTACAACGAAAAATACGACTTCTTCGCCTTGAGTCGGTTCGACGATGTCGACAAGGCCCTCATGAACTGGGATGCGTACCGCTCGGGACATGGTTCGACTCTTGAGATCATCAAGGCCAATGTCCAGCTTCCTCCTGGGATCATCCTCATGGAGGATCCGCCGATCCATGACCTCCATCGGGGCCTGCTTTCCCGGGTGTTCACGCCGAAGAAAATGAACGCCCTTGAGCCAAAGGTCCGCGAGTTCTGTGCTCGCAGCCTCGATCCGCTCGTCGGCTCGGGGGGATTTGATTTCATCGCTGACCTCGGCGCGCAGATGCCCATGCGCACGATCGGAATGTTGCTGGGAATCCCGGAAAAGGACCAGGAGGCCATCCGCGACCGACTCGACGAAGGCATGCGTATCGAAGAAGGCGAGGAATACGTACCGCCAACGGATGGCGGCTTCATCACAACTGGCGGTGAACTCTTCTCCGAATACATCGATTGGCGGGCCCAGCACCCCTCGGACGACCTCATGACGGAGCTTCTTACCGCTGAGTTCGAGGACGAAACGGGGACCATCCGTGGGCTCTCGCGCGAGGAGATCCTGACCTACGTCATGCTGTTGGCTGGCGCCGGCAACGAGACGACAACGCGCCTCATCGGTTGGGCCGGGAAACTGTTGGCTGAGCACCCTGACCAACGTCGAGACCTGGTCGAAGATCGCTCATTGCTCCCCCGGGCGATTGAGGAGATTCTCCGTTACGAGGCACCGTCACCGGTACAGGCGCGATTCGTACAGCAGGACGTTGAACATCACGGCCAAGTCGTAAATGAGGGAAGCGTGATGGTGCTACTCAATGGTTCGGCCAACCGAGATGACCGCGAGTTCCCCGACGGCGACCGGTTCGACATCCACCGTGAGGTCTCTCACCATCTCAGCTTTGGCTACGGCATCCACTTCTGTCTCGGTGCCGCGTTGGCCCGGTTGGAAGGAAGGGTGGCGATTGACGAGGTACTCACCCGGTTCCCAGAGTGGTCGGTCGACTGGGACGGTGCCGTCCAGGCTCACACACCGACGGTGCGCGGATGGGAAAAACTTCCAGTAGTCACCGGATGAGGAGCGCCCATGCAGATGGACGGCATGATCCTGGCCCGTATCGACTAGCACTCAGTCGAACCTCGAGATATCTACGACAATCACGTACCGGCCAGGTCGAGGGATTCAGAACCCAATAAGCCTCGAAACATCCACGACTCCCCTGATCCCTCCGCCCGCGGTAAGAAGGGAAATGTCATGAAAACCGGATAGCCAGAAGAGGAACGCACTCGAGGAACACTGGCAGGCATCTGAACGTGGCGATACTGAAGTCGAGCATGCCATCTACAGTGCGGGCGCGATCCTCGACTATCCGCAGTCGGGTGAGCGATACCGGGGCCGAGACAGTTTTCCGCGCAACGCGGCGCACACCCTGCCAATCGACACTTCACCGTCCTCCGGATCGTTGGCGGCGGGGATTTCTGGGTGAGCGAGTGCGTCATCACGCCCGATGGCGTGCCCAGCTACTCCGTGAGCATCATGGAGTTCGCGAATGGGTATGTGGTCCACGAAACGCAGTACTTCGCCAACTCCTTCGGTGCGCCTGAATGGCGGACGGCACTCGCAGAGCCAATGCCGGGCAGGGACATCGCGAGAGCTTGACCTGGGCCGGGAAGAGCCCGGTCTCTCTCCGTAGAACAGATGGACGACGTCTACTTACGTCTGGCGGGTCCCCTGAAGTGCGGGTCCGTCCACCCGTTCCAGTGCGTTCGCCCCCGTAGTAAACCGGTCTGGCCCCAGAGGAGTTGTTCTTGCGCAGAGGAGATTCGATGACAATCAGATCAGATTCGCAAGGGAATGCCGGCTTCGTCCTTGATTCCAACTGCCCGCGGGGTTATCGGCGAACATCAGAGGGTGAGGAGCTGTTTCAAAACGCTGTTCAGAATTTGATCAAAAATCTTCCGGATGCCACCAAACCATGGCCATCGGACGGAACGCTCCGATGCGACCTGGCGCTCGAGGGTGGCGGCGTGAAGGGAATTGCCTTAGTGGCTGCAGTTCTCGTCCTAGACGAAGCTGGCTACAAGGTCCAGCGAGTTGCGGGAACCAGCGCCGGAGCCATCGCCGCATGCTTAATCGCGGCACTCGTGCAGGCTGGTCAAGATCTCACCAAGCTAAAGACCTATGTCGATTCGTTGCAATTCAAGAAGTTCATGCCACAATCGATGCTCCATCGAGTGCTCAATTTGATCCCAGGCAGCTTCGGCAACGATCTGTGGTGTGCTCTAAAACTCACAACAAACACCGGGCTCTATTCAGGCGACTATCTCACTGGGTGGCTCGGTCCAAAGCTAAAGGAACTCAACGTCGAAACCTTTGCGCAGTTGAAGATCACGGACGACAAGGACATGAGCTTGCCGCCTGAGCGCCAGTACCGATTGGTCGTCAATACCTCAGATATAACTAGAGGTGAGCTGGTGCGCTTGCCATGGGATGCCGACTACTACGTCAAGGACCCCGAAGCTATGTCGGTGGTTGAGGCAGTCCGGGCCTCAATGTCAATTCCCTTCTTCTTTCGCCCAGTGGTCTTTCGGACCGAGGACGTCACCGTCTTCACTCCCGGGCCCGGTGGTACCACGTTCCCAGAGCACTACAAGCCCGGCACAGTGTCTTGGGTCGACGGGGGAATGTTAGAGAATTTCCCCATTGATGCCTTTGGACGAATCGACGATAAACCGCCGCGATGGCCGACCATTGGTCTCAAGCTGTCGAACCTGGAAACGGACTATGGACCAACCAAGCAATGCACGAGTACTCCTTCAGAGGCGGTTCGATGCCTCAAGACCATGATGAACGAATGGGATCGGTACAGTGTTGAGCAAGAAACAGCGGCCCGTACCATTTTCATCGACAATGCGGGCATAAGTGCCACCCAGTTTGATTTGACGGAGGACGAACAGAACACACTATTCCGGAACGGCGTTCAGGCGGCCACGGACTTCATCCTGGAGATGGGCGCCTATGGTCACGTACCAAACACCGCGGCCGAGGAAGCCGAGTTGATCAGGTGGCGAAAGGCTGTGACGATCGACTCTCGCAAGCGAGGAGTCGCTGTTCAGAAGATCTAACGTCGACTGTTTGCTGACGCCATAGACGTCATGGGACCCATTAGCGAGAACCCATTAAACGGTCAACCCGCTACGCGGGGCGGCGGCGGCGGAATCAGCGCCGGCGCTGGGCCCGGATGAGGGGAACGCCAAAGGGCAGAAAAGCCATGGCGGCGGCGGCCAGCGCGAGAAATGCGCCCCACGACCAGCTGAAACCGGCCGGCTTGAGCAGGAAGCCCAGCGCCACGAGGGCCAGATTGACTCCGGTAATGACGGCCAGGAGCTGATCTTTGGACATACGGCCCTGTACCGCGAGGTCTCCGAGGCCGAATGCAATGATCAGGACGTAGAGCACCAGCACGGCCGAGTCCAGCACCGCGATGCCCAGCCAGCCGTGGGCACTGAGTCCATCAACGGAGATGGGACCGATGCTGTACCAAGGCAGCCAGAACGAGACCAGGAGGACCAAGGCGGCGGGGCCGAGGACCCAATCATTACGGTTCAGGACGTTCAGTCGTTGACGCGACTTCCGGACGCGCTTTGGCGTCGGTCGCGATATGACAGGCGGCCTGATGGCGGCGCCGCACCTGGGGCAAAGTGCGGTCCCCGGGGACACCTCAACCAGGCAGCGGGAGCAAGCAGGCAAATCGGCCACCCTCCTTCATGCCATCACGGACGCGTCGGGTCAGACTACAAGCCGATACGACCTGCCCTCGTCGAGTTCCGATCGCCGGGCGGTGCTCTCAACCAGGTGGGCGTCGAGGTGAGCACACCCCAAGAAGTGCAAGAAGCCATCAGCGGCCTCTGGAGCATGTCTCTCGACCGAGGTGCAGGCGTCCACTACCTGCAGAATGACTCTCCCCCGCTGCGGATTGAACCTCTCACGGCGTCCACTGAGACAGCCAGCCCACATCAACCCTCGTGAGGGGCAACTCCGGCGATCTATCAATGCACCGCTCACGAAGAGCCAGCTCAGGTCCAGAATTTTTGAAGCGGAAGACGGGATTCGAACCCGCGACCCTCACCTTGGCAAGGTGGTGGTTTTCTCCATTTAAGTCTGGCGGGCCCCCTGCCGTGCGGGTCCGTCCACCCAGTTTCCAGCCTGTCCGCTGCGTCCGCACCCGTAGTAGTGCGCTCTACTATCGATCAAACGGAAGATCGGCCGGTTAGGCGTTACAACTCTCGCTAAATTTTGCCCATGCAAGACACTTGGATTACGCCGGAACGTGTGCCGCTCGAGGACGTCAGGCTTGGCGACTGGGGCTTCTGGGGGCGCCCACACGACTGGCGGGACGCAGCATTTGCCACCCTGCGTCGCGAGTCGCCGGTCGCGTTCTTTCCTGAGATGGAGTTTCCCAACTCGGCGTCCGGCAAGGGGTTCTGGGCACTGACCCGCCACGGCGACATCCTGCATGCCAGCCGCAATCCTCAGTTGTTCAGCTCGTATCCGAGCATGGCGATTCAAGACACGTCGCCAGCGACGGCGGAGTATCTCGGTACGTCGATGATTTGCCTCGATGACCCCCATCACGGCCGTCTACGAAGGATCGTCGAGCGGTCCTTCCGCCCGAGGGTGGTGGCCCGGGCGGAGGAGTCCGTGCGGGCGCGGGCCAAGCGTTTGGTGGCGCAGATGATCGCCGACCATCCCGACGGCTCGGCCGAGTTGGTGAGTGCCTTCGCCGGCCCGCTGCCACTGCAGGTGATCTGCGACATGATGGGCGTACCCGAGGAGGACGAGTCCCGGGTGTTCTCGTGGACCAATGCCATCATGAGCGAGGTGCAGACAAAGGAGGAGTTCGTCCGCGTCGCGCAGGAGATCAGCGCCTATGCGCTCGAACTCGCCGAAGAGCGACGGTCCAGGCCGGCGGAGGACCTCGCCACCGCTCTGGTCGAAGCCGAGGTCGACGGTGACCGCCTCAGCCCAGAGGAGATCGTCGGGTTCTTCGTCATCTTGCTGAGTGGAGGCAACGAGACCACTCGTAACTCAATCAGCCATGGCCTGTACGAGCTGACTCGGCACCCCGACCAGAGGGCACTTTGGTGGTCGGATTTCGAAGGTCACGCCAAGACCGCCGTCGAGGAGATCGTGCGGTGGGCCACTCCGGTCATTTACATGCGACGACGCGCCACCAAGGACACGGAGATTGGGGGCCAGCGGATTCAAGCCGACGACAAGGTCGTGCTGTGGTACAACTCCGCGAACCGCGATGAGTCGGTGTTCCCCGATCCCTTCCGGTTCGATCTGACCCGCAACCCCAACCCACAGGTTGGGTTCGGTGCCGGTGGCACACACTTCTGTCTTGGTGCCAATCTGGCGCGCCGGGAAATCATGGCGGCGTTCAGCGAGCTGCGCCGGCAGCTGCCGGACATCCATGCCACGGATTCGCCCGAGTATGTTGTGAACCCATTCGTCAACGGCATCAAGACGCTGCCGTGCGCGTGGACGCCTCCGTCCTGACTCACGGGACGCCGAAACATGGCGAGGATCGCGACGGCCGCAAGGAGGACGCCCCACAGCTACGCCTTGGAGCGAAAGAGCGCGAGGTCGAGCAGCGACTCGCCGCCGGGGCGGCGATTGACGGAGCGCTCCCAGCCGAAGAGGTCGATGTGATCGGACGGTGGGACATATCGGAGTCCTTTGGGGTCGATCCTTTATCTAAGGGAGACCGGGACAGGCCGTGGTTTTAGGTCCGCCGGGAAGTAGTTGTGCCCACCGACGAGGTCGGTAAGGGGATGTGCAGGGACTGGATCGGCATCGGGGTCGATTGTGATCTGCCACGACAGCCCACTTCTTCGGTCGATCCGGGCCCGTGGGTTCACGGCCAGGGCGATGGCGGAGATGACGGTTGGTTCCTCGTCGTCAAGCATGTCGATGGGACTCGGCGTAGCTCGATCCTGGAGCGCAGCACACGGGAGCACCGTTACTTCGAGTCTGTCAGCGTCTGCGAAGTCGATGGTGAGCTCGGCATAGTCGTCGGGGAGGAGCGGGTTGAGTTGCAGCAGTTTGGCGATGGCGTGGAGATCGTCTCCCGCGACGCCCATCGCTTCCGACAAGCGGCGCACGAGCGGAGGGGCGAGTGCAGCGATGTGCTGAGTCGCAACGTCACGGAGCAGGTCTGTTCCGTGACGTTGCTGGATGCTGAGGTAGGCAGCGCGCATAAGCAGATGCACGTCCAGAGCAAACTCCTTGACCTGGCGTACAAGCACCGCGTGACCGAAGTCCTCCAATCGGAGCCCTGAGATGTAGGCGCCGACGTAGTCGTCGAGGCCGCCGGCCTCTTGGCTCTCGCCCAGCCCGAACTCGAAGTTCGCTGCCTTCGAGGCGCTGATCAGTGCCCGGTTGGGATGGTCCGGCCTGATCTCCAGGTCATCGGGGGAGATGCTCAATTCCCAGCGGCAGTGCTCACCGGAGAACGCCCCAGTCTTCGGTGGCCGATGTACGGGAGTGCAGCGAGCCCGCGGATTGGTGGCGCGCAGCGTCGCCTCGAAGGTTTGGTCCTCCATGTCATGGCACATCATGGTGACGAGCTTCTCGTCGTTTCCGGACATCCAACGGACGTAGTCGTGGGCGCCGCAGGACACGAGCCAGAAGAACCCTAGGTCGTGGCGCACCACTTCGCCCTCCATATCTAGGAAGTGGTGGGGCATGCCGATGTCGAATTGGAAACTCTTGAGTACTGCATCGACTCCGTCGCCGGTGATACCGAGATTCGCCTTGTTTCGTGCCGTGTAAATGGGGCTCGCCGACATCCATTCGTCGTCGGCCAACGAAACCGACGCCTCCATCCCACCACGGCTGGCCACGTGGGGAATGAGTGAGCGATCGTGCAGCATGGAGACCAGCATCACTTCGCGGCACAACCGTGCCAGACCCTGGCGCGAAAGCGACTCGAGGCTCCAGTCCGGATCGAATGGCCCGTCGTAGAGCGGTGAAATCGTTCGCCTCGTCACGGTTGCACCGTGGGGCCACTTCGATCTCCGTGACTGGCCCGGAGTCGTGGGTTCATCGGGCGGTCCTCCTGGCTGAAAGTCGCACCGGTCGGGCACCGGCTGATGATGGTTAGGGAATGTAGCGTGACACATGGGACCACGGGAGAGGAGTGCTGGAACGTCAGGTGAACCGACCGACCATCTGCCCGTTTCCACCAGGGACGAGAGGATTAGGGAAGGAGCATGAACTCATGCGGGGAATAGTCTTCACGGGAGAGGACGCAGAGGTCACCGACGACCTGGAAGTGCGTGATCCGGGGTCGAATGAGGTGCTCGTGCGCATGGTCGCCGCTGGGATCTGCCACTCGGACCTGTCAGTGATCAGCGGCACCATTCCGTTCCCGACCCCGGTGGTGCTGGGCCACGAGGGTGCGGGAGTGGTGGAGGCTGTCGGATCGGCGGTGCGTTCGCTGGTCCCCGGGGAACACGTGGTCATCTCCACGCTGGCCAATTGCGGCGTGTGCAGAGCCTGCGCCACCGGTCACCCCACGTGGTGTTGGCAGTCCCTCGGCAACGTCTCCACCCCGTTTACCTACCGGGGTCAGCCGGCACACAACTTCGCAGCCGCGTCGGTCTTCGCCGAGCGCATCGTGGTGAACGAGATACAAGCGGTGCCGATCCCTGTTGACGTGCCGCTCACGTCGGCATGTCTCATCGCCTGCGGCGTGTTGACTGGCGTAAGCGCCGTATTGAACCGGGCCCGGGTGCGGCCGGGCGACACCGCGGCAGTCTTCGGCGTGGGCGGCGTCGGACTCAACGTGGTTCAGGGCCTGCGGCTTGCCGCTGCCAGCCGCATCGTGGCGGTGGACACTGTGGCGGCCAAAGAGCCATTGGCGCGACAGTTCGGGGCTACGGACTTCGTGCTGGCCGACGAGGACGGTTCGGGGGTCGCCGCCGCGATTCGGGACCTGGTGCCCCCGGACCGCGAGCTGGTCTCCGGGGCGCTGGCGCCCGCCGGCGGGGTTACCTGGGCCTTCGATTGCGTGGGCCACCCGGCGGTGCTGCGGAGCGCGCTCGATTCCCTCGACTGGGGTGGGACGGCGGTCGCCATCGGCATACCGCCGAGAGGGACCGAGGTGTCGATAGACATGAATGCATTGGCCACCGTGGACCGTGGGGTACTGGGCTGCCGGTACGGGTCGGCCCGTCCTCACCACGACATACCCATGCTGGTCGACCTCTACCGCAGCGGTGCGCTGCTATTGGACGAACTGGTGAGCGTTGCCCGTCCGCTAAAGGACTTCCGCGAGATCATCGGCGAGATGCATGCCGGTCGGGTGGCGCGTGGGGTCCTCACCTTCGAGTGAGGCGACTCTGATCCCGCAGAAGGCCCACGACGAGAACTGACCAGGTCCCTTCGACGGGCCGAGTGCAATTCAGGAAGCGATGCGCCATCTACCAGCTGAGACCTTCAATCCTCGAGCGAACGTGGCGCAAAAACCTTAGTTTTCCGCGCGATTGTGTGATTTCGCGACGGTGACGGCCTTGTCGATTAGAAAGTTCTACGAGGAGTAGCCGTTCAGGTCAGTTGTAGGGGGGCACATGCGACGAAGGCGCCCATGCTCGACGAGCTGACGGTGACCCGATGACAAACGTCGAGGTTTTCCGAGCATCGGCGTCAGCGAAGTCAACATTGACCCAGCACAGGTCCAGAATTTTGGAGCGATGCTGCTCCGTCCACCCAGTTTCCACTACGTCCAGCCAATCCATCGCTGTAGTAAGGCGGTCCACTATGCATCGCACCACGGGCTCGTTGACTCCCCCGCCGTCCTGAACCGCGTTCGGCGCACCGATGGACCTACTCGATCTCGAACCAGACGCCGTTCTCCTTGTACGACCCGTCGATCCGCTCAGATCCGAACCTGATTGTCACGGTCAAGGAGTTCGGGCGCTTTCGATGGTCGCCAGATAGTCATCGAGCAAGATCGGTGAGTGCCTCGTCGGGGTTGGGCGGCGTGTGCACGAAGGCGGCCAACACCGCCGCGGCCAGGCAAGCCCCCGAACCAACCAGGAGCGCGGCCCGCGGGCCGCCGGTCGAGATGATCCACCCGGTCATGATGCTGCCGATTGGCGTGGTCCCTAAGTAAACGAAGACCCAGAGCGCCATGATGCGGCCTCGATAGGCGCTCGAGCTGTGGAGCTGGAGCGTGGTCGAACACATGGTGACAAAGGAGAATGCCGCCGCACCCATGATGAGCAGCGTGACGCAGGCCACAGCGACGTTGGGGGCGGCCGCGGTGGCAGCCGAAGTGACGCCGAACCCCAGGGCGGCGAAAAGGAGGTACAGGCGCCTCGGATGGTGGACAAGGCCGACCCCGAGGGAGCCCAAGACTGCCCCGACGCTGAGCATGGTGGTGAGCAGTCCGTACGTTCCGCCGGTGCCGTGGAACGTGTCCTTGGCGAACACGGGCAAGACCACGGCGAAGTTGAACGCCAAGAGCCCGACCACCGACATCATGAGAAGAGGGAGCCAGAGCTGCTGACGACCGGCCGCGTACCGCAACCCTTCTTTGACACCTTGTCGTCCGGGCGGGGCCGGTCCGCCCGCCTTGCGGGGCCGAATGACGAGCAGGGCGGCGATGACGGCCAGGTAGGACAGTGCGTTCAGCCCGAAACACACCGTTGTGCCCGTCGTCACGATAAGCACGCCGGCGAGGGCGGGTCCGACGACCCGGGCGCTGTTGACCACCACCCCGTTGAGGCTGACCGCGCTCGACAAGTCGTCCGGCGGTACCAGGCGGCTGACGAGGGCCTGGCGGGCGGGAGAATCGACGATCTGGACCACGCCCCCGGCCACACCTATGGCCACCAGGGCCGT
>PKYA01000077.1 GCA_003133545.1 Acidimicrobiaceae bacterium | reverse complement strand
TAATCGTGCCGCGAGACATCTGCCTTCACACGGCTGAGGTCGTGGGTTCGAGTCCCGCAGCGCCCACGAATTCGAGTTGCGCGAATCATCCCGGAGTCTCTGCAGGGGTTCATGGAATGAGTAAGCGGCCCCATTCGGTTGGCAGGCTGTCAGACGCGCCGTCGGGCAAGCTCACTTTTGCCCTGGTGAGCGCGTCGTACACCGACCAGGCCAGGTCGTCGGTCACGTCCGGGCCGGCGTAGGCGAGCACCGTGCCGTCTTCCACAGCGGTTCGGCACCTCGCGAGGCCCCGTAGCAGGCCAAGTCCGATCTGGCTTGCTACGTCGTGCAGTCCGAGCGCACCCCGGCGGGCCAGATCATCGAGATCAGGCTGTAGTAATTCTTCGAGGATCTCGCTGGCAGCTTCGTTCTCGTGTACATAGCCGCGTCCGTAATTCTGCCCGGCGCGGAGAGCGAGTTGGTCGGCATCGGCCTCACGGAGGGTCCATTCGATGGACTCGGCTACCTCATCGGCGTCCGCAACGGCCAAGATTGCAAGCGCACGGTTCTCGGCTTGGTCGACCAAGTCGGGATGGGCCAAGAGCAGCTCGCTGAGCAACTGGCCACGTTCGGTGTTTGTGAGCCGGTCGAGAGCAAGGGTGGGAGTACGGCCGCGCTTGCTCACGTAGATGGCCAGCTCCAGCCCGATGGCCGGAGGGCCGGAAACGGTGGGAGACCCATCCAGGTCCTGTAGGCGGCATGGAGCCACCCGGCGACCGAGTGCGGCTCGAAGTGCACGTCCACCAGTGAGACCGCGCCTACAACTCTTCCGTGCTCGCACTGGGCGACCAGACCACGCCGCTCGTCTCCTTCGAAGTCGAAGCCAGTTACTTCCACGGGGAAGTCCAACACCGTGCCAGGAGCGGGGACCGTTACCTCATCCGAAAACACCTGGAGGAATCCCGAGAGCTGTTCGTAGAGGTCGTAGGCGTCGAGAGTGATCTCATCGATGAGCTCGGCAAGAGATTGCGCCATGGGTCATCACCGTACAGGGAGGGTGTTTTCTCCGGTTCAGGCTCGATGCGCACTCGTCGCTGACGTCCTCAGACTCTCTGACGACGCAGCTGTAGCGAACCGACGCTCTCATCGACAATGTCGGGGCTGGGAGTGGAGCTGGCCGGCCACCCAAGGCTTGAAGTACCCAGCTCAATAAAGCGCCCTTGTTCTTCAGGCCGTGACCAAAATGGTCCGTGGTTGGACAGCTCGGAGCGGGACGCACCCGAATCAGCGCGATCAGGCAGGCGAGACCACTTCGATGCCCGCTTGCGCAGCGGCCGAGCAGAGTCGAACGTCATATGCAACGAGGGCGGTCAGATTCGCCTTCACCGACAAGGCACTTGCCAGGTGAATTGCATCGAGGCTCCTCAGCTCGGTCGGGACGAGCGTCGCAGCCTTCTCGACAATGGCACGATCCATGGGGAGGAAGTCGATACCTCCGAGCAATAGGTTGGCGCCCTCAACGGCTTCCTCGTCGACCCGCCGACATGTCCGAAGCAGTTCAATGGTCGACAGGTCGCTGCTGACTTTGGGGACGTCTGCCCTGACGGTCAGCCACTCGGCCAAGGCCGCGCTCTCGGTCTCATCGAAGACCAGCTTTACCAACGCGGACGTGTCGAAGTAGATCACGTGAGTCGTTCCCGGCGCTGTTCAGTGAGGATTTCCGTTCCCGTCGCCTCTCCGCGGACTACCTTTCTGCGTTCCGGCAAGTGGAACGCGCTCTTTGCTGGCACAAGCCGACCAGAAGCGATGAGTTGATCCCTCACGGCAACGGCCGGGGTGGGGGACACCAAAAGGGCAACGAGCTTCCCTCTTTCGGTTACCTCGACGACTTTCCCAGCCTTCACTTCCTCCAGGTAGCGGCTCGCGTGTTGACGAAGTTCTCGCACTCCAATCCGGGTCATCTCGCAATTGTAGCATAGTGAGTGCTACAATTGGTAGACGATCCAGCACCATGCGGGGTTGGCGTGCGGAGCGCCCGTCTACATGATGTGCAGTATGGGCGCGACAAAGATGGGCGCCCGGTTCTTATTGTGTCCCCCAAGGCCCACGCTGGGGCGGGCGTCGATGACCATTGGATATCGGCTTGGAGGTGAGCTGATGGCAAACCGCGTCGGCGTGGACCTGACTCCGCTGCGAGCTGCAGTCGACTCGAGCCTTCGGACGCGTCGCTTCCTCGATTACTGGGAGAGTTCCGAATGGGCCAGAGAGGCAAGCCCGGTCGTCGATGCGATCGGAGACCAACTGGCGGTATCGCCATCCGCGGAACTCCTAGAGCTGATCGAAAGAGCCATTGGTCACATGGTCAAGGCGATTCTCCGTGCCGACGACTCCAACGGCGAGATCGGAGGCCTGGTCGCTGCGTTGCTCGAGTTTCACGTCCTGGCATGTGATGCCGGGTCGCCGATCCCGTGAAGCTGGCTCGTTGGATGGTCCGCGTCACGCTCGATGATCAGGACTTTTTTGTCCTCGATCCGAAGGGGTACGCCGGCGCATTGGGAGAGAGCGGGCTCGCCGTGTACCGCAAGGAGATCGACCGCCGGCGCAGGGCCGGGGAGCAGCCCTTCGCACTGAGATATGCCGACCAGCGCTTGGCGGTGCTCGATGGGGACATCGACAAGATCATCCGGCTGCTCGGCGGCAACCTGACGTCGCCGTACCAGTTCATTCAGGTCACCGAAGCCATGGTGGAGCTGGGCCGAGATGACGATGCGCTGGTATGGGCGCAACGGGGAATCGTCGAGACCAATGGGTGGCAGGTCGCCCAGCTCTACGACCTGGCCGCGGGGGTGTATCTCCGGCGGGGTGCCTCGGGCGAGGTCGCCGCGCTTCGATGGGAGGAGCACGTGCGCATGACCTCGTCCACCACCTACGCCCTGCTGCGGGAGGCCGCCGAAGCGACGGGGGTCTGGGATTCAGACCGTGCCGCTGCCAGGTCGGTGCTGGAGGCCAAGGATCTTGGTGGCCTGGTGGACGCGCTCCTTGCCGACGTAGAGCCCGAGGCGGCGTGGCAGGTCACGAATGACCATCCAGATTGGGATCCCGGCCAGCGCCGATGGAAGCGGCTGGCCGAGAGCCGTGCATCGTCACATCCGGTTGACGCCATGGTGGTGTATTTCAAACTCGCCGATGTCGAGCTGGAGACCACCGGCCGGCCCGCCTACACCCGGGCAGCAGCGTTGCTCAAGAAGGCACGGCGCGCGGCCGACGCTGCCGGTCAGCAGCAGGAGTTCTGGGATCATGTGGCTGCACTCCGTGAGCGATTCGGCAAACGACCAGCATTCATCGAGATTCTCGATCGGTCCGCATTGCGCTGATCCCCGCACCGGCCCTCCGGCGGCCGTGGGCGTTCAGCCTGGAGCCTGGGTCGCCTCACTTGAGCGCGGCGCCGAACAGCCAAGTGGGAGTCGATGGCGTTGACGATTCATGTCGGTCGCTTGTAAG
>PKYA01000018.1 GCA_003133545.1 Acidimicrobiaceae bacterium | reverse complement strand
TGACACACTCCGCTCCGACGACCCCTGAGCACTCCGACTCCATCCCCCGCAAACACCCTACGCGCCCCCTTTTGCCAACCCGAATGACTTTATTGCCCCGCCCGCCGGGAGGGTGGACCCCGAGTGCGTACCCCCCCGTTAGTCACCCGTTGGCGCTGCTCGGCTGGCAATATTCGTGGTCATGGGCGGCGTGCAGACCTGGCCCTCCGCATCTGTGAAAGTAGCTCCGTGTTCGTGACGAACCATGCACTATCCGGAGTCGTGATCGGCCGAATGTTGAACCGCCACCCAGTGGCCGCGTTCATCGTTGGGGTCGGGTCACATCTCGTCATGGACACATTTACGCACTGGGGCTGTGACATGCGGGCGCCGGGCGGAGCGGAACTATTCCTTACCGCAGCGAAACGGGACGGAATGCTCGGATTGCTCACCATGGCGGCTGGCGTTCTCACCGTGGACAAGCGGGCACGACCCGCTACGGAGGCCGCGATGACCGGTGCCGTGCTCCTTGATCTGGACAAGCCGCTGCTGCACTTCTTTAGCTGGAATCCGTTCCCTGTGTCGGTCCAGCGCCTGCACCAGCGAGTGCAGAATGAGTCCCCAGACGGCCTGGCCAATGAGATCCGATTCGGGACGGGGCTCGCCGCATTCGATCTGGTCATGACGGTCATGTTTCGGCGCCGGGCCGCCAGTCTGCACAACGGACACGTCGACGCCACCAACACCTGTTCATGAGGCTTGTGAGGCGCCAAGGCGAGCGGTACCCTTTCGGGCGAAGGTGCGCCGAAGACAGACCGTCTCTGCCCTGGGCGCCACATTCACGCAAGGGGAGTCATGTCCATCAGCCAGAGGCCGGATGCGCAAGAGGACGAGCGAATCAACGGAGAGGGGCAGCCCGATCTGTCGCGTCAGCATATGGCGAAGGTCGTCCGCTACGAGAAGCCGCAGAAGGAACGGGACCGACAAATTGTGAGCTTCGCCCGAACGGACTCGATGATGGTGTTCATGCAGGTCCTGAAACACGCCGGCGAGGAGACACTCCACAAGCACCCCAACACGGACTCCTTTTGGTGGGTGGTGAGGGGGAAGGTGGCGTTCTTCACCACGGATCATGCGCCGCTTGCCGAGCTCGGCCCGGAAGAAGGTGTGCTCCTCCCGCGTGACTATCCCTACTACTTCCGCGCCATCGGCGACGAGGACCTCGAGATACTGCAAATCGAGTCCTTCCTGAGGCAAGGGGAGCGCCTGCAGTCCGTTTTTCTCGAGGAGAGGAAGACCGGCGAGTACGACGTCACGCAGACGGGGGACTACGTAGCCTGACCGGTGCCGACGCACGTCGGCGCGTAAAATACCGGTTCTAGTCCGACGGAACGAGGTCGCCATGGACACAATCCGGCGTCATAGAGTCGCGGCAGCCACCGTTGCTGCCCTATTTCTGCCGCTGTGCTTCGCGGCGGTCATGGTTCCGTTCCGGTCGAGCTTTGCCAACACGGCAGCGGCTCTCGTGCTTGTGGCAGTAGTGGTCGCGGTGGCTGTTCTCGGCAGTCGCATCGCCGGATGGCTGGCGACCGTGTCTGCCGCTCTCTGGTTCGATTTCTTCCTCACCCGACCCTATGAGAGATTCGCCATCACGCACCGCCCCGACGTCGAGACCGCGGTGAGCCTCTTCGTTGTCGGCCTCGTCGTCACCGAATTGGCAGCGCGCAACCGCACCCACCACGAAGCGGCCAACGAGGAATCCGAATACGTCGGCCTTCTCTACGACATGTCCGAGCTCGTGGCCTCGGGAGCGCCTCCGCACGAGGTCCTCGACCGGGCCAGTGCCGAGCTCATGGTGCTGCTGCAGCTTCGAGGATGCCACTTTGAAGCAGGTGCACCCACGCGTCCATCGATGCGGATCGAGCATGAGGGGCACGTCCTACTGGGCGGCAGAGTATGGACAGTCGACGAACTAGGTCTGCCTGGTCCGGAGCTCGAATTGCTGGTCCAGACACGGGGCCGGACCATCGGTCGCTTCGTGCTCAATCCGACCCCGGGACATCCCGTGTCGCTGCAACGACTCGTGGTCGCGGTCACCATCGCGGATCAAGTCGCCGCCGCTCTTTCGCCGCAGCTTCGCTCAGCCTGACATGCTGGCTTGACCTTGACCCCGGGGGAAGCCGCATAGTTGTCTCGACCGGGCAACCGTCCGGTGTGATGAAGAGTAAGTTCGCGCGTATTTCCCGGCTTTCGCCGAAGGCGCTGCGCCTTTACGATGAGTTGGGGCTGCTACCGCCGACCCGGATCGACCGGGACACCGGCAACCGGTTCTACGAAGGGGGGCAGCTCGAGCGGGCACGTCTTGTGGCGTCCCTGCCTTAGATCGGTGTCCCGCTGGCGCACATCAAGGTGATCCTGAGCCTTGATCCTGCGAAGCAGCCGGAGAAATCGCCGACTTCTGGACCCGAGATCTGGCCGTCCATCTGCACGAGCGAGCGGAATGGTGACTTCGTCGTGCCCCTGGCGTGAGTGGCACTCTAGCGCGGCGGTCAGGTGCCAGGGCTGTCGATGGTGGCACCGCCGAACGCGCTCACACTGGCCGATGCACCGACGAGCCAATAGCCGCTGTCGCCGAACGGAGCCATTCCGACAATGGGTGCAGGCAACGTTTGGCCTCCGAGTGAACCAGCGAATGCTGAATTGAAATCGAACACTCCACCATCACTGGCAACGAGGCGGTACCCGCTGCCGTAATTTGCCGCCTCCATGCCCACGATCGGTTGGGTCAATGTGAGGTTTCCCGTGCTTCCGTAGAACGGAGCATTGAACGAGAAGATTCCTCCGTCGGCGGCCACCAGCCAGTAGCCGCCGGTGTCGACATCTGCGGCCATCCCGACTACGGGCTTGCGGAGCGCGAGGTCGCCCGCGCTGCCGTAGAACGGCGCGTCTCCGAAGGTGAAGATGCCGCCATCGCTCGCCACGAGCCAATACCCCTTGCCATCCGGGGTGGCCGCAATGCCCACGACAGGTCTGTTCAGCCTGATATTTCCGGCACTGCCGTAGAACTGGGCGTCTCCGAAGGAGAAGACACCACCGT
>PKYA01000106.1 GCA_003133545.1 Acidimicrobiaceae bacterium | reverse complement strand
CTAAGTCCCCTCAAGGTGGACCAAGAAACCCAGTGAGCGGGGGAGATCCTTCTCAGCTGGCGGCTGACGCGGCCGTTTTGGACTCCTTGGCCGGACGGTCGCCGGCGGGCTTCGAGGAGTCGGATTTCGTGCCGGAGTCGGACGTGGTGGCGGTGTCGGACTTGGTGCCGGTGTCGGACTTGGTGCCCGTGTCGGCTTTGGTGTCGGTCTTGGGTCCCTCGACGCCGTTCGACCCTCCCGAGTCGCCCCCGCTGCGCTTTTCGCTGGCCCGGGCGTCGGTCTTGTAGAAGCCGCTGCCCTTGAGGACGATGCCGATCGCACCGAAGACCTTGCGCAGGTCGCCGCCACACTCGGGACAGGTGGACAGCGGGTCATCGGAGAACTTCTGCACCGCTTCCAGCCGGTTCCCACACGCCCTGCAGGCGTACTCATAGGTCGGCAATTGGACTCCTTGGATTGGCACTCAAAGCTTGTGACTGCCAACTCTACCCGAAGGAATCCGGAGGTGAGCCGCGTGAAGCGGCAACGCCCTGTCCGGGGAGGCCGTACACTACTGATTCGTGTCCGATCGCAGCCTGGCCCATCTCGATCCGCTGGGCGGCGCCCGAATGACCGACGTCACGCCCCGGGAACCGACCCATCGCAGGGCCCTGGCCCGGTGCCGGGTGTCGATGCTGCCCGAGACGACCACCCTGGTGGCCAACAACGCCATCACCAAGGGCGACGTGCTGGCGGCGGCCAGAATCGCCGGCATTCAGGCTGCGAAGCGCACCGCCGAGCTCATCCCCATGTGCCACCCGGTCCTGGTGGGCACCATCGCCGTCAATTTCTCCATCGAGGACGACTACGTCGAGGTCGAGGCCCAGGTGGAGACGGTCGACCGCACGGGCGTGGAGATGGAAGCCCTGATGGCCTGCACCACCGCCGCCCTGACCGTCTATGACATGTGCAAGTCGTCCGATCGCACCATGACCATCGACCACGTCGCACTCTGGGAGAAGTCGGGGGGCCGATCCGGGCCCTGGCGGCGATCCGAGGCCCGGCCCTAGGCACGGCGCGGCGGCACACGCGGGCCCTGGCCTGCGCCGCAGCCCCTCCCGCAGTCTCTCGGTAGATTCAACGGCAGTGAACGTACGGGCGACCGAGCGCATCGATGTCGGCAAGGGCATCGTCGGCACCGTCTCGTCGGGTATCGGTCGCATGGGCGGGCACGAAGTCGTCGTCGCCCGGTCCACCTCGTCGGAGCGCCGCGGCGCGCTCACCCATGCGGACGGCCTGCGGCTGGCCGAGTCGGCCGACCTGGCCCGCCGCCTCCGCATCCCCTTCGTGTTCATCGTGGCCTCGAGCGGTGCCGACGTCCTCGATGGCGTGGCGGCGCTCCACGGCTGGGGCAGGTCGGCCGAGGCGATCGCCTCGTGCAGCGGCATCGTGCCGGTGATCATGGCGGCCACCGGCCCGGTGGTCTCGGGTCCCGCCCTCCTGCTCGGCCTGGCCGACCTGGTGGTGATGAACGCCGACGCGGTGGCGTTCGTCTCGGGCCCGCAGATGGTGGCCGAGTTCACCGGCGTGGAGATCGGCCTGCGTGAGCTCGGAGGGGTGACCACCCACGCCCGCGCCAGCGGCTTGTGCGCGGTGGAGGCCGAGGACGTCGAGGGTGCCATCGCCGAGCTGCTCACGTTCCTGCCCTCCCACACCGACGAGGTGCCGCCACCGGCCCCGAGCTCGGATCCGATGGCCCGCTCGACTCCCGAGCTCCGGGATCTCATACCTGAGCGCAAGGCGGCCACCTACGACGTGCGCGACGTCGTCCGCCTCGTGGCCGACGACGGCGCCTTCCGTGAGCTGTGGCCGCGCTGGGCTGGCCAGATCGTCACCGGCCTCTGCCACATCGGAGGCCTGACGGTCGGCATCATAGCGAACCAGCCCCGGATCTTGGCGGGCACGCTGGACATCGCGGCCTCTCAGAAGAGCGCGCGATTCGTCCGCTTCTGCGACTCGTTCAATGTGCCGCTCCTGAGCCTGGTCGACACCCCCGGCTTCCTCCCCGGCAAGGATCTCGAATGGCGCGGGATGATCCGTCACGGCGCCGAGCTCGCCTTCGCCTATGCCCAGGCGACCGTGCCCCGCATCTGCCTCATTCTCCGCAAGGCCTTCGGCGGGGCCTACATCGTCATGGACTCGCGGGGCATCGGCAACGACATCTGCCTGGCGTGGCCGGCGGCCGAGATCGCCGTCATGGGGGCGTCGGGCGCGGTGCAGATCCTGCACCGGGGGATCGACGGTGGGGAGAGGGCGGCGCGCGAAGCAGGCTACGAGGAAGCGTTCTTGAACCCGTGGCCGGCGTCCGAGCGGGGCCTGGTCGACCAGGTGATCGACCCGGCGGAGACCCGGAAGGTGCTCTGCTCGGTGCTCGGCCAGCTCTGCACCAAGCGCGAAATGGTGGTGGGCCGCAAGCACGACGCCGGCCCGCAATAGGCATGTCAACTGGCCATACTATGATTGTCATCAATTCGCAACGAACCTGAGGTTGATTCGCCGCCGAAAGTGGTAATGAATCCGGCATGATCTCTGAGGTGCCCCCTGCGCAGGACGACTCGCTCTTCGTGATGGAGTCGTGCCACAGCACCTGGATCTTCGACACCGACAAGCTCCGCTTCCGCCGGGTCCTCAAGGGCCTGGCGCTGGACGCCCACGCCGCCACCACCGCGTGGCGGCCGTATTTCGGGTTGGAGGTGGACCCCATCTCGGAGTCGTTCGTGGTCTTGTTGAACCCGGAGGGAACGCGCCTGCTGCGGTCGTGGCGCCACGTCGAACAGTGCCCCCAGTGCGGTGGCGACCAGACGGCGGAGTTGTCGCTCGACGAGCTCCGCAACGCCGCGCTCGCCTGAGCGGGCGCCTCCGCCTACCTCAGCCCGGCGGATCGGCCGGCCGCGGGGGCATCCAATGGCGGCGTCGCTCGCGCCGGTCGGCCCGCTCTATCTCCCGCTCGACGTCGGACCACGTGAGCGGTTCCTGATCGTCGCCGCTCCCGGTGGTGACCTGGGCCCTGGTCATGATGGTGAACGCCACCGTCCACAGCACCGCGATGGTGCTGAGCTTGGCCAGGAACCCGGCCAGCTGCTGGTCGAGGACGGGCGACATCCCGATCACCCTGCCGTGATGGGCGTAGGAGGCATACAACGGTCGCCGGGCGAAGATCCAGACCACGGAGAGGAAGCTCGGGACGATGGACTGCACGATCAGGTAGGCCCCCCGGCCGAGGGCGGAGAGGCGCCGCAAGCCCGGCAGCTCGGTGAGCACCGGCGCCCACAGGATGAACCCGGAGAGCACGACCGCGAGTTGGACGGCGGCTCGGGCCACTCCTGAGCTGGCGGCCAGGCTGACAATACCGGTGGTGAGCGTCCCGACGGCGACGACGGTGACGATGCAGACGGCCGGTATCGGCTTGACGACCACGCGGAGGATGGCGTCGACGGCGGGGGGCCGGGTGAGGCGCACGATGAGCGGGCGCGGCGTGCCGGCGACCAGGAGCGGCGGGACGCCGAGCATGAGGATGAGCCGCTGGAGAACGAGGAACAGGAGAGACCAGTGGGCGGCGAGGTCGTCCAGGGGCCACGTGAAGGCGACCAGGAGCGCCAGGAGACCAAGGGCGAACAGGATGCGTTGGCGGCGCGTCGGCCGGCGATCCGGCGACCGCGTGGCCGCGAGATACGCCGCACCCAGGGCGATGACGGCGAGGGTCCACAAGATGTGCCAGTGCCAGTCGAAGGGGTGGGTGAGCGCGATCACCACACGGCCGCCGCCGTAGGCTCTCCCGGATGGCTGCCCCGGCACGACTCGATCGCCTCGAACGGGTGACCGACCTGGTGCTCGTCCTGCTCAACACCACACAGCCCCTCACCCTGGAATCGATCGCGGAGCAGGTTCCGGGGTACCCCGTGGAGCACGCGGCACGCCGCCAGGCCTTCGAGAGGGACAAGCGTCTGTTGCGCGATGAGGGCATACCGGTGCGCACGCGCCGCCTCCCCGGCAACGAGCAGTACGGGTACCTGATCGAACGCGACGCCTTCTATCTCCCCGACCTTGCGCTCGAGCCCGACGAGCAGGTTGCCCTGCACCTGGCCGTTGCCGGCGTGCACCTGGCGGATCCTAGTGGGCGGGACGCTCTTTTGAAGCTGGGCGCCACCGGCCTGGGCGACGTGCGTCCGGTTGCCACGCTGGTGACGCCGAAGGCCCTGGTCGAGCTTTTCGAAGCGGTGCGGACCCACATGGTGGCGTCGTTCTCCTACCGCCAGGCGGCCCGCCGCGTGATCCCGGCCGGGTTGTGGTTCCGCTTCGGGCATTGGTACCTCGTGGCCTGGGACCTCGAACGCGAGGCGGTGCGCACCTTCCGGGTCGACCGCATCGACGAGGCGGTGACCCTGCACGAACCTGACGGTGCGGTCCTCCCGGCGGGCATCGACATCAGGGCATCGCTGCCCGACGACCCCTGGCGTTCCGAGGGCGACGACCACATCGTCACCCGCATCCGCGTCGACGCCCTGGAGGGCCCGCGGGTGGCCGAAGAGGTGGGGGGTGACAAGGTCGAGGGGCGTCTCGACGACGGCTCGGTGATCCTGCGTCTGCAGGTGGCCGGGTTCCCGGCGCTGCGGTCCTGGGTCCTGGGCCTGCTCGACCATGCCGAGATCCTCGAGCCCCTCGAATTCCGGACCGAGCTGACGGGGTGGCTCGAGGGCATCGTGCAGGGAGAGAGCGGCCCCGGGAAGGCCGCGCGGGGGCGCCGCCCACTGGTGGCCGTCCCTGCGGAGGAGCCGGCCGGAGCACGCGGCGTTCCTGGTCAGGAGACCAGCCAGCGCCTGCGCCGCCTACTGGCGGTGGTCGGCTGGCTGGCCCAGGTGGGGGAGGCGCCCATCGCCGAGGTGGCCCGCAGATTCAGCATGGACGAGGAGGAGCTCATCAAAGAGCTCGAGTTGGCGGCCTGCTGTGGCGTTCCGCCGTACACGCCCGACACGCTGATGGAGATAGAGGTGTCGGAGCACTCGGTGCGGGCTTTCCTCCCCTCCGAATTCGCGCGGCCGCGCCGGCTCACGGCGGCAGAGGGCTTCGCCGTGGCCGCCTCGGGGCGCCTGATCCTGGCCGTGCCCGGCCCCGATGACGCACCCCTGCGCCGCGCCCTGTCCAAGCTCGATGCCGCCCTGGGCTCACGTGAGGCCATCGGGGTCGACGTCGACACGCCCGGGTCGCTCACGACGGTGCGCCGCGCCTGCGACGCCGGCCAGCCGGTGGAGATCGACTACCACTCGGCGTCGCGGGACGAGTCGACCACCCGGGTGGTCGAGCCGGTGCAGGTGACCACCATCGGCGGTCACTGGTACCTCGACGCCTACTGCCGGCGAGCCGGGGACATGCGGCGCTTCCGGGTCGATCGCATCGGCGCCGTGCGGCCCCACGGCGAGCTGGGGGCGCCCGAGCCCCGAGCCCCGCGGGCGGCGGAGGACATCTTCGTGCCCGGGCCCGGTGCCATTGAGGTCCAGCTCCAGCTGGGCCCGGGGGCGCAATGGGTGGCCGATGAGGTCCCCGTGCGGGCGATGGGCCGCGCGGCGGACGGGACGGTGTCCGACGTCGTCCTCGACGTCGCCGGACTGGCCTGGTTCGAGCGCCTGCTCCTCCAGTTGGGCAACGAGGCCCGCGTGGTGCGCCCACCCGAGCTCGCCGATCTGGTCGTCCGCGCCGCCCGCAAGGTGTTGGCTGTGTATCAAAAAGATATAGAATAACATAGAAGATCACAACCGGCGAGAGAGCGGAGGGCCACCGATGCTGGGGATCCACCGCCTCGGCGCCCAGGGGGCCGGGTACTACCTGGCCGATCTCGCCCGGGAGCTCCCGTGGGCGGGCGACCTGCGCGGCGGCACGGCCGAGTGGGTGGGGCTTGCGGCCGCCGGGCTGGGCGTGCGCGGGGCGGTCGACCCGTCCCGGTTGCAGGCCGTGCTCGACGGCCGCCATCCCGAGGCCGACCGGCGGTTGCGGTCCGACCGGGCCAGCGTGCTCGGATTCGACCTGACGTTCAGTGCGCCGAAGTCGGTCAGCGTGGTCTTCGCGCTCGGAGGGCCTGAGGTGGCGCGCCGGGTGCTGGCCGCCCATCAGGAGGGGGTACGCGGCGCCGTGGGCTACGTCGAGGCACACGCCCTCTCGTCGCGGCGGGGATCAAGGGAACAGCGCGTGGTCGTGCCGGCCACGGGGCTCGTCGCCGCCTCCTTCACGCACGGGGTGAACCGGAACCTCGACCCCCACCTGCACACCCATGTGGTCGCGGCCAACCTGGTGCACGGCCTGGACGGCCGGTGGAGTGCCTGCGACCAGCGCGGGTTGTTCGCACACAAGAGGGCCGCCGCGGCGGTCTACGAAGCGCATCTGCGGGCCGAGCTCTCGGCACATCTCGGTGTGGCATGGGACCAAGGGCCCGGCTCACGGGCCGAGATAGCCGGAGTGTCGCCCCTGCTGCTCGGGGAATTCTCCTCACGATCGGGCGACATCAGGCGTCACATGGCCGCCTGGGGGTCGCATTCGTGGCGCGGCGCCCACGTGGCGTGGGCTGCGACGCGACTCGATAAGGGTGCCGGAGCCACGTTCGCCGAACTCTCCTCGCAATGGGCGCGGCGCGCCCACGCGCTCGGCAGCACGCACGACGAACTCGTTGCTTCGCTCGGCCGGCGCACAGCACCCCGGGACATGCGGTACCTCGACGAGCACGGTTTCGGTGCGGCGTTGTCGCTGGCGCCCGATGGAGCGGCGCGGCGCCGCGACGTCGTCGCCGCGTTCAGCGCGGCCGCGGTGGCCGGCGTGCCGGCGCAGAACGTGGAGCAGCTGGTGGACCTGTGGGTTCCCCCGTCCCCTGCGGGGCGTGCGGTAGGCGTGGCCGAGGATGTGCACCCGCTCCGCCGCGTGGTCCCCGGTGGCCATCTGCTCGACGCACTCGGTCCACGGCCGGTGGACCCGGTGGACCACGCCGTGTGGCGGGAAGCGGCCGGCGTGATTGACGCCTATCGCAGCCGGTGGGGAGTGCCCCAAGGGATCGACGCCCTCGGCGCCGCGGCCATGCCTTCGGGGATCTCGTCCCTGCCGACGCCCCGCCTGGTCGACCATTTGCACGCGGCGCGGTCGGTGGAAGCGGCGCGCCAGCGTCTCGGTTGGCACGCCACGCGGGCGCTCGAGATGGGCCGGTCTCGCTAGCTCAGCGGCTGCGGCCGGGCGCAGGGTGCTCCAAGGGCGCCCGGTTGGTGCCGATGTGCTCGCGGAAGGGGCTGACGGCGTGCGCCGGGGTGAGCCGAACCGAGCCGAACGTCCGGTGGGGGCTCAGGGTGAGCGCGCAGCCCGGTATCCCCCTGGCGATCACATCCACGGGGAGCCGCGGTACCCGGATGGTGCTGACCGAGCTCGATGGCCGGATGCGGCCGCGCTCGCCCAGTGAGGAGCCGAGGCTGGTCGTGGCGCGTTCGTGGTCACCGGCGAGCGCGCTGAGATCGCGCAGGGTGCCGACGTCGGCGATGCCGGGGAAGACCACGGTGGTGCCGAAGAGGGTGAGGAACCCGTCGGCCGCCGATCCCCAGCGTCCACGGGCCTGCGACAGGTCCTGTAGGCACGCCAGCACGAGCAGACCCTGCCCGGCGCCCTCGCTCAACATGGCCGGCAGATCGGGAATGGGCGCGATATTGGCCACCTCGTCAAGAGCCAGAAGGGTCGGCGTCATCGGCGCGCCAGCGCGTTCCCGGGCATAGGTGGCGTCGCGCACGTCACCGATGGCGGCCACGACGAGGGGCGCGAATTGGCTCTGCCGGCGCCCGGCGGAGCAGATGTACATCGTGTGCGTGCCGCGGGAGAACTCGGCGACGTCGAGCGGGGGCAGCTCGGTCGAGGCCAGTACGGAGTCCGATCGGTAGGCGGCGAGGACGCCTGAAGCGGTCGACCAGATGCCTGACTGCTCACGGGCATCGGTGCCCACGATGCCGGCCAGGAGGTCGGTGGCGGTGGCCTCCTCCCCGACGTGCGAAGAGAGGATTTGCAGCGGCGTGGCCCCATTGTGCCTGTCGATCCACCGAAGGACGGACCGCATTGGGAGAGATTCGAGGGCCGCCGCATGGAGGAGCGGAGAGAGCAACGCGCCGGCACGCTCGGTCCAGTGGTCCTCTCCCGTAGCGCGGGAATCGGCCCGACCCGGACGCGACGCGGTGACCATCGCATCGGATGTCTGCACCGCCGCATCCCAGTCACGCGCACGGGTGAGCGGCGACCAACCGACACGCTCCACAGAGGGCGGGCACTCGATCTCACCGCTCGGATCGAAGAGCACGGCCCACCCGTCGCGGCAACGTGCCGCCGCGGTGGCATCCATCACATCGGGTTTGGTCGATGTCGAGACCACGGGCCCATTGGCCAGCAAAATATTGGGGATGACCAGGGAGGATGTCTTTCCCGAGCGTGATGGCCCCAGGACGAGCGTGGAGCGTTGCGGCCCGGCCCACGTCGAAGCACCGGCGGTCGCTCCCAAGTAGATGCCGTGCGCACCGAGGTCGCGCGTCGACTCCGCCCACGCGCTGCGCCGAGGTGATGCGTGCGTCGAACCCGGTCCTTGCTGTGCGTTCTCCATGCATCGATCGTCGCGTCACGGAGAGGAGAATTCCATCGGACATTGTCGTGCGTTGCGCGACGAAGATAGGTGAAAGTTGCGGCGATGGCGCGTGCATATCCGTTCATTACGCGTGCGCGATCGATGAGAGCGCGGCCATCGATCGAGAGCAAAATTCCGCGTCACAATTAGAGGATGCTTGACCTGAGCTTGTTCACAACCGAGAATGTAGGAACCCGAAGCGTTATGGAGGGTTGATATGTGCTGCGACGCAACATGGTGCAGCGCGCGAGGCAAAGAAGTCGAGATGCCAAATGCGTGCCACATGCGGTGCCCCATCACCTCAATCACTCGTTGCGATTCGGGTAATCGGAACGGACTACTCGCATGAGGCAATGGTCAATGACCCAACTTCAGACGTGTCAAATGTCCCGAGCAAGGAAATCGGTGCGGCAGTGCGCACGACGATGTGTTTGCAACATCGGCGTGGCGCAGGCTTCACCTCTATTCAGTGACCATGCTCCTAGGGAGGTGCACCTGTGGCAGTAGCCGCGAAAAGAAGGGCCCCGGCCAAAAAGGCCGTGAAAAGGGCTCCAGCAAAGAAAGCCGTCAAGCGGGCCCCGGCCAAGAAGGCCGTCAAGCGCGCTCCGGCGAAGAAGGCAGCGAAGCGGGCCCCGGCCAAGAAGGCCGTCAAGCGCGCTCCGGCAAAGAAGGCTGCGAAGCGCGCTCCGGCGAAGAAGGCCGTCAAGCGCGCTCCGGCAAAGAAAGCAGCGAAGCGGGCCCCGGCCAAGAAGGCCGCCAAGCGCGCTCCGGCAAAGAAGGCAGCGAAGCGGGCCCCGGCCAAGAAGGCCGCCAAGCGCGCTCCGGCGAAGAGGGCAGCGAAGCGGTCCCCGGCCAAGAAGGCCGGCAAGCGGGCTCGCAAGGCGGTCCGGCGGGCACCCGCTCGCAAGGCGGCTCGCTGACCCGTTGAAGCAGTGCGCTCCTCGCGGAGCGGGTGAAGTCGGGGGCCTGCGGGCCCCCGACTTTGCAATTGAGGGCCTAGAGGTCAGCCATGAGGTGAAAGCTCTCGCCGGCGGCGATACCGCCCAGCGCGCCGTGCTCGCCCAACTGGCGGCGGACGCGGTCGGTGAACGCCTGCACCTCCGCCACGCCGCCCTGGTCGATTCCCATGGTGCTGCGGAGCTGGCTCTCGTGTGCCAGCAGGGCGGCGATCTTCGCATCTTCGGATCCCGCGACGTCCTCCACGTGATTCGCGGTGTCGGCCTCCCATAAGAGGAGGGCACGCGGCCGATGGGGGGCGAGCCCTTGGTCGCCGAAGAAGTGGGGGTCGCGGGCGGTCACGATGGCATCGGTCACGATGAAGCCCGCAGCACGATGGTCCGGATGGAGTCGGTACCTTCGCCACGGGTCGTGCGCCAGCACGACGTCGGGCTTGATGGCGCGGATGCAACGCGAGACGTCCCACTGCTCACTCGAGCCGTTCTGGAGTGACCCGTCGGGACGGCCGAGGAAGGTCACCGCGCCCCCTCCCAGAAGCCGGGCCGCCCGGCACTGCTCCTCCTGGCGCAGCGCGACGAGAGCTGCCACGTCCGCCTCGGGGTCCCAACTCCCCTTCGCTCCGTCGGTCAACACCAGGTGGTGGATGGCAGCACCCGCTTTGGCCCACTTGGCGAGCGTGCCGCCGCATCCGAATTCGATGTCGTCGGGGTGGGCGCCTATCGCCAGAGCGCACGCCGGCACGGCGAGGTCCACCGAGACGGTGCCGTGGGCCGGCAGATCGTTGACGGGAACGATGCGGGTTGGCGACGTGCCCCCGGTCAAGGGGTGAGCTCCGCCACGTCCGCCGGCCAGTCCACGTCGTACGCGAGGGCCGGTATGCGCAGGACGCGCACGGCTAGGCCGAGCCGGGTGGCCTCCGCCCGGTGCGATCGAAAGGAACCGGGCCCGTAGGCGAAGCGGAAGCCACATCCCGCCGGCATGCGCAAGACGTTGGTCCCGTCGTCCTTGCGGTCGGGCACCAGCGTGATGCCCGCAAAGGGTGCCAGCGCGCTGAGGCTGCGGGCATGGGGGAGGTCGCCGTGGGCCACCGTGACCCACTCGACCCCGGCGTCCGCCAGCCGTTCCACCCCGGCGCCGACGGCGCCGTTGAGGCCCTGGCCGGGCTCCCACATGACGGATGCGCCGAGCGCGGTGGCCCACTCAGCCACCTCGGGGTCGTCGCACACCACTGCCACCGGGAGGGGCGCGCAGGCCGCGACCACATTCTCTGCCATCGACCGGACCAGCTGGACCCGCACGGCATCGGTCATGGCGCCGCCGAGCCGCCGCTTGGCCTGGCGGAACCCCTTGACGGGGATGAGCACGACCTCGGGACCGAAGGTGCCGCGGGGCGAAGGAGGGACGTGGGGGGAGGCCGTGACGCTGGCGGGCACCCGGGACAGTGTACGGGGAGGGCGGCGCGGCGCCGTGGGCGCCGTAGGCTCAGGGAAATGGACGACCGAGTGGCGGTGGTTGGCGCCGGTTCGTGGGGCACGGCGGTGGCCGCCTTGGTCAGCACCTCCCGTCCGGCGTCGCTCTGGGTGCGCTCGCCGGATCTCGCCGCCTCCATGGCGCAGGAGCGCGAGAACAGGACCTACCTCCCCGGGGTGGCCCTGCCCGACGCTCTGGCGATCACCGCATCCCTGGAGGAGGCAGTCTCCGGGGTCGGGATCGTCTTCATGGCCGTGCCCTCCCACGGCTTCCGCAGTGTGCTCGAACAACTGGCGCCCTTCGCCTCCGGCATCGACGCCATCGTCAGCCTCTCCAAGGGGATCGAGGCCGGGACCAACCTGCGGATGTCCGAGGTTGTCGGCCAGGTCCTCCCGGGCATCCCGGCCGGCGTGCTGACCGGCCCGAACCTGGCCCGCGAGGTGGCCGAGGGGCAGCCGGCGGCCAGCGTCGTCGCCCTGCCCGACGAGGCCCTGGCCTGCCGGGTGCAGGACCTCGTGCACACCCGCACCTTCCGCGTCTACATGGGCACCGACGTCGTGGGTTGTGAGATCGCCGGAGCGACCAAGAACGTGATGGCCATTGCCGCCGGGATCTGCGACGGCCTGGGGTTCGGTGAGAACACCCGTGCGGTGCTGATCACGCGCGGTCTGGCCGAGCTGGGTCGCCTCGGCATCGCGCTCGGGGGCAAAGTGCTCACCTTCGGTGGCCTGGCCGGTGTCGGGGACCTGGTGGCCACCTGCGCGAGCCCGCAGAGCCGCAATCGGACCGTCGGCTTCGAGCTCGGCCGCGGGCGGACGCTCGACGATGTCGTCAACGGGATGCAGATGGTGGCCGAGGGGGTCAAGAGCGCCGGACCCCTGGTCAGCCTGGCGCGGGCGCATGGTGTCGAGATGCCGATCGCGGAGCAAGTCGAGGCGATCGTCGACGGGCGCTCTTCGCCCCGTCAGGCGCTGCTTTCGCTCATGGACCGGCCGTCGCGCCCGGAGTGGGACGAGACGTTGCTGCGAGGCATCCAGGGGTGAGCGGCCTCTTCGGTCCGGCCGCCCCGGCCGTTCCCGCTCCCGATGACGAACGGCGCGCCTCGGCGCTGGCCCACGTGCGTGAGATCCTGCACCTCCACGGCGCCACGGACGAGGAGATCGATCAGGCCCTCGCTGACGAGGTGCTCGACCTCTTCGTCTTCGATCGGGTGCTGGTGCCTTCCCGTCGGCGGTACACCCGGGCCGAGGTGGCGGAGCTGACCGGTGTCAATTTGGAATCGCTGGTCCGGTTCTGGCGCGCTCTGGGCTTTCCCAATGTGAGCGACGACGAGCGGGCTTTCACCGACCTCGACCTCGAGGCGGTGCGCCTGTTCCAGGGCATGCAGGCGCTGGGGGCCGCCCGTACCGACACGGCGTTGCAGCTGGCCCGCGTCATCGGTTCGTCCATGGCGCGCATTGCCGAAGCCGAGCTCGTGCCCGGCAACATGTTCAGCACGGAATACGACCAGGTCTTGGCCGCCGACGCGTTCGCCAGCGTGGCCGACGTCACCATCCCGGCCATGGCGCGGCTCCTCGAATTCGTGTGGCGCCGGCAGGTGGCCGCCGGGATCAAGCGCACCATGATGCTGCGCAGCCACGGCGCGTCTCCGGGGACCAGCCCGCTGCTCGCCGTGGGCTTCGCCGACATGGTGGGCTTCACCCTGCTGAGCCAGCACCTCACCGACCAGGAGCTGGCCGACGTCGTGGGGCGGTTCGAGGCGCTCTCCCATGACATCGTCACCGCTCTGGGAGGGCGCGTCGTCAAGATGATCGGTGACGAGGTCATGTTCGTGGTGGAGAGCGTCGCCGACGCGGCGCGTATCGGCCTCGACCTCGCCGACGCCTACGCCGACGACGAGCTGCTCTCCGACGTGCGGGTCGGTCTCGCCTTCGGGCCGGTCCTGCTGCGCGAAGGCGACTACTTCGGCACCACCGTGAACCTGGCCCACCGGATCGTCAACATCGGCAATCCCGGGACCGTCCTCGTCAGCGACGAGTTCCAGGCGGCGTTGCTCGAGCTGGCCGCCGAGGAGTTCACCACGAAGCCCTTGCGTCCCCGCCTGCTGAAGGACCTGGGCCGGGTGCAACTGTGGTGGTTGGGTCGCGTGGGGCACGAGGCCGACGGAACGGGGGTGGCGGCGGACCGCCGTCGCAATGTGCGCTGGGAGCGGCTGTCCGACGTCCTGCGCGACCTCGAGGAGTTGCGCGAGGTGGGGGAGCGGCTGCTCGCCAGCAATCGCCCCCCCGGATCAACCGGCGCGCAGCCGGGCCGTGGCGATGCCGAAGGGTCGTAGCACGAACGATCCCTCGAACGGCCGGTCGGGGTAACCCCGCAGATCGACCAGCCAGCCCGAATGCCCGTGGACGGTGACGGTGGTCGTCGCTGCGGTGGGGTTGAAGACCCGCACTTCGAGGGAGCCGCCCTCGCGGCGCAGCGCGCTCACCTGTGCACCCTCGATGGAGAGCGCGGCGCCCGATCCCGCACGAGTGCCACCCCCGAGGGAGGAGACGACCTCGAGGGGAAGGAGGAAGTCGTCGGCCAGCGCGTACGGATCGTCCGGGTCGAGGGCCAGGGCGTACCGGAAGGTGATGGGGCGCCCGGCCATCTGCAGGCCGTCGACCGGGGTGAGCGGGCCCGCCGGGAAGGGCCGGTAGGCCATCCCGAGGCGCGAGAGCATGCCGGTGGAGCGCAGGACGGTGAGGGCGATGGTGCCGGCAGTGTCCCCCTCCGCTCCCGACTCGATGTCGACGAGCTCGAACTCGCTGACACCGTCGTGGGCCACGGTCAGGCCGCCGGCGGAGACGAAGCGCTGCGCCGGGGCGGTCGGCAGGCCGAACTCGTCGGGGCGGCCCTCCGCCGTCAGGCCCCTCTCGACGACGGCGAAGGCGCTCTCCGCCGTCGACGTGTGGGCGCGCTCGGGGAGCGGCAGGTGGACCCGGAGGCGATGGTCCCGCGCGGGGTTCACGAACGACGTGGTCACGCGCACCACGGCCTCGTCGGCTCGCAGCTCGACGATCGTCTGGACCTCCACCTCGTGCTCGCCCTCCCGGGCCTGTGACGAACCGTCCACGTGATCAGGCCAGGCGTAGGTTGCGCTGATGGCCACACTGGCCCGGACCGGGCCGGGCTCGACCAGGCGGGCCGAGACGGTGCGTGGCGTGTCGACCAGCGTGTCGCCGCGTGGCGGTGAGTAATTGTAGGAGTCGCCGAGATCCCCGCCGTCGACCAGGCGGCCATACCCGGACCGGCCGTTGAGGGAGAAGGTGCCGGTGGCCTCGTCGACCTCCACGGTCACGAGGCCGTTGGAGAGGGAGATCGGGCCTCCGCCCTGGCGCACCTCGACGGGATGCGAAAGCGGCGCCGGGGCGAAGGGCTGCCACCCGAACCCCGGGACGTCGACCACGCGGGCGGCGATGCGCCTGATGGGAGGCTGGTTGAGGCTGATGCGGACCACGGCGTCGGGACGCGCGCCCAGCCGGGTGAAGATGTCCCGCTTGGCCTCGGAGATGGCGACGTTGGGTCGTTCCTCCGCCCCCACGGTGACCGTGATGTCGATCCCCGTGTCGTCCTCTTCGATGGCGATGTCCTGGACCCAGGCGTCGTTGTCGATCTTGGGCCCCTGCAACATCCCCAGCACGGTGCGCACGGTGTTGGCGTCGAGCACCATCGAGCCCGGCAGGCCGGTGCGCTCGGAGACGACCTGCACGTCCCCGGGCGGCGCCTCTGCTGCGCCGACAACGAGCTCCACCACCCCCGCCCGCTCCCGTTGGGTGGGGTTGAGGACGTAGCTGCCGGGCTCGGCCAACGAGCGTGCGAACGAGGTGACGGCCCGGTCGGCCAGGCCGTCGGCGATGGTGCGGGCCTCGGCGTAGCGGTGCAGCACAGCGTCCACCACGTCGTCGACCGAGCAGGCGCAGATCGAATCGTGCGCCGAGTTGCGCACCACATCCTTCCAGGCCAGGCGCAGCAGGGCCGCCGGCCACTCCGCGGCCCCCCCGAAGAGCGCGCACAGCGGTTCGGCCCGGCGCTCGAGGGCGCGCGTGGCCAGGGCGCCCATCCGCTTGACGTCGACGCGGTTGGACGTCACGCCCATCAACATGTTGGCGCGGTATCCGGAGCGGAGCTCCCCCTCCCATCGCTCGAGCCCGTCGGTGGGCGCGGTGGCGACGTAGGCGGGGAGCGAGGTGATCTCGAAGATGAGATCGTCCTGGAGGTCATTGGCCTCGGCCACCACCCGCCCCAGCCCGGGCTGGGGGAACAGGTGGTCTGACCCGTTCATGCACAGCACGTCGTCGATGAGGAATGTCTCCACTTCTTGTATGTGGTCCTCCATGCGACGGACGAGAGCCTTGGCGTCGTCGGGGAGCACTGCCCCGTTGCCGTAGCCCACCGGCAGGTACTCGGCGCGCACGGCGGAGCCGTCGGGGGCCGCCCAGACGAAGCCGGTCTTGGTGACGGCGGAGGGCACACCGCGCCAGACGACGGTGTGGGCGAACCCGGCCTGGCGGAGGATCTGGGGCATCTGGGCGATATGCCCGAACATGTCGGGCAGGTAGCCGACGTCCATGGCCCCCCCGAAGGACGCCGCCCGCAGAATGCCCATTTGGAGATTGCGGATGATGGTCTCGCCCGAGGAGAGGAACTCGTCCATGAGGATGTACCATGGCCCCATGCTGATCCGGCCGGCGGCGGCCAGCGCCCGGAGCCGCGGCTCGGCCTCGGGGCGCACCTCGAGATAGTCGTCGATCACCGCCATCTGGCCGTCCAACATGAAGTAGGGGTAGCTGGGGTCTGACTCGAGCAACGGCACGAGGGTGTCGATCATGTCGACCAGGTTGAGGCGAAACTCCTGGTACGACTCGTACCATTCCCGATCCCAGTGCGTGTGCGGGACGATGGCGATGCGGCGCGTTGTCATGTCAGCCAGACTACGGCGTGCGGTGTTGGACCGACAGGACGTGGGGCGTGGCCGGGGCATGAGGGGCCGCGGCGACACGGAGCCCGCATCCCGGCCCGGAGCCTCTCCCGACGCGCCGGGCGCGTCCCGCCGGGACGAGCTGGCCGAGGGGGGCACGCTCCCGAGGCTCTGGGCGGCGCGTTGGGGTGCCGCCCCCGGACACCCCGTGCTGGTGCCCGGCGTCGGTCCCGATGCGGCGCTGGACGGCGACGCGCTGGCGCGCCAGAGCGCGGAGGCCGCGGCGGCACTCGCCGGGCGCGGCGCCGGTCCGCAGCAGCGGATTGTGTGGAGTTGCTCCTCCTCGCTCGAGTCCATCGTCGGCCTCATGGGGGCATTGCGGCTCGGCGCCGTGGTCGTGCCCGTCAATCCGGCAGCGTCCGCCAGCGAGCTGGCGTATGTCGTGCGTGACGTCGCGCCGTCCCTCTGCCTGGTGGACCGCCCCTCGCTCGGCGCCGCAGTCGAGGCCGCCGACCCCGACGCGCCGGTGGTGCACCCCGAGGAACTGCGCGCGGCCGGCGCCGCACCGGGTGACATCGACCTCGATGCGGCATCGCCCGATGACGACGCGCTGATCGTCTACACGTCGGGCACGACGGGGGAGCCGAAGGGAGCGGTGCACACCCACCGCTCGCTGCTGGCCGGCGCCCAGGCGCTCCGCCTGGCGTGGGATTGGCAGCCCGACGACCGCCTCATCCTCTCCCTTCCTCTCTTCCACGTGCACGGGCTGTGTGCCGGCCTCTTCGGCACCTTGGCCGCCGGGAGTTCTGCCGTGGTCTTCGACCGGTTCTCCGCGTCCTCGGTTCTCGCTGCCGTCCCCCAGAGCACCATGTTCTTCGGCGTCCCCACCATGTACCACCGGCTCGCCGCGTCGGAAGGGGCGGGCGCGCTGGCCGCGCTGCGCCTCTGCGTGTCGGGATCGGCTCCGCTCCCTGCCGACTTGTGGACGGCGTTGGCGCGCCGGCACGGCGTCGCCGTGCTGGAGCGCTACGGGATGTCGGAGACGCTGCTGACGCTGTCCAACCCGCTGGTCGGTGAACGGCGGCCGGGATCGGTCGGGGTGCCCCTCCCGGGCGTGGAGGCGACGATCGCCGACGCCGACCCGGACGGCATCGGCGAGCTCATGGTGCGCGGCCCGTCGCTGTGCCGCGGCTATTGGAACCGACCCACCGCGTCGGAGCCGGCGTCGGGGGGTGGCTGGTTCGCCACCGGTGATCTGGCCTCGGTGGCCCGCGACGGGTACTTCACCATCCGGGGGCGGCGCACCGAGCTCATCATCACGGGCGGGCACAACGTGTACCCGGCCGAGGTCGAGGCCGTTCTCGGGCGTCACCCCTCGGTGGCGGAGGTCGCGGTGGCCGGTCTGCCGTCCGCGGAGTGGGGCGAGTCGGTGACGGCATTCGTCGTCGGCACTGACGGCAGCCCGGACGTCGCCGCGCTGGAGGCGCTGGCGGCGCAGGAGCTCAGCGCGTACAAGCGGCCGCGCCAATTCCGCGTGCTCGATGCATTGCCTCGCAATGCCATGGGAAAGGTGGTCCGGCGCGATCTCCGCTGAGCGGTGGGGGGCCGTTCCGGCGCCACCTCCCGCGCTAGCGTGAGGAAATGTCCACCTTCCTCATGCTCTCGACCGTGGGACCCGATGGCGCGGCGACCCTTGCGGAGAAACCGGATCGGCTCAAGGAGGTCAACGCCGAAGTCGAGTCGATGGGCGTGCGCGTCCTGGCGCAGTGGGCCCTGCTCGGTCCCTACGACTTCTGCACCGTGCTCGACGCGCCGGACGAGAGGACGATGGCGCGCGTTGCGCTGGTGCTGGGCGCACGCGGCACGCTCAAGACGCTCACACTGGCGGCCATCCCTATTGACGACTACATCGAGACGGTTCGCCGGGGCAACCCGGGCTGACGGCGCGTCAGTGCCACCAGAAGCCCTGTCGGTTCCTTTGACGGCGGACATCGTCTCTCGAGAACAGCTCGCCCAGGACGCTGCCGTCGGAAAGGCGGCGGATGCGGTAGCCGTCCTCGGTGCACTCGGCCACTTCGAAGCCTCGGGCCCACGTTCCCTGGTAGCGATTGCGGACGTCGACGCGCGTCCCGGGCGAGAGCGGGGAACGTGCGTTCGAATCGAGTGCTGCCCCCCCAGTGCTCACGCCCCCATCGTATTGATGCGGGCCGCGCACCGGTGACGACGATCCGGATCACCACGCCCGACCTGTCCGAGGAGCGGCTCTTGTGCACCGAGGGCCACGGGTGGGTGGCCGGGCTCGACGAGGTGGGCCGCGGCGCGTGGGCGGGTCCGGTGAGCGTGGGGGCGGCCGTCATGGCCCCCGGCGTGTCCGAGGACTCGATGCCGCCATGGCTCCGGGACTCCAAGCAGTTGAGCGAGGCCCGGCGCGAGTCCATATTCGGTGCCGTGGGAAAGTGGTGTGCCGATTGGTCCATCGGGCACGCCTCACCGCAGGAGTGCGACCGCTGGGGCATGCGTATCGCCTTGCGTCTCGCGGCGGAGCGGGCGCTGGCCGGCCTGCGGCGGGTGCCCGACGCCATCTTGATGGACGGGCCACTCGACCTGCTGGGTGGCGCCGACGTTGAAGGGCGGAGCTACCGCGGGGTGGTCCGGCCCATCACGGGCGGCGATGCCCGCTGCGCCTCGGTGGCGGCGGCGTCCGTGCTGGCCAAGGTGGTGCGGGACCGTCTCATGCGCGCCGACGCCGTCCACTTCCCGGCCTACGCGTTCGAGCAGAACAAGGGGTATCCGTCACCGGCCCACCAGATGGCGCTCCGCGGGTACGGGCTGTCGTCCATCCACCGCCGCAGCTGGTCCTACGTGGCCGGCCTGCCGTGGCGCGACGGGGTCGAAATACGCCTTTGACCTGGGTCGGCACTCTGCCTGAGCGCCGGTGACGAGTAGGGTGTCGAGATGGCCGGCCGCGTGCTCGAGGTGCAGGACCTGCGGACCGAGTTCCGCATGCGGCACTCCTCCGTGGTCGCGGTCGACGACATCTCGTTCAGCGTGGGCCGGGGCGAATGCGTGGGGATCGTCGGGGAGTCGGGGTGCGGCAAGAGCACGACCGGGCTGTCGATCATGCGGCTCCTCCCCAACAACGGTCACCTGATCGGCGGCAGCGTCACGCTGCTGGGTCGGGATCTGGCCACGCTCGACGAGAAGGAGATGCGCCAAGTTCGGGGGGATGAAGTAGCACTGATCCCCCAGGACCCCATGACCTCCCTCAATCCGACCATGACCATCGGGAAGCAGATCGCCGAGGGAGTGCTGCTCCACCGCGAGGTGAGCAAGGCACAGGCCCGGCAGCGTGCGCTCGAAGTGTTGACATTGGTCGAGATGCCCCGACCGGCAGAGCGGCTCGATCAGTACCCTCACGAACTGTCGGGCGGGTTGCGCCAGCGGGTGATGATCGCCATGGCCCTGGCATGCGAGCCCAAGCTGCTCATCGCCGACGAGCNNCAGGCCCAGATCCTCGATCTCATCGACGATCTGCGCGAGCGATTGCACATGGGGGTGGTGCTCATCACTCATGACATGGGGGTCATCGCGGGCCGCACCGACCGGGTGGTTGTCATGTATGCCGGGAAGATCGCCGAGGAGGCCACCACCGCGGTGCTCTTCGAGCGCATGCGCCACCCCTACGCCGAAGCCCTCCTGGCCTCGGTGCCAAAAGTTGACCAGAACCCAGAAGAGTCCCTCCTGAGTATCCCGGGACTGCCGCCGGACCTCTCGCAAGCCATTACCAACTGCCGGTTCTCTCCACGCTGCCGCTACGCCACCGAGCGTTGCCGGGAAGAAGATCCTCCGTTGGAGCTGGCCAACGATGGAGGCGCGACGCATCGTTTCGCCTGCTTCCACCCGGTCGAGCACGAACATTCGCCCGTACAGGTAGAGATTCGTTCGGTCACTGCGCCCGCTCCGGGTTCCTCGGTCCGTGAGGCGGCTCTGGCCGGAGCCCCGCAGATCCTGAGCGTGACCAACCTGGTCAAGGAGTTCCCCGTGATGGCGGGGGGCGCGCTGCGGCGCCGGGTGGGCTTGGTGCACGCCGTGTCCGACATCACGCTGTCCATACGCCAGGGGGAGACCTTCGGGCTGGTCGGGGAATCCGGCTGCGGGAAGACCACCATGGGTCGGATGATGGTAGCCCTGGAGCACCCGACCGCCGGTTCGGTGCGGTTCGAAGACTCGGTGCTCACGGATCTCAAAGGATCCGAGCTGCGCCGGCACCGGCGGGACATCCAGCTGATGTTCCAGGACCCCTATGCGTCCCTCGATCCCCGTATGCGGGTGGGCAGCATTATCGGAGAACCACTTCGGGTGCAGAGGGTCGGGACGCGCAATGAGCAGCGGGACCGGGTCTCCGCACTGTTGCGCGAGGTTGGCCTGAGCCCGCAGGCGGTAGATCGCTACCCCCATGAGTTCTCCGGTGGGCAACGCCAGCGCATCGGCCTGGCGCGCGCCCTGGCCCTCGAGCCCAAGCTGGTCGTGGCCGACGAGCCGGTCTCCGCCCTCGACGTTTCCATTCAGGCGCAGATCCTGAATCTCATGAAGGACCTACAGCGCCGTCACGGCCTCACCTATGTGATGATCTCGCACGACCTGGCCGTCATCCGCTACATGGCGGACACGATCGCCGTGATGTATCTGGGCAAGTTGGTGGAGCTGGGCACATCGGCCGATGTGTACGCCCGAGCGGCTCACCCCTACACCCAGGGCCTCCTCGACGCCGTGCCCGCGGCAACGGTGGCGGCCGAAAAGGTCAGCCGCAAGCTGACGGTGCGGGGTGAGTTGCCGTCGGCGGTCGACCCTCCCTCGGGCTGCCGCTTCCGCACCCGTTGCCCCCGGGCGCAGAATCTGTGCGCCGAGGTCGAGCCGCTCCTGACCAACTTCGGGCCTAGCCACGTGGCCGCCTGCCACTTTCCGCTGCAGACGCCGGTCTCCATCACCAACAGCTCGGCCGTCCTGCCGGCGACCGGCTGACTCAGCGGCGCTGGAGCCGCACCTCGAGTGAGTCACGCAGCGCGTCGCCGATGAAGTTGAAGGCGATGACGACCAAGATGATGCACAGACCGGCCGGGTAGATCTCCCACCAATAGTCATTGAAGGCGTAGTTGACGCCGTTCGACAGCATGGAACCCCAGTCAGTTCCGGGCAGCGGTATCCCCAAGCCGATGAAGCCGAGGGCAGCCAGCAAGAGGATCGAGTCGGCCACCTGGAAGGTGGCGAACACGACGATCGTCCCGATGGCATTGGGGACGATGTGCCGTCCGATGATGCGCGTTCGGCTGCCCCCCATGATCCGGACGGCCTGGACGTATTCACGGACGCGTAGGGATAACGTTTCGCCTCGGATGAGCCGGGCGGGGACCAGCCAGCTGATCGCGGCGATGACCACGATGATGAGTGGCTCCGAAGCGTGGAAGATTGAGACCAGCGCGACCAGCAAGAACAGCGCCGGGATCGACAAGAACACGTCGACGATGCGCATCATCAGAGCGTCGATCCAGCTGCCGAAGAATCCCGACAAGGCGCCGTAGATGACGCCGAAGGACGTGGCCACCGCGGCCGAGGCCAAGCCCACGATGAGGGAGGCCTGGCCGCCGAACATGAGACGACCGAGCATGTCGTACCCGTAGTCGTCGGTGCCGAGCGGGTGGCCGTGACCCGGCGGGGCGTTCTCGGTTGAGTTCAACAGCGCCTCTTGGGCGTTGGTCTGGTTGGTGTGGTACAGCAACGGACCGACGAAGCAGAACAGAACGAAGGCGATCACGATGATCACGCCGACGATGGCCAGCTTGTTCTCGATGAACACCCGACCGATTTGGCGGAGCATCGAGCCGGTTGACCGGGCTTCGCCACCTTCGGGAGGAGCGACCACGTCGGCCGGCGAGATGGATTCGAGGCCGAGCGGCAGCGGACGGTTCATCGGATCCAGTGGATCGGGAACTCCCCCGGAAGGCAGATCTGCGCTCATCAGGCGCTCCCGAAACGGATGCGGGGGTCAGCGACGGCATAGAGGATGTCGGCCAGCAGCGAACCGATCACCGTGGCAACGGTGATGACGAGAGTGGCGCCCAGCACGACAGGGATATCGTCGGACAGCGCCGCCGACACCGTCATCAGCCCCATGCCCGGGTAGTTGAAGACCGTCTCGGTGACCAGCGCCCCCGAGGCGATGGCTGGGAGCGAAAGCCCCACGAGGGTGATGATCGGAATCAGCGCATTGCGCATCGCATGCCCGAACAACACGCGTTGGGGGCCAGCCCCTTTGGCCTTGGCGGTGCGGACGTAGTCCTCGGCCATGGCGTCCATCATCGATGAGCGCATGAACCGGCTGAACGAGGCGATGGTGATGGCCGAGAGGGTGACCACTGGGAGGAGGAACGCCCGAGGGTCGGTGAAAATCGTGAAGAAGCCGCCCCCTCCGGGCGGCGACACGGGGAACCACTTGAGATCGACGGCGAAGTACAAGATCAACAGCGTTCCGAGGAGGAACGACGGGATGGCGTAGAAGACGAACGACAGTCCGGTCATGACGTAGTCGCTGATGGTGTTGCGTCGGACCACCTGGAAGATCCCGAGCGGTACGGCGATGATCAGCGCGACGAGGGTGGAGGTGCCGACCAGTGCGAGCGTGCGGGGTAGGCGCTGGGCGATGACCGACCGGACACCCTCGTTGTAGTGGTACGAGTAGCCGAGGTTGGGCCGCCAGATCACGAGCAGCCCATGGATGTATTGCCACAGCTGGTCCCACAGCGGGAGGTCGAGACCGTTTACCAGGTTGAAGTGGGCGATGTTGGCCGGTGTCGAGGCGCGCGGCCCGAGAGCGATGCGGGCGGGACCACCGGGGATCAACTTGGAAAGGGTGAAGACGAGTACCACCACACCAAGGATGACGATGATGCCCTGGAGGATTCGTCGTATGAGGAATCCGATCAACGCCTGACCACCTTTGTTGGTACGGCTATCGAGTTCTTGAGCCGACCTTTATTATGACGCAACCCCTCCTGACCGGCCGGAGCCGATGCTGGAGGGGTTGTCGTCACATTGGCAACTGCTCTGCGCTTAGCGGACTACTTCCAGCGCCAGTTCTCGGGAAGGAGGTAGTCAAAGGCGTTCAACGGTGTCGCTCCGGTGAGGTTCTTGTTGATCTCGAAGATGTCGACGGCGGCACTGGGCTCCCAGATCACCGGAACCTGCTTGGCCATGAAGTTCTCCCACGTGGACAGGGGAGTGCTGCCGAAAACGGTCTGCTTGATCAGCACGTCGTTGGGGGCGCTGGAGTAGCTGCCGTAGTTGGACACCGAGGCGGTCTCGAAGAGCTCGTCACCGGTCGGATAGGTGTCGGGTTGGTAGATCCAGACGCCACCCCAGTTCTGGGCCTGCCAGGTGCAGCTGGGGCCGGGGCTACAGGCCACGGCGTCCGAGATGACGGTGTCGAAGGTCTGCGGGACGATCGTCCACTTGAGGCCTACCTTCGCCCACGACGCCACCTCGGCTTCCATCATCTGGGTCTCGGCCTGAATGCCAGTCGCCAGGGGCATCTGGAAGTTCAGCAGCGCGCCCGGCACGATGCCCGCACCGCATTCATTGGATGCCGTTCCAGGCTTGAGGCACGTGTCGATGCCGCCGGGCTTGATGGACCAGCCGTGGTCCTGCAACAGGGCCTTGGCCTTGGCCGGGTTGTAGGGATACGGGTTGTTCTTCTCAGTCGAGGACAGCTCCGTGCTGTTCGGGTACACCGGCACGGGCCCGTAGGTCGGCACGGCGTAGCCCTTCCAGATCTTCTGATCGTAGAGCGGCTGGTCGATCAGGTACATCACGGCCTGACGGAAGTACAGCTGGGAGAAGATCTTCCCGGCCATGCCGTTGTCAGCCGTCGAGTTGAAGTTGATCGGGAAGTAGCCGATGTCCCAGGCGTACAGCGGGTCCAGGTTGAAGGTGGACGCCAAGCGGGAGACGTTCGCTCCGGGCTGGCTCGCCGACTTGGCGGGGGACGTGATATCCGGTGCCGGAACGTACCCGTAGGTGAGGTTCCCAGCCAGCAGCGCGCTGTACTCGGCACTATCACTCGTGTAGGGGATCTCGGTGAAGGACTTCAGCGTCGGCTTCACCGGGCCCGTGTACTTGGAGTTCGGGACGAAGGTGACGTTCCCGTCGGCGTTGAAGGCGCTCACCTTCCACGGGCCGTCGACGACCTGCCACAGCGAGTTGGTGGCATAGGTCGAGAACGAGTTGTTGGCGGCGCTCGGGTTGTTCGGGTTGTAGCCGGCCTGGTCCGCCATGTAGGTGTACACCGCGCTGCAGCCGGCATCATCGGTCCCGTAGGCGGCCGCGGCACACCCGCCCGAACCCGCAGCAGCGCCGGTGGACTTGATATCCCAGGCCAGGGGCAGGGGGGTGATCTGCGAGAGCTCATTGTCGGTGAACCAGTTCGGGTTGACCGAGCCGGTGAGGGTGAAGGTCACCGTTTGCCCGTTGGCCACCACATTGGAGACGTTGTCGGGCATCTCTCCTTTCGTGTAGCCGCAGAAGTTGGCCTTCTCGGCGTGGTACCAGTTCATGAAGAACACGACATCCTCGCCGGTCACCGATTCGCCGTCAGACCACTTGTAGGTGTTCTTCATGGTCAGGGTGACCGTCTGGTCGCCATTGGAGAACACGGGCGTGTTGGCCAGTGAGAGCTTCGGGTTCAGGGCGGGGGTAGTGCCGGTCCCGTACGAGTACAAGGGCCGGTACATGAGGTACATGAACTGAGCGATGTTGGTCACCGAGCACAAGGATCCCGGATAGAAGGGGAGGATGAAGTTGGGCGTCTGCGACGCCTGTTCGGCGAAGGTCGCTGTAGTCGGCGTGGCTGCGCCGGCGCCACTGGTGGCCGGTGCGACAACGATCAATCCAGCGATCAACGCGCTGGCGGCCATGGCGGCCAGCGCCATCCGCTTCAAGTACCCCATGATTCCCATAGCACTCCCTTGCTACGCGGGCGCCGGACGGCGACCGGGATTCCGTCCCCCCTCACCCCAGCGACGGAAGATGTCGTAAATGTAACGCAACTGCCACATACGTGAAGGGACCGGCTCAATATTTCGTCGGAAACTGCCATTTCATTGCTCCGGAACGGATCCCACGAGCCCACTGCACACGAATCCTGCGCGTCGGGCGCAGATCGCGACGGATCCCGTTCACCTGGGAGCCCCCTGGGCGCCAGCTGCGTGAAATGCGCGACGCCACTCGTAGGATGGCGGGGCGTCATGGTCTACCTACTCGCCCTGGGGGCGGCACTCTCGAACGCGCTGACCAGCGTCTTTCAGCGCATGGGGGTGGAGGACGCCCCCGAAGAGGCCACCATGCGGCTGAGCCTGATCACCCATGCCGTCCGCCGCCGCGTCTGGTTGCTGGGATTCGTGTTCATGGTCAGTGCATTCCTCTTCCAGCTCTTCGCGCTCCACGTGGGGCGTCTCTCCGTGGTCCAGCCGATTCTCACCGTCGAACTGCTCTTTTTGGTCTTCATTCTGGGGACGTACTTCGGCTACCAGGTGACCGCACGCGAGT
>PKYA01000098.1 GCA_003133545.1 Acidimicrobiaceae bacterium | reverse complement strand
TTCACAGCCGGAGAACTTAGCCCTGGCCACGGAATGGGGTCATTGTGATCGGACACGCTCCCGCCGTACGGAGACAGACCCAAGCGGTCAAGGCAAAATGAAGAGATGAGGGAACTGAAGATCCGACCGTTCGACGCAGCAGCCCTGTACTTGGCGCTTTACCGCCAAAGAGGTGAGCTCGGATTGAGTTGGAGGCAGGTAGCCGACCAACTGCGGAATCTCTCGGCAGATCGACCGACGCCGTGATCATCCCGTCAGCTCTTCCACCCTCACCAAGATCAGGGCCGGACCCGGCGTGATCCCCGACGCGTCGCCACGGGCGACCGGGTCCGCGATGGGGGGATCCCTAACCCGCTGTGGCCGGCCCGAGCGACGTCGATCCCGGCGCCGCCCAGGACCTGTTCGCTTTACATGTCCTGGCATCTCGAACGAAGAACCACCCGGCTTGCCACTAGGGGGTGACGATTTGCGGTTACAGGACTAGTGTTCCGCATTCCGAGAACGGTAACGACAGGCCGGACTCCGGCGAAGGAGGGCACGTGGCAGACATAGTCGTCCTGGGTGGGGGACCTACTGGTTGGCGACGGCGATTCTCTTGGCGCAACAGGGCCTAGACGTCGTGGTGCTCGACCGCGACGAGGCCGCGCCCGACGATCCAGAAGAGGCGTGGGAGAGCTGGCAGCGCCGGAGCGTTGGGCAGTTCCGGCTTGTGCACTACGTTCAGCCGGGGGGACGGGCGCTGATGGAGCAGCACCTCCCGACGGTCTTCACCGCAATGGAGGCCGTTGGCGCCATCCGGTACAACTCGGCCGAGGCACAGGCATGCCTCCTACCCGACGGCGCGGGTAAGGACCTGGACTTGAGCCGCTTCGAGACGATGACGACTTGCCGGCGCCCGCTGATCGAGTACGCGTACGCATCGGCGGCCAGGAAGACGCCGGGCGTTGAAGTTCGCTACGGCTGCGCTGCGGCCGGACTGGTTACAGGGACCGAGGTGATCCCGGGCGTGCCGCACATCACCGGCGTCCGCACCGAGTCGGGCGAGACCATTGACACCAGGGTCATCGTGGACGCGGCTGGCCGCCGCTCACCGTTGTCCGGCATGATCGAGGCCGCTGGCGGCCGCCAGTCCCCGGAGCACGCCTTCGAGTCGGGCTTCGTCTACAACACGCAGTACTACCGGGGGGCGTCTCTACCGGAGCCGCGGGACGACCTCCTGTGCGCCATCGGATCCATCTCAGTCCTGACCATTCCGGGCGACCACGGCTGGTGGTCGGTGACGCTTTACCACTCCCCCAAAGACAAGCTGATGAGGAATGTGCGCGACCCGAAGATCTTCGAAAGGGTCGTTCGGGCGTTGCCTAACCATGCGCATTGGGCCGACGGCGCGCCGCAGGGGGACAGCTTCTCCATGGCCAGCACGGCCAACACAACGCGCGAGTTCGTCGTGGACGGCGTCCCGTGTGCCACAGGGGTGGTACCCGTCGGCGATGCATGGGGTTTCACCAACCCTTCGATCGGCAGGGGCATCACCCTCGGCTTGATGCACGCGGTGGACATCGCCCCGGCAATCGCCGAGCACATGGAGGACCCACGCCAACTCGCCGCCGAGTGGGAGCGCCGGACCGACGAGCGGGCTGCCAGATGGCACGCCTCGACGGTGAACTTCGACCGGATCCGAGCTCCCGAGGTCGAGGCCCATCTGCACGGGCTCCCTGATCCTTTCGATCCCTCGGACCCGTCGGTCGCCGGGCCTCGGGCGTTCACCTCGGCGTCGCACTACGACCCGGAGGTGCTGCAATGGTTCTTCGAGGTGCTCGGCTGTCTCAGTCTGCCCGAGGAAGTGATGGCCCGCGAAGGGGTATTCCAGCGGGTGCTCGACGTGGCTCTCTCGACTCCGCCCTACTCGTCACCCGGGCCGACCCGGGCCGAACTGGAGGGACTCCTTGTCTGACCTATCGCAGGCTCGAGCCGTGTTCGTGCACGGCAACCCCGAGACGCCCGCGATCTGGGGACCACTCCTGGCCGAGTTGCAGCACCCCGACGCTGTGACCCTGTCTCCTCCCGGCTTCGGCGCCCCTGTTGCGGACGGCTTTGGCGCCACGGCGGACGAGTATGTCGCCTGGCTCGCGTTCGAGCTCGAGAAACAGGGTGGGCCGGTCGACCTGGTCGGCCACGACTGGGGCGGTGGGCACGTCATGCGTATAGCGATCGAACGGCCGGACCTCATCCGGTCGTGGGCGATGGACATCGCCGGCTGCTTCGCCCCCGACTACGTGTGGCACGACCTGGCACAGGTGTGGCAGACACCGGGCGCGGGCGAAGACGCGGTCGCCGGCATCGCATCGCTTCCCGTCGCGGACCGGGCGTCGATGTTCGAGTCGCTCGGGATGACACCCGAAATCGCCGCTGCCGTTGCGTCGGCCGTTGACGAAACCATGGGTCGCTGCATCCTCTCCCTCTACCGGTCCGCCGCCCAACCGGCGATGGTTCACCTCGGCGAGGGACTCGGCGCCGCTGCGGCCCGGCCTGGTCTCGTGATCATCCCCACCGAGGACGAGTACACCGGCGGCGAGGCACGAGCCCGCTGGTCCTCCGGGCGCGCAAAGGCCGAGGTGGTCGTGCTGCAGGGGCTCGGTCACTGGTGGATGATCCAGGACCCGGCCGCTGGCGCGGCCGCACTGAGGAAATTCTGGGGCTCACTGACAGCTCCTGATTGACTGCGCCAGATGGTGGTCCCACAGTTCGTCATCCTGAACGGCGGATCGTCCGCCGGAAAGTCGACGATCGCCCGGTGCCTCCAGGAAAAGTTGTCGACTCCTTGGTTGGTGTTTGGAGTTGATGACCTCGTCGAAGCAATCCCCCAAGACGGTATTGCAGATGGGTCCCTGCTCCGATTCGGAGCTTCTGGTCAGGTCGAAGTCGGACCTGGATGGCGAGACCTCGAACGATCCTGGCTTGTCGGCCTTGGCGCCATCGGTGCGAGCGGGACGGGCGTCATCTTTGACGACGTCTTTCTCGACGGCGCACGACAGCAAGAGAGGCTGCGAGTAGCTCTTGGAGGACTCGAGGTGTTTTGGGTTGGTGTGTTGTGCGACGCCAAAGTGGCCGCAGCCAGAGAGGCGCTTCGGCCAGGTCGAGTGCCTGGCATGGCCGAGTCTCAGGCCCAGGTGGTCCACGACGGCGTCGAGTACGACATGGTCGTTGACACAGCGGACACTTCGCCGGAGGAGTGCGCGGCAATGATTGTCTCCGCAATGTCCAGCCAGGCGTAAAGTCTGATCCGTTCCGGTGCCGGCATTTGAGGCTCAGCAAGCTGCGTGACCGTGACCAAAGATCGACATAGCCTGTTGCTGCAATGGCAATCTCCATAGGTTGTGGAAAAGTTCTGAGAAGAGGACCACGGTCCTCTTCTTTCGCGACACTCCTTTTGCTGGAGACGGTTGCGTTGTTGGGTGATTCGCCATCCTCAGCCAACATCCCCAATCGCGACCGGCGTCAGGTTGCTCGGCGACGGGGACTAATTCCCTAACGCCATGACCGACCTTCGAACTTCGCGCCTACAGCTGCACGCGATCGATGTCGCTGAGGCCGAACGCATCGTCGCTCGGAGTGCGGGACCGGCCGATGCCTGGGCGGATGATTTCCCATTTGAGGGCGACGTTGGCGCAGTGGGGGCCCTCCTTCGCGCGACCGCCTCGCAAGGAGAGCAGCGACCGTTCGGCTACTACCGGATCACCCGCNNGGCGGCTGCGTCGAGATCGGCTACGGCCTGGCTCCCTCGGCCCGCGGCCATGGCTACGCCGCCGAGGCGGTCATCGCCCTGCTGACTGTGGCCGCCGACCACGGAGTATCCAGGGTGATCGCCGACACGACCCTGGATAACATCGCTTCGCAACGGACCCTCAACCGAGCCGGATTCCGCCTTGTAGGCAGCGACGCTGAGCGCCAAGCCTTCGAGGTGCTCCTGGAACGGGGCACCGCCCCGTAGCGATCCCCATGGGCAGCCAAGAACCCGTCCTGTACCTGCTCAGCGCACACCTCTGGGTGGCCCGTTGTGTGGAGAAGGCGCTGTGGCCGGCTAACTCCCGATCGGGACCGCCGACCTCTCTTTGGACGCATGATCCTGGGCCGAGCGGGTTCCGAAGGCGGCACGGCCAGGTCTGCGCATCTCGGCGAGCTTCCACCACCACGTGACCCGCCTCTCCAGGTGGTAGTCGATACTGTGCCGGCTTACCCCTGCGTAGTAGCAGATGGTCAGCAGACCCACCGATACCAAGGTGTAGATGATTCCTGTTCCGATGTCAGTGGAGCCCTTTACGTAGGGGCCGCCGAACCCCTCAGCTACCGACCAGATCATGAGCCCGTACAACGCCGAGACGATGTAGGTCAGCTTGCGCGCGAACCCCAACAGGATGGCTAGAGCAACCAATGTCTCTAGGATCGCTACCATGTACGCGAAGGCGGTCGGTCTCGGCTCCTGCACCCTCGTCCAGAAGTCGAACCACCATTTGAGCCAGTGCGGTTGTCCCTTGGCAACGGTCGTTACTGCGGAGGCGTACGTCGCGCGAAAGCCGGGTAGCCACTTGAGGCTGGCATCGATCACCCAGATCACTCCGAAGCCGATCCGGAGGAAGTCCTGGGGCCAGGAATGTATTGATTCGCGGTCATCGTCGAATGCGCTTGATTTCATTGGAGGGGTTCGTTCCTTCTTGGACGTGTGTAGGGGCAGGGGTCGTGGCTATGACTATGACGTTCGCGGCGGGTATCCCCGCGCCGTGAGCCTGTGTCGGGAGCGCAGATCTTTGGTGCGTCGTCCCGTCGTCGACGATGAGGACGCCGGTATCACGGGGACGAGGCGAGCTCGAAGAGATCTCCGGCTGCCGTATGGGGGGTCAGCCGATCTGCGGCCGGCTCTGCTCGGCCAGAACCCCACATATGTCGCGAGCGATGGGAGCGAGCGCTCGCCGTTGGTCGGCGACCCATCCGCGGGCGTGGTCGGTATGGTTCCCCGGTCCGCTAGGGTGCGACCTCATCATTTCTCCTCTTGACGTGTTCCTTAAACGCACTACGTCCGGGAGGATCCGATGGTTCATTCAAATCGCAATTTCCTCGAATTGATTCCGAATGGTCACCAAATGGTTGGCGTTTCTCCGCGAACGAATCTCCAGCATCGAATTGGGGACTGTTGGCTGTGCAGGTCTCGCTGACACGTCGAGAGCGGTACGAAATGATCCGTATCCCGTTCGGTTTACGAAACGGATTGGCCAGGTCCCGGGCGGGTCGAAGGCGCTCGCAGGCCTTCGCGTCCCCGCTGACGATGGAGGACCTGATCTCAGCCGCCGGTTCAAATACCTAGAACCCGCCCGGTATCGACTGCAACGTTCTGAGTGGTCGGGCAGGTTTGGTTAGCCCTCCGGGGGGTCTGCCGGACGCCGCTTCGTGACTGGGCGTTCGGAGAACCGATTACCCCCACATTTGGCGCACCTTCTGAACGCTTCGACAAGCTCCAGCTGAGCCCCCACTGCAGCCTCGCGAGCCCGTACCCGCATTCGCCGATCCATCGGCTGTCGCACCGTCAATTGCGCCTGCGCTCGAGTGACAGTCCAGTGATAGCCGCACGTGCTTGCAAGTCCGTTGGTAGAGCCGGTGAAGAGCGATGACTCTCACAGTTCTGAATCCTCCCCGTCACGACCGTCGGAGCAGAGCTTCATTGGCTCGCACGACTGTCCCCAAGGATTCGAAGGGACCCACCCGCACGCACGGTAGGGGGATCTGATCGCTGGACTCGTCGGCAGTGGCAAGTCCACCACGGGAAACTCCTTCTGTTCATGTCCTTCGTGAGCGGGACATCCCTCATGCTCCGACTTGTCATGCGCACATCTGCGAGTCCGGCAACACCTTGACGCCATCCCCGTCTCCGGGGCTGCCCCCGCGGGCAGCAAAGTCAACCAGACTCGTCCTGCCTTGCGTTGAAGTGGACCAGTAAAATCCCACGCTCGACTCACCAGTTGATGTATCACTGCTCTGCGCGACGCATTGGGTACCCGGATCCCCTGTCTGCCCGTTGGAAAGAACCATCTGTGACGCGATCGACCCGCTGCCGCCGTTGAACGTGACAGTGTGCCGGCCTGTCTCTCCGACAATCACGGTCTCGGGTGCAAACAGGCTCAGCAAGGAAGGCACTGCGAGTTCACGTGGGTCGACGATGAACTTAATCCCGCCTGTGCCCGCTGACCATGCAGGAAAGGAATGGCCGAGCGAGTTCTTGAGCACCACGTCGCCATCGGCCACGGTCGACGTGAGGGTGATCTGAGCGGGAAACTTCAGTTCGCGCCATGCCATCGGCCATTCGCAGAATTGTCCATATGGGCCGGACAGGATGGTGCCGCTGCACGCCAGTATCGACTGCTGTGTGCCATTCCAGATCTCGTAGTTCCCTTCGGCCTCCCACCCGTGCAGCAGACTGTCCTCTACAAACACGAGATTCTGGACCCAATACTCGCCATTCGTAGCCGAGCGGACGAAGGAATTTTGTTGGATCCCGAAACATTGGCTCCCCTGATCCACACACGCGCCGCCGTTGAACATGGCGCTCACGGATCGGATCGATATCGTTGATGTGAATGTCGAGAGGGACTCCGGTGTCACGCCGTTCGAGGGGGTCGACGGGGGGCCCTGGCCACTCGAATCGGCGGCGGCAACGGTGAATGTGAATCGCTCGCCATTGGGGAGCCCGCCAATCAATGCGCGTGTCTGCCCCCCAGCCACAACGACCGCGGAACTGGGCGGTGACGACGTGACCAGGTAGTTACTGATCTGGCCCCCGCCGTCCATATGGGGGGCTATCCAGTTCACCTCGGCCTGGCCATCTGTAGCGGTGGCCGTCACTCCGGTCGGTGCGCTGGGGAGGCGCACATCAATCTGGGTCGTGGCATTGCCGGCAGCAACATCCCACGCGGCCGGGCAAGGCAGTTGCACCGAGCAGCCCACGCGAGAAAGTCCTCCAATCGATGCGATGATGGAGGTCGGGCTAGAGAGCGTTGAAGCAGATGGGAGCGCGGCCAGGCGCCCGGCGACCAATGGCAACATCAGCCATGTCGCAACCCGAGCGGTCAAAGCAAGCTCACCATTACGAGCATCGGTGTCAAGCATTACACCTGTTGACACGGGGAGTGCGGCCCCGCGTCCTGACTGATCCCCGGATCACACCTGATCGGCGGAGGAGATCGCCGCAATGCCTTCGCCCGAAGGCGGATCTTGTCACTACCTAGCCCTGATGGGATCGGACCGCGTCGGGCGACAGTTGCACTACACCAGGTGAAAATCGATCGTTTCCAGCACAGTCCACGGCGGCAGCTCGCACCCGACGGTCGGACCAGGGGTGGCGATGGCCACGGAACTCGGTGCAGTGCTCCCTAGCGGTGCCCTCGGCCCCCGCCACTGCCCCATAAGTGCCTGATTCGGTACGTGCTCACGCAATTATCGCGAACACCGAGGCCTGGTGACCCGTCTAGGGATCCTCCTTGGGCTAGAGAGGATGATCGGTCACCGACTCGTTCTTTCGTACGCCATCGAGGAACGAACGGACTTCTCGGCGGTTGTGGAGGTAGACCACCGTCGCCTTCGATCCGTATTCCTCGATTGCAGAGAGTACGCTCGGACGCCTTTCAGTTGGCCACCTCTTCCAGATCCATCGCAGCAGAAGCCACAGCCAACCCAAGCCTTCCCGGACCTCATCGGGGTAGTCGGGTCTCGGTCGGTTGTGTCTCTTGAGAACGCGCCACGTACAAATCCAACGCGGCAGATCAAGAAAGATCACCGTGTCGGCACGCGCCAGCCGAACTGCAATATTGGCGACCCCACTGTCGATGACCCAGGACTTGCCAGCAGCAATCCGCTCTTCAAGTTGCAAAACCTCATCTTGCGCCATCGTGTGAGTGACGACGGAAGTAGCACCTACGATCTTGTACTTACCGGGCTGCCACCAGAGTCTGTCTAGGTGGAACACCTCTATGCCCATAATCTCTCCCAGGGCACGAGCCACCGTCGACTTCCCCGCTCCAATGCAGCCCACAACCGCAACTCGTTCCACCTCAACATCATGCACGTATCGGAGCCGGCAATGGCACCCGTATGAGGATCAGGCCGGCACGCCAGTTCGGAATTTGGTAGTTGAGATCTGGGTGGCTGGCTTCAAGCGGAGAGAGTCCAATTTGTGCCGTGGCCACACGCGGGTTTGACGTCCCCGCTCCGCAAGAACCAGACAAGCGAGGCATCGGAGCCTGCACCAAATTCAGTGCAGCGTGGTTTGTCTGTCGCACAAACGAATATCTGTCGCCCCGCGCGAGTCGGCGGGGTAACACGTCCTCGACGGACCACCGACGTGGCGGATTGCGCGCTCGTCTGGGACTAACTCGAGGCGTGCGGCAACGTGACGAAGGAAAGCTTGCCCGGTTCGTGGTACACGGCTTGTTCGGCGGGCTGCATGACGATCGCGGTGATAGCGGGTTCGTCAGTACCGAGGTTGCGGGCATACACGGGATGGGCGCCGCTCGATACTTGGACTCGTAGGCTGTGGCCGGCGCCAAAGCGATGTCCCGCAGGCCACATTGGTACCGACACGCGGAACGCGCCCTCGGTGGAGCGCCGAATGGATGACGGATTCAGCCGCCTCAGCCCGTCGCAGACGTTGACCGAACGACCGTCGGGCGAGACGTCGCACAGCCGCACGAAGAAGTCGGTGTGATCGAGGCTCGAGTTGACCCACAGTTCAGCCTCGACCGTGCCGATCAGAACGAGAGGGTCCGCCAGCGGGTCGGACGTGTACACCAGAACGTCGGGTCGCGCCTCGAGCTCTCGATTATCCACGGAGCCACCGGTCAGCATGCCGATGCCACCGATCGACGGGGTCGGCTCGGCGGGGTCGTAACGATATGAGTCGGGCGGTGAGGGCATTTCCGGCGCTTCAGTTGCAAGATGCCCACCGGGCTGGAGATACCATCGCTTCGGTTCGGCGGGAGACGGCCAGTCATCGAGATCGCGCCAACCGCCAGCCTCTCCTTGGACCTCAATCGTCACTGGACGTTGGGGAATCAGTCCGACTTCCCCGCGGAGATAGGTGTCGAACCAGGCCAGTGGAGCATCGGTCAACCCACCTTCGCCACCCCCTCCAAGATGCCCGCCGGCACCGATACGAAGGCGGACCGGGGCGGCCGACTTGCGTAGAGCGGCATAGTCTTCGAGCACCCGCGGCAACGGATAATCGTGCCAGCCGTCCACCAGCAGCGTGGGCACTGTCCAATCCCTCAAAAGTTCGCTGTAGTCGAGAGGTGACCAGAACGGGTCGTCTAGCCCGGCGTGAACGAGCTGGTCCCGGTAGAGCTCGAGGTCGGAACCGGTCAGGTGGCGGATCACTTCTCCGAGGGGGAGGTGATCGAATGCTTCTCGCAGTTCTGCCATCCGCCGCTCGATTGCCTCGGGTGAGACGTCGGTGATGGTGTTGGCGTTCGGGGGTTTGTTGAACTGCGTCGCACCGATATCCCAGGGAATGATGACCTCGAGGGCGAGCGATCCGCCGGGGTACCACGAGAATGCCCGGACTGACGCAGACAGGCCGATCACCATGGCCTTCAGATGCGGCGGTCGCGTCGACGCCAGCGCCCATTGGGTGAAGCCCATGTAGCTGGCCCCAAAGGTGCCGAGGCTTCCGTTGAACCATGGCTGCTGTGCGATCCAGTCGGCGGTGGCACCCCCGTCGGATGCTTCTATGAAATAGCTGTGAGAACCGCTCGAGCCATCGGTGCCGCGGCACGCTTGGAGCATGTAGCGGTATCCCCGGGCTGCGAACTCCGGCCCAGACCCGGAGGACAAGCCCCGGCGACCATAGGGGGTGCGCTCGAGGATCGTCGGGGTGTCCTCGATCCCGACCGGATGATAGATATCAGCCAGCAGCACCGCCCCGTCGGGCATGGTCACCTTGGCGTCGCGCTCGACCTCTACCTCGTTCGTTCGCTCGCGCATTATCCGATCCTTCGTGTCCAGCTGTGCCCTCCGGCAGTCTCACCGCTCGCACGACAGCGGTCAAGGGCGCAGGCAAGGGTCAGATGACGCGTGCCGAACGGGTTACGCCGATATGAGGCTGCCCGCAACGGCGCAGGCTGATGATCGCAAGAGGATCGGCTTGCGCATCCGACGTTGTTCGGAACGAAGGACGGGCGCCGCCGGCCGCTCCCCTTGGAAGACTACGAAGAGATTTACGGTCGGCGCAGGGCTTCAGCGTCGGCGGCAGTCCTGGGGTAGTTCCGCTGGACTTTGCGACCTGCTGCTACGAACATGCCTGACACCAGTCCAAGGATTCCGCCAACGATTGTGGCGGGAAGCCCTAGCTCCACGGCCGCAAACGGAGCGGTCGGTGCATAGACATGGAGTCCTACGATCAGTCCAATGATCGCCCCGGGCACGCCTGCCGAGGCCGCACCGACCGTCCCCCACCGGGCAACCTGAGGCAAGCCACGTAACCAGACCGCGATCGCGTTCACAACTCATTATCGCTGCCAATTGCGGACAACCCAAACGGCCAGGTTCAATGCCGGAGGTGTGCGCAGGTCGTTCGGGCTGCGGGAATCTTTCTGGTCCGGTGGCCGGCGCGGCGAGCTACATCGGCAACCAGTGAGTGGCGGGAGAGGCAAGCCAGTGAAGGACTTGACGGCGGGTTGTCGGACCGTGCGGCGTCCATGCAGAAGGGAGCGCCCCCGTGCGTCGAAGATCAGCCGACTCGTCGATCCCGGCACTGAGAGGATCGACGGTCATGGCGCACCGGGTAGCGGTCGGGTCAATTCCGAAGAGCATCGCTGCATTGAGTCCGAAGATGCCCGCCTTCACGTCACTGGTAAGTGCGGGATAGTGGTACAGGTCTTGGAATTCGGGAGTGATCTGGAAGGCGCGCATGGCGACTATCTGCGCTTGTGGGCTGCCGTACCAGATGGCATCTGTCCCCCACATGACCCGTTGCTCGCCCACTCGGCTGAGGAGCTTCCCGAGTGCATGCGCGGCCTGGTCGGGTTGCGTCAGCAATTGGCGCCACATGGTGGCGAGGTCCACCCACACATTGTCGTTCGGTGCGACGTCGTGGCGATCAAGTGCGGCCAGCAGCGTGTCGATGCCGATGGTGGCTGCCGGGTTGTAGGGGCCCTCGACCTGTGAAGGATCCCAGGCGGCGTGGTAGACAACAAAATTCATGTCAGGGAACTGCCGGGAGATCGCAACGATGTCGTCGGGGTGGTTGAAACGGGGATCGAAGTCCACCAGTGGGAGGCCCTTGTGGGAGATGAATACCTTCACGCCCAGGTCATGGGCATGTTGGACGGTGGGAATGCCAATGGCCGGATCCTCTAAGGAGAACCCGATGCCAGAAGGGCCCCAAGCCGTATAAACCTTGAATGCTGAGGGCGGGCCCGACTGAGCGGCGCTCGACATTTCGTCCAAAGTGGCACCCAGCGGCCCGGCATTGGGCGCGATGACGTTCTCGACCAGGAGACGGCTGGCGCCGCCATGCACAAGTCCGTCCGTGATCTGTTGGGTCTTTAGAGCCTCGGGAAACGGGACAGCGGCACTCAGCGGCCCTGAATTGGGCAGGTCGGTCAGCATCGCCACGGTTGTGTCACTGGCGAGAAAGAGGTCGTGCAGGTAGGTGGCGCGATCGACGCAATCGAGTTGGTCGCTGTCCGTACAACCGGGCGGCAGCATGCTCAGGGCAAGGTCAACGATCTCCGGTGAATTTTGTACCCACGGACCGTTCGGGATGACGTGATGGGTGTGGACGTCGAAAATGAAGCCGCCTGTGTCGCCGAGCGCCTCCTGACACGCTGCAGTGTCCTCGGGCGGTGGAGTGGTGAACGTCCCACCGCGTCCGGTTCGTGCAGCCGAGGAAGATTTGTGTGTCGTTATCGTCTGAGAGCATCCAGCGAGCTCGAACGCGGCGAGAGCGGCGGCTACGGCGCCGGCGCCTTGCAGGAAGCGGCGGCGATCAACGCCCAATTTGCGCGCCGAGGAATCGATGTGTGATCGGATGATTGCATTGATGGCTCGGTCATGTGCCGATTGGGGACCGGGAATGAACTCACCATTTGAGATTGGTCCCGCCCACAGCGGCAGCGGTGCTAAGTCCTCCGCTTGATCTCGCTGGTGACGGGAGAACCGGTCCATTGTTGCCTGCCCTCTTTTGGTCTATCGAGCCGACGCTATCGAAACGTCAGCGCGGGTGCTCCGCTCGTCCTGGACGAGACGGAAACGACCATGGAAGGTACTTCAACCGTCACTCAGCAAACCGGAAGGGTGACCGTCGGTGAGGTCAGAATCATCGGTTTACCCGGTGATCCAACGTCAGGCACGGTGGCCAAGTGGAGTTCCACGGGTTCGAGGACTGTCATCAGCTTCCCAGCTCCCGGACATTGAGCGGCCCTTGAGCCGAATGGACTCCAAGGAGTGCGTTGCTATGCGCTTCAGCCGGTCCCACACCTCAAACGCCCTGACCAGGTCTTTTAATCCCCCGAGGCGCCGGGATCGAGACCCGTGCGGCGCACCAGTATCGCCAGATCGGGGGTCTTTTCCGGTGTGTACGTCGCTCCCGAAACCATTGTCGCCGCCGGTCCCAACGGGGGAGTGACGGCGCAGCGCGGCGGGCGACGTCTTGCCGTTGGCCGGATTACGGAGGCGGCCTCGAGGAGCTGGCGCATCGCTGCTTGCGTCCCGGTGGTCTCATACCATCTGGCGTATGCCGCCCGAAAAGGTTCGCCTGCGAATTCGCAACCTGGCGAAGGCCGTCCTCGTGAGCGGTCAGGCCTATCAGGATCCTAAGGATGCCCTGAACGAGTTCGTCTCCAACGCGGCAGACGACTATGCCGAGGCGGATCGAACCGGCGCACGAATCCGCATCCTGCTTCGCAGGAAAGGACGGTATCCGGCCATCATCGTCGATGACGTCGGGAGAGGGATGTCGCGCGACCGATTGAGGGAGGTCGCACGAAGCCTCTTCGAGTCATCCAAAGTGGGCGATTCTCGGACGCTTGGCGAGAAGGCGATTGGCATGCTCGCCTTTCAGCAACTCGGACAACGTTGTGACGTGGTGTCCCGAACGGCCGACAGTGCGGAAACCTGGGTTTTGCGACTTGAGCGAGGAAAAGCGACAGCCACCCTGGAACAGGAACGACGGCGGGTCAGGCAATTGCCGGGAACGACCATATACCTCTCAGATCTTGACCCCGACGTTCTGAGGGTGCTCACGCAACGGAAGGTCGTTGACTATCTTCGCGCCCGTCGAGGTCCGGGTCTGGCGCGTGGGGACTATGAGATCGAGGTGGTCGAAGGGAGCTCTTCCGAAATTGTGCTGCCCGAGCGCCCCGACGGTGTGCGACTGACCATTCCGGCCCGTAACACATTGTGGGGGCGTGTCGAATTCGCGCTCTATGTCGCCCCCTCTGACGGGAAACGTCGTCGCGTTGCAGTTGTAGGTCGCGCCGGCACGAGCGTGGTCGACGACTTGACGGAGCTTGACGAGTTCGACTGTGCTCCGTGGGACACCAATCAAGTTTCTGGGCAGGTGATGTTCGAATCTCTTCAGCAGTCGGCCGGTCGGCGCGCAATTCTGCGAGATCGTGACGCGTTCCCCCTCTTCGTCGAGGCGGTCAAGGCCATAGAGCCGTCAGTGGCGCGAACGGTCGAGCGTGTGTCCAAGGACGTTGACGCGCAGACGACCGACCGGCTTTCGGATCAAATTCGTCGGATTTTTGGAAGAGTGCTGAAGGAACTGTCTGATCTGGACAATCCGATGCTCTCCGCGGGAGGCAGCGTTCCCGGGGAAGGTGGTGTCCTTGTCGGCCCCGCCTCGTCCGTAAACGGCGACCACGGAGATTCGAGAGACAAGGAACCTTCGGGCATCGACGACCTCTTTGTACCGCCCCCCAAACCGATCTCACGTGACAGCGACGCCGAAGGGGGCCGGCCCGACCGACAAGGGTCAAGCCGTTTGCCCACTGTGTTACCCGATCCGAATCCGCGAGAAGCGCGCAGCCGGTTCGACGCGGAACAGGGAATCGTGTTCTTCAATGACGTCCACGCCGACTACCTAATGGTCAAAGACTCTGAGCCGGTTCTGCTCGACTATCTATCCACTCTCGTTGCCAAGGAGTACGTCGTCTACAACAACCCCCGTGCTGCGAGTGATGAGCTGGGAGAGGAGCTGGTACGGATGCTCGTGCGAGTGCGGCGCCATATCTCTCGTCGTTCGTGAATCGCGGAGTTGTAGCGGCGAGCACTCTCAGCGGGCGTCGAAAGAGGGATCCGCGCTGCGGTACGGCGTCATGTCAATGCCCGGATAGCGGAGCGCCACGTCGGCCAGCGTCTGCTCATTCCAGTAGTCGTGGCCCGGCCTGGGGAAGCCGAAGAGGTCGCGCTGGCGCACGGTGCACTGCGGAATGAAGGTGGCCCACAGGTGGGGCGAGTCCTTCGGCCACGCCATCTTCCCGCCCCACGTCGTCCCCCTTGCCTGAAAGTCCACCAGGATGGAGTAGCGCGAGCGCCCCGCCGACGCGAAGTTCGCGCCCCTGTGCAAGATGTCAGAGCGGTAGATCAGCAGGCTGCCGGCCGGTCCGATCATGGGCACCTCGGCGTCCGCCATGGCGCCCCGTTCGATGTACAGCGGGGTGAAGGGCACGTGCGCGCCGAGCTCGTAGGGCACGATGCGCGTCGGGCCGTCGTCCGCGGTCACCTCCGAGAGGTAGATGAACGTGGTCATCTGTTGGTAGTGATGGTCCAGGCGCGGGACGACCAGGCTGTGGCTCCCGAAGTCGCGGTGGAGCGGTTGGTCGTAGTTGGTTGCGCCGGCATATTTGGCCCACAGCTCGATCTTGTAGAGGTGCAGCTGCACCGTGCCCAAATAGCGTTCCGCCGCATCGACCAGATCGGGGTGGACGGCCAAACGGTTGAGATCCCACGACTTGTAGGGGAACTCCTCGACCCCGGCGAACTGGCTGCCGGCGTACCGGGAGTGACGTTCGGGATCGGCGAAATAATCCTCGGGTGTCGGGAAGTGCAGCCACAGGGCTTCTTGCGCGGCCTTCAGCTCCTCGGGATCCAAGAACCCCGGCATGAGAGAGAACCCCCGCTGGTGGACCTCCTCGAGTGTGGCGTCCGGCACCCGCACGGTTCCGCACATTAGGCCAAGGGGCCGCGGACAGGGTCAGGGCAGGGTCAGGCCGCCCGCGCCGCCACCGTGATGTCGTTGCAGCTCTCACACACCGATTGGGGGAGCACGCCGGCCCGCATGAGCAGCGCGAACGCCTTGCAACCAAGGCAGAGCCCGAAGGCGGACTCGAGCAGCGCCGCCGAGGCGAGCAGCGCCAAGAGGATCTGGGCCGCGCCCCATAGGCCGAGAATCGTGAGGATGAGCACACTCAGCGAGAAGGCTACCCCGATCATCTGGGCGAATCGTTTCGGTGGCCCCGGTACCGGGCGGGCGGTAAAGGGGAGCCGCGGCGTCACCACCCGGGTCATGAACTGTCCCAGCGGGCTCAGGGAAGGCCCGGTCAGGACGCGGGCAACGAAGCCGTAGGCGATCAGTGCAGTCGCCCATTTCACGTTCAAGCCAATTGTCACGAGGCTCACCACGACCACGCCCCCGGCCACCAGGCGCGCCGACACTTCGTTGACCGGGTCGGGGAAGGAGAACAACCTCGTCCGGGGGGCCGTGACCGGCGTGATCGTGGTTGTCGTGCCGGTCCCGGTCTGGCGCATTCCGCTGGTCTCCCTCTATACCGCCTAACGCCGACCATTTTAGTCGGCTTTTAGGGAGTCGGTACGGGCTGCGGTGGGGGCGGGCCGACGTAGCGGGCCGCCGGCCGGATCAGGCGGTTGTGCGACGCCTGTTCCATCACGTGGGTGCACCACCCGATCGTCCGCCCGGCGGCAAAGGTGGGAGTGAACATGTCCCGGGGGATGCCACAGGTGTGCATCACCACACCGGCGTAGAACTCGACGTTGGTGTAGAGCTGGCGACCGGGCTTGAGCTCGGCGAGCACGTCGACGGTGGTGCGCTCCACGTCCTGGGAGAGCGCGACCAGTGGGCCGCCGAGTCGCTCGGTCACCGACCGCAGGAGTAGGGAGCGCGGGTCGTCGGTCTTGTAGACGCGGTGCCCGAAGCCCATGATGCGGTCCCCGTCCTCTACGGCTCGACGAATGTACGCCTCGGCCCGGTCGGCCGTGCCGATGGCGTCGAGCATGTCGAGCGCCCGGCTCGGGGCTCCCCCATGCAACGGGCCAGAGAGGGCGCCGATGGCCCCCACGATGGCTGCGCCGAGGTCGGCGCCGGTTGAGGTGATGACCCTGGCCGTGAACGTCGAGGCGTTGAAGCCATGGTCGATGGTCAAGATCATGTACTGCTCGATGGCCCGGGCATGCTCGGCGGTGGGCGCCCGCCCGGTGAGCATGTAGAGGTAGTTGGCTGCGAAGTCGAGGTCCGCCCGAGGTTCCACTGGCTCCAGTCCCTCGCGCAACCGATGGGCCGTTGCCAGGATCGTGGGCACGACCGCGCACAATCCGAGTGACTGATCAGCGAGCTCCGCGGCGTCGATGTCATGAGTCGGCCGCCAGCCCAGCTCGGATCCGAGGACCGAGACGGCGCTGCGGAGCACCTCGAGCGGGGCCCCCTGACGGGCGAGTGCGGGAAGGATCCCGGTGAGGCCGGCCGGCAGGCCGCGCCGGCTCCGGACCTCCGCGGCGAACGCGGCGCCCATGGCGGCGTCCGGGAGCTCCCCGCGGAACAACAAATGCCACACGTCCTCCAACGAGCGCCGTTCGGCCAGGTCGACGGCCGAATACTGCCTGTAGTGGAAGAACCCCTCCTGGCCCCGGACGTCGCCCACGGTCGTCTCGGCCACGAGGACGCCCTCGAGGCCGGGCGGTACGTCGATGCTGCTCTCGGACGCCGGTCGGATGCGGGCCATGCCCATCAGATCGCGCAGCGAGATGACCCCCCGCAGCGCGTTGCCCTCGACCACCGGCAGGTGGCGGTAATGGTGGGCGGTCAGGCTCGCCCAGGCGGCGTCGACCTCCTCGTCGGCCCCGAGCACATCGGGGTGCGCCGTCATCCACAAGGCCACGGCGTCATTCCCGGGATCGGCGCTGGCGGCCGCCGCCCTCAGGAGATCACGTTCGGTGAGAATGCCCACCACCTTCCCCGCGTCGGTCACGACCACGGATCCGGTCTCGGCTTCCCGCATGGTGCGGGCGGCTGTCGCCAGGGAGTCCGAGCTGGTGCAGGTGATGGCGGGCGAGGTCATGAGGTCGCGTACGACGGTTTTCATACGTCCACTATGGCCCCGCGACCGATGGTTTGTAAACGTTGATCAAGTCAATATTCAGCCGCACTAAGGTGACCAATGTGGAGCGGATGTTGCAGAGCGAGGAGGCGGCGCGTCGGCTCGGGGTGAAGGTGTCGACGCTCTATGCCTACGTCAGCCGTGGGCTCCTCGAGTCCCATCCAGAGCCCGGTGGGAAGCGCAGCCTCTTCGAGCTGGGCGATATCGAGCGAATGGCGGCGCGGAGTCGCGGTGGGCGTCAGGCAGGGAGCCGGCTGGCCACCATCACCACCGGAGTGACCCAGCTGCGGGAAGGGGGTCCCTTCTATCGAGGCCGGGCGGCGGCCGATCTGATCGGCGAGCTGTGCTTCGAGCAGGTGGCTGCACTCCTATGGCAGTGCGAGGAAGGGGGCGACTGGAGCACGCCCTCCCTGGGTGCTTCCATGCCGGACCGTTCCGTCCTGGCCGAGACTTCGGACCGCATGCGCCATGCGCTGGTCCTGTGCGGGGCAACGGATCCGCTGCGGGCCGACCTACGACCCGAAGCCGTCACCCGGGCGGCTCGGCGTGTGGTGGCCGCCCTGGTCGACGCCGTGGGCGCCAATGAGGCCGTGACCGCGGCCGTGACCGACCCTGGCACTGCCACTGACGCTGTCACCGACGCCGACTCTGCTGCCGGTGGGTCCATCGCCCATCGACTGGCCCACCGACTGGGCGGCACCGGCCCGATCCTGTCGGTTGCAGCCGTGGACGCCGCTCTGATCCTGATGGCGGACCATGAGCTGGCCACCTCGACGGTGGCGGTGCGCCTGGCCGCATCCACCCGCGCCGACCTCTACGACGCGCTCCTGGCCGGGTTGGCCACACTGTCCGGCCCCCTCCACGGCGGCGCCAGCCAGCAGGTCTACGAGCTCCTGGTGGCGGCCGAGCGGGACGGCGCCTCGCGGGCCCTCAATGACGTCTTGCGCTGGCATCGCCGCGTCCCGGGATTCGGCCACGCCATCTACAAGGAGTTCGACCCCCGTTTTGACGCCCTGCTCGAATTGGCCGAGCCGCTGCTCAGCGAGGAGCGGCGCGCGCTGTTGCTCGAAGTCATGGCCCTGGCCTACGCCCACGAGGTGCCACCGCCAAATTGCGATCTGGCGTTGGCCGCCCTGAGCTGGGGCACCGGTATGCCTCCCGATGCCGGCCGCACCATCTTCACCATTGCGCGCATCGCCGGCTGGACGGCCCACTACCAAGAGGAGCTGTCGGAGCGTCCTTTGCGGTTCCGGGCCCGTGCCGTCTACAGCGTCTAGCCGGAGCGCCGCTCAGCGATGACCAGGGCCGAGGGATGGCCCCCCAGGTGGATGGCGCGGCCAACGCGCCCCGTGGCGAGTGTCACCGGCTCAATTGAGCCCGATTGGATGGCCACCCACGCCGTAGCATCCCCGGGGTTCAGCGCGATCGCTTCGGCGACCCCCCCGAGAGCGGTCGGCGAGCCGATCGTGAGACCGTTCACGGCGAGCGGCACCACGCTGGCGCCCCCGGATATGTAGGCGGTGAGGCCGGACTGGGTGACGGCAATGCCGGTGGGATCGAGCGGCAACGACACGGCGGCGCCGGGCTTGCCCGTTGCAATGACGATCGGGGTCAGCGAGCGGTTGCCGAAGTTGCCGACCAGAACCTCCCCGCCGGCCACCGCCAAGGTTTGCGGCTCGTCGCCCACAGCGATGGGCGCCCCCGGCTGGAGCGTGGCCAGATCGATCGGCGTGACCTGGTTGCTCCCGAAGTCGGCCACGTACGCCGTCCCCGATAACGGTCCCGATTGGGCGACAGCGATGGCCACCGGCTCGGTCCCGACCGGGATCGGCTTGCCCGCCTTCCATGTCGTGAGGTCGACCGGTGTCACCGAATTGTCATCGAGGTTGGCCACCAACGCGAGGTCGGGTACACCTGGGCCGCCAACCGCGACGGCAACGGCGTCGGGCTCCAGCCCCACCGTCACTGCATGTGTCACGCGGTCGGTGGACGGATCGATCTCGTGCAGCGTGTCGTCACCCAGCGAGACCACCAGCACGCCCGCGCCACCCGGGATGAGGGCGAAGGCGCACGGCAGGCTGGCGGCCTCGGGGAGGGTGGCCACGCTGACCTTTCGCTCGACGGTCCGTGTCGTCAGGTCGACGGGGGTGATGGCGCTGCCCGGCTCGGTGACCGACGCATCCGTGGCCACCCATGCCACCACGTGGGGCGGCCTCTGCTTCGACGCGCCGGCGGGGGCGGGTCCGACGAGGAGGCCAGTCACGAGCGCGGTCACGAGTCCGGTCATGAGCGCGCGCACACGGAACCACGCGCGCACGCGCAACAGCGTGGTCGGGCGCGGGTGCGCGCCGGGTACCTCAGCCACGGGCGCAGGCCGCACCGGCCGGGCGTTCGCCCTCGCTCCATCCCCGTGCCTGGCCCTCGGGCCAGAAGTCGCCGGTGACCGGGTCCTGCTCGTAGCCCACCGGCGGTGGGCCGCCGTGGATGACCTGGTCCAGGGCGCGGAGCAGCGCGTCGACGTCCTCCCCCGATGTCCCCAGTCCACAGCTGGCCCGGACGGCACCGGGGATGCTGCTGCGGTCGCCCCGCAGGACGGCGGCCCGTGCGTCCGCCACACCCGCCGGGCCCACGCCGAGGAGCCGGAGCAGGTAGGGATGGGCGCAGAAGCAACCGTGCCGCACCCCGATGCCGAACTCGGCGCTGAGCCGGGCTGCCACCAGGCCGTGGTGCATCCCCTCGACGGTGAATGCCGCCACCGCAAGCGGGGCGTGCGCGGGCTCGGTGACCGGTCCAAGGACTTCGACTCCGTCGATGGCGCCCAGCCCGTCGTGCAGCCGCGTCGACAGCGCCGCCTCGTGCCGGCCGATGGCGTCCCAGCCGATGCGGGTCAGCTCGTCCATGGCGGCACCGAAGGCCACGGCACCGATCACGTTGGGTGACCCGGCCTCCTCGCGTTCGGGCGGATCGGTCCAGATGACTTCGTCGAGGTCGACCAGGTCGACCGCGCCCCCGCCGGCCAGGAACGGATCCCCCGTCTCGAACACGTGCCGTGGCCCGATGAGCGCGCCGGCCCCGAAGGGTGCGTAGAGCTTGTGCCCGCTGAAGGCGATGAAGTCGGGACCCGGGGGGAGGGGACGGTGCGGGGCGAGCTGGGCCGCATCGAGGAGGACGGGGATGCCGCGGGCGTGTGCCGCGGCGCAGATCTCCTCAATCGGCGGCAGCCACCCGGTGACGTTGGACGCCCCGGTCACGGCCAGGAGCGCCGGCCGCCGGCCGCCGTCGAGGACGGCGATCACGTCGTCGGTGCTGAAGGTCCCGTCGGCGCCGCACTCCACCCAGCGCCGCTGGGCGACACGGGCCCAGGGGAGCAGGTTGGCGTGGTGCTCGACCACGGTCGTCGCCACCACGTCGTCAGGATGGAGCTGCAAGCGGTAGGCCAGGTGGTTAATGGCCTCGGTGGTATTGCGGCAGAGCACGACGACGTTGCCGCCGGCGCTCGGCCGCCTGGCGAAGCGGTGCGTGCTCTCCCTGGCCCCCTCGTACGCGGCGGTGGACTGGCGTGACTTGTACCCCGCGCCGCGGTGCACGCTTGAGTACCACGGGAGGAATTCGGTGACCCGGTCGGCGACGACCCGCAGTGCTGGGGTCGACGCGGCGCAGTCCAGGTCGCGGTAGGGACGGTCGGTGCCGTCCAGGCACGGCACGACCAGCCCGGCCCCGACCAGCTCGGCGGCGGGCAGGAGGGGCGGGAGCGAGGTCACGGCGCAAGGATAGGGAGGGCTGGTGGCCCCGCGGTACTCTGCCCTTGTGGAAGAGCGCTACGAAGCGGAGCTGGCCCAGTCGGCGCAGGTGCTCGATGACGTCGACCGGGCTCTCGAGCGTCTGAGCGACGGCAGCTACGACACGTGTGCACACTGCGGTGCGCCGATTCACTCTGATGACCTGCGCGCCGACCCCACCCGCCGGGCGTGCGCGCAGCACGTGGCCCTCGACCGGGCCTGAGCGGCGCGGCGGCATGCCGCAGTCCCCACGGAGCGCACGCGGTGAGCGGACCCGTGCCGCACTGCGCCGGGCGGCCCAGGTGCGGTTCCTGGCCCAGGGCGTCGAAGAGACCTCTGCCGAGCAGATCGCCGGCGACGCCGGNNGCGACTACGACGCCAGCCTGGCCTGGTTTCGGGTGGCACTCGAGAGCCGCCCCGCCGACGAGTCGGTGACCGAGGCGGTCCTGGCCGCCATCTACTCGTTCCCCTTCGACCGCGAGGCCATGTACGAGATCGCCGCGCTGCGCGCCCGCGAGCTGGACCAGCGGCACGTGGAGCAGCACATCCGCCAGGTCCAGGCCGAGTTCGCGGTAGAGGTGGAACAGCACCTGTTGCGCCAGGGCGCGCCCGAAGCGGGCGACGACCGGTTCCTTCTCACGGTGACCGCCCAGTGCGTGGCCGCTGCCACGTTCGCCGCCGTCGACGCCTGGATGCGCGGCCCCCACAGCGACCTCGAGGAGCTCTCCCGCCTGACGGCGCAGGGCCTGCGTCTCCTGGAGCTCGGCCTGGTGCCCGGCAAAGTGACAAAATTGACAAAATAATGGGCTCGTCGATACCGTCGGCCCTAATGCCGGATTTCGACGCCATCGTGATCGGCGCCGGCCACAACGGCCTCACTGCCGCCGTCGTCATGGCCCGCGGCGGGTTGCGGGTGCTCTGCCTCGAGAAGAACCACTTCATCGGGGGCATGGCCACCACCACGGAGCTGGCGCGGGGCTTTCGTTTCGAGCTGGCGGGGTCGATCCAGTTCCCGGTCCCGAACGAGATCTACGACGACCTGGGATTCGCCGCCTGCCCGATCTACGAGCCCGAGGTCCAGTCGGCCAGCATCGGCGCCGCGGGGGAGCCTCCCCTCTTCCTCTACAGCGATCCCACCCGGTTGCTCGACCACCTGAGCGAGGAGCTGGGGCTCGATGCCGTCATGGGCATGGCCGAGGTGGCCGGGTGGGCCGAAGCACCCGCCCGGGCCATCGGGCGCTTCGACGTCCGCACACCGCCCCGATCCCTCGACGAGATGTGGGCCTGCGCCGCCAACGAACAGGAGCGCGAGGCGATCCGCATGGCCATGTTCGGCAGCGTCATGGACGTGGTCGACCGGTTCCTGCCCGACCGCATCAAGCACGCCCAGGTGCGCAGCATGCTGTGTTTCCTGGCGGTCAACTCCACGTATCGAGGTCCGGCCAGCCCCGGCAGCGCCCTCTGTCTGGCGTTCGCCCTGGCGTCACCGGGCGAGGCGACCATGTCCAAGGTGCGCGGGGGCATCGGGACCATGTCCGACCACCTGGCGGCCCTGTTCGCGGCGCACGGGGGCGAGCTGCGCCGCCACGTGAAGGTCGCCCGGATCGAAGTCGCCGACGGGCGGGTGCACGGCGTGGCCCTGGGCGACGGCGAGGTGGTCACGGCACCGGTGGTGGTCTCCAACCTCGATCCGACCGCCACGTTCACCCAGCTGCTGGACCGGGACTCGCTCCCCGATCCCTTCCGGCGGCGGGTCGACGCCATCGACCACCGGGCCGCCTACTTCCAGGTGCATTTCGCCCTGAACGGCCTGCCCGAGTACACCGGTCCCTACGAGGCCCTCAACGAGGGCGCGCTGCGGCACAACGTCACGTTCTTCGGAACGGCCGAGCAGATGCAGCGCGACTTCGAGGGCTGCGTGCGCGGCATGGTCCCGGAGGCCCCCTCGTTCAACCTCGCGATACCCACGTTGCGCGACCCCAGCCTCGCTCCTCCGGGCAAGCACTCCGCCAGCAGCTTCGCCTTCTACCTGCCCATCGGGGTCGGCCATGCCGAGCAGGCGCGGCTCCGTGACGAGATGGCGGGCCGGATTGTGGAGCGGATCACCGCCGTCGCGCCCAACTTCCCGGAATTGATCGAGCGCCAGTTCAACTACCCGGCGTACACCTATGAGCTGATGTTCGGCTGCACCGGGGGCGACTTCACCCATGGGCTGTTACAGCCCGAGTTCATGGGTCCCTTCCGGCCCGGGCCGCGGGGCTGGCCCGACAATCCGGTGCCGGTCGAGGGGTTGTACCTGTGCGGCGCCGGTTGTCACGGCGGCCCGGGGGTTACGTTCATTCCGGGCTACAACTGCGGCTACGCCGTGCTCGAGGCCGCCGGCTCGGCGTTGGGGTAGGCGCTGGTGTTGGGCGTGGCGTTGGCCTTTGCGCTGGTGTAGCGGATCTGGCGCTCCACGAAGGCCAGGTAGAAGGCCATGGAGAAGGCCAGGCTGGTGAACAGGCTCATGACGAAGAAGATCCAGGGGGCGCGCAGGCCGCGTCGTCGGCCATCGACGATGCTCCAGAGCGGCAACAGGACGAGATTCACCATGATGTAGTCCTGGGCCGCCGAATCCGAGGCCCAGTTGGAGAACAAGGCCTTGGTGTAGTTCACGTAGCTGGCCGAGTGCGGGGCGCTGTGGGTGTAGCGCACGTTGAAATACCAGCCCAGGCCGAGCGAGACCAGCCCGAAGAGATAGAAGAGCGCCTCCAGGGGGGATGGGCGGCCGGCGCTGCGGGCTCCGCTGGCGGCGGCGCTTCCGCTGCCGGAGGCGCTGCCGCCGAAGCCGCCGAACAGGCGCCGGTTCCAGGCGAAGGCCGCGACGGTGCTCGCCACGCCCAGGATGCCGAACACCCACAATTGCGTTGTCATGGCCCCTCCCCGGTCCCCCGTTCTGGAGGGTGGCACGGGGCCCGGGGAATGTCAATATTGACAAATGGAGGCCGGTCCTCGGTCCGGCCGGGGCCTCCTACAAGCTCAGCTTCTTGGCGGCGGTCAGCCGGGCGGCCACGTCGGGCCAGTTGACGACGTTCCACAGGGCGGCGAAGAAGTCGGCCTTCACGTTCTTGTACTGGAGGTAGAAGGCGTGCTCCCAGGCATCGAACACGAGGAGCGGGACGGATCCGTTGCCCACGTTGCCCTGGTGGTCGTAGATCTGCTCGATGGTCAAGCGGCCAGCCAGGGGCTCGTAGGCCAGTGCGCCCCAGCCCGAGCCCTGGATGGTGGAGGTGGCCTGCGTGAAGTGAGCCTTGAACTTGTCGAACGAGCCGAAGTTCTCGTCGATGGCGGTGGCCAGTGCACCGTCGGGCTTGTCGCCCCCGTCCGGGCTCTGGTTCTTCCAGAAGATCGAGTGCAGCACGTGCCCGGAGATGTGGAAGGCCAGGGTCTTCTCTAACCCGACGATCGAACCGAAATCGTCCTTGTCCCGGGCGGCCGCCAACTTCTCCAGCGTCTGATTGGCGCCGGTCACATAGGCGGCATGGTGCTTGTCGTGATGCAGCTCCATGATCTGCGCCGAGACGTGGGGCTCGAGCGCTGCGTAGTCGTAGGGCAGGTCGGGAAGGGTGTACTCAGCCATGACGGTGATATCTCCTGTGTGAATGACCCCTGTGTCCCGGGTCGTCGGTTCGCTGTGACGTTACCCGAATGCTGCGGAGGCCAACCCGGTGCGGGAGTGAGCACTACGCTCGCAAAAGTGAGCACCGACCCTAAGGACCGCTGGCGCGATCTCGGGTCCTTCATCCGCGAGCAACGGGGCACTGCCCGCCTCTCGCTGCGGCGCCTCTCCGAGCTGGCCGGGATCTCCAATCCGTACCTGAGCCAGATCGAGCGGGGGCTGCGGCGGCCGTCGGCCGAGATCCTGCAGCAGATCGCCAAGGCCCTGCGCATCTCGGCCGAGACGCTCTACGTGCAGGCGGGCATCCTCGAGCCGCCCGACGGCACCCCAGACCTGAGCCGGCTGATCCTGGCCGACCCCGGCTTGACCGAGGACCAGAAGCAGGCACTCGTGCGCATCTACCTCTCGTTCCGTCGTGACTACGAGAACGAGCACGGCGCCCCCGGACCGGCGGGCCCCGAGCCCGGAGCCGAACCCTCGCTCACTTTGCACTCCTGACCCCCCTTGACCGCCCTTGATCTGGTCGAAGGTAGGCGAAATGCGGACCACCGGTAGGATCTGAGCGCCATGCGCCGGATCGCCGTTCTCTCGTTGCACACGTCCCCGCTGGCCCAGCCCGGGACAGGCGACGGCGGCGGCATGAACGTCTACGTGCGGGAGCTCACGGCCGCCCTCGCTCGCTCAGGCGTGAGCTGCGATGTGTTCACCAGGGCGTGGTCCCCCGACCTTCCGGCGATGGTCGATGTCGAACCCGGGCTGCGGGTGCACCACGTGCCCGCCGGACCACTGGCGGCGATGCCGAAGGAGGCGCTCCCGGCGGTGGTCGACGAGTTCACGGCCGGTGTCCTGAGCCAAATGACCTCACTTTCCTCCGAGGAGCCCTTCACCTCGGTGCATGCCAACTACTGGCTGTCCGGACTGTCCGGTCACGTGATCAAGCACGAGCTCAACCTCCCGCTGGTCTGCACGTTCCACACCCTCGACCGGGTGAAGGCCGAATCGATGCCCGAAGAGGTGGAGGCCGACATGCCCCATCGCCGGGCCGAGGCCGAGGCGTCGATCATCGAGTGCTCCGACGCCGTGCTGGCCTCGTGCTCGGTGGAGGCGGACCAAATCGCCTCCCTCTACGGCGCCGATCCCGAACGCATCCGCATCGTTCCCCTCGGGGTCGACCATGCCTTCTTCGGGCCGGGCCATCGTCCCCAGGCCCGCCGGGCCCTCGGCCTGCCTCTCGGTGGGCGGCTCCTGCTCTTCGTCGGCCGGATCCAGCCCCTCAAGTGCGCCGACGCCGCTGTCGAGACCTTGGCCGAACTGAGTGAGCAGGGCGGCACGAAGACCGCCGAGCCGTACCGGCTCGTGGTGGTCGGCGGCCCCAGCGGTCCGCACGGGGAGAAGGCGCTGCAGGGCCTGCGTGACCTGGCCGACGCACGCGGCGTCTCTGACCGCGTCCACTTCATCGACCCCCAACCCCACGAGTTGCTGTCCTCCTACTACCGCGCCGCCGACGTGTGCATCGTCCCCAGCCGCTCCGAGTCGTTCGGGCTGGTCGCACTGGAATCGGCCGCCTGCGGAACGCCCGTGGTCGCCTCCGCCGTCGGTGGTTTGACGACCCTGGTCGATCATGGCCGCACCGGGTTTCTGGTCGAGGACCCCACGCCTGGGCGCTACGCGGCCGCGGTGCGCCGCGTCTTCGACGAGCCCCTCGTGGCGGAGCGCCTCTCGACGGCCTCCGTCCTGCGGGCCCGGGGGTACACCTGGAGGGCGGCGGCGGGCGCCCTGCTCGACCTGCACGACGAGCTCGGCTCGAGCCGCCTCGTCGAGTGCCGCTGATCGACTGCCGCTCCGACCAGACGCGACCGCCCCGTGCCCATCGTCGATCTCCCCGAAGAGGAAGAGATGGCGGCGGCCGTTCGCTGCATCGATGCCTGGATCGAGCGCGAGCTGGCCAGTGACGGCCTGCTCGTGGCGGCCGAGCGGCAAGATGTCACCGACCGCACGGCGTCGTACCGCTGGTACCTCCGCTTCAAGGGCGAGGAGAAGGACTTCATTACCGTGTGGTTCACCCTCCAGCAGCGCACCTTGCACCACGAGGCCCAGTTCATGCCCGCCCCGGAGGAGAACGTGGCTGACACCTACGCCTACCTCATGCGCCGCAATGCCAGCCTGTACGGGATGTGGTTCAGCCTCGGGCCCGAAGATGCCGTCTATCTGGTCGGCAGGGTCCCCGCGGCCCTGATCGACGATGACGAGCTTGATCGCATCGCCGGCTCGTCCGTCATGTACGTCGACGATCATTTCCCGACGGCCATGACGCTGGCCCACCCCCGTCTGTACCGCCGGCGCCCCCGCCGGTCGTAGCGTCGTAGCCTGGCAAGCCATGCCGTGCACGTTGCTGATCGTTGGAGGCGGGAAGATGGGCGGCGCGCTCCTGGGTGGCCTGCTCAAGTCGGGCTGGGCCCCAGCCGAGCAGATCGCCGTGGTCGAGCCGCTCCCCGGCCGCCGCGAGGAACTCGCACGGGATTTCCCGGGCGTGCAAGTCGTGGACATCCCGAGAGCGGACCTTGTGGGCGACCGGGCCGGCGCGGTCCTCGCCGTCAAGCCGGATGCGGCCGAGGGCGCCTGCCGTGTCCTCGGCGCGGTGCTCGGAGAAGTCGGGGCGATCCGGGTGCTCTCCATCGTTGCCGGCGTGCCGTGCCTCCGGTTGGAGACGGCCCTGGGCGGCCACCCGGCGGTGGTGCGGGCCATGCCCAACACACCAGCTCTCGTGGGTGCCGGCGTGAGTGCCATCTCGGGGGGCTCTCATGTGACCTCCGACGACTTGGCGTGGGCCGAGAGCGTGATGGCCGCGGTCGGCACGGTTGTACGCCTGCCGGAGCGCCTTCTCGATCCGGTCACCGGCCTCTCGGGATCCGGCCCGGCGTACTTCTTCTTGGTCGCGGAGGCGCTGATGGAGGCCGGGGTGCAGATGGGGCTCACGGCCGAGGTGAGCCGCACACTGGTGGTCGAGACAATGCTCGGCTCGGCCAAGCTGCTCTCCGCGACTGGTGAGGACCCGGCCGCACTGCGGGCCATGGTGACCTCACCGGCGGGCACGACTGCGGCCGGGGTCCGCGCGCTCGAATCACGGGCCGTGCGGTCGGCCTTCATGGAGGCGGTGGCGGCAGCCACGGAACGGGCACGCGCGCTTGCCCTACCGCGTTGAGCTCGACCGTCTACTTCCTCTCCGACTACGGCACCCAAGATGAGTTCGTCGGCGTGGTCCATGCCATCTTGCACTCGGCTGTCCCGAGCCTGACGGTCATTGACCTGACGCACCAGATCCCCGCATTCGACGTCCGGGCCGGCGCCCACGCCCTTGTCCGCGCCGTGCCGTATCTCGGCGCGGGAGTCGTGCTGGCGGTGGTCGATCCCGGGGTCGGGACGACGCGCCGCGGACTGTGCATCGAAATCACGGAATCGCGCAGCGCCCCGATCTATTTCGTCGGTCCCGACAACGGAATCCTGATCGAGCCGGCGGAGCTCGCTGGCGAGGCCCCGATCACGCGAGCCTTTGCCCTCGAGAGGGACGAGCAGGCCGGGAGCGTAGAGCCAAGCGGCCTCAGTGAACCGAGCGGGCTCGGTTGCACCTTCGACGGCCGTGATCTTTTCGCCCCGGTCGCGGCGGCCCTCTGTCGGGGTGTGTCGGCCGCGGACTTGGGTGAACCGGTAGACCTCCTCTCTCTGGTGCGTCTCCCCGGGGGTGTGGTGGAGCACGGACGGCTCGGTGATGGCCGTCACTATGTGCGGACCGAGGTCCTATGGGTGGACCGGTTCGGCAACGCGCAGCTGGCAGCCACAGTGGCCGACGCGCGGGAAGCCGGTGTGCCCTTCGTCGGCACGGTCGGCACGGGCGGCAGTGTCGGCATCACGGGCGTCACGAGTGTCGACGAATCCGACCCGGCTGGTGCGGCTGGCGCGGCAGGCCTGACGCTGCGCTGCGTCCAGGCTTTCGCTGACCTCGAGCAGGCTGAGCTCGGCCTCCTGGTCGATGCCAACGGGCATTTGGCCGTGGTCGCCGGGGAGGCATCCGCAGCGCACTGGCTCACCGTCAGCGCCGGGGATCTGGTCATGCTGGCCTGGTGATCTCGCGGCGGTTGGTGTGATGCCATGGGCGGTCGATACCATCGAAATCCGTGAGCGCCCCGATTCACCCATCGGCTCGGCGTATTCCTGAGGCAACCGTGGTGCGCTTGCCGGTGTACCAGCGGATCCTGGCCGATCAGGTGCGCAACCGCACTTCCACCCTTTCGTCCGAGCAGCTGGCCTCCCTGGCCGGCGTCAATGCGGCGAAGGTGCGTAAGGACCTGTCCCTGCTCGGATCTTTCGGAACCCGTGGCACTGGTTACGATCCGGCGTTCCTGCTGGCGCAGATCGATCGTGCCCTGGGTGTCGACAAGAATTGGGCCATCGCGGTGGTCGGCATCGGCAACCTGGGCCGGGCCTTGACGAACTCGCAGGGATTCGCCTCACGTGGCTTCCACGTCACCGCGCTCTTTGACGTCGACCCGATGGTCATCGGTGAAGAGATCAAGGGACTACGGGTGCGCCACATGAATGAGATCGCGTCACTGCGGTCCCACGAGCGGCCCGCCATCGGCGTCATAACCACTCCGGGTTGGGCCGCCCAGGAGGTGGCCAACCTGCTCGTGCAGGTGGGCGTGACCTCCATTTTGAATTTCGCTCCCCGCGTGCTCACGGTCCCGGCGCACGTTCATCTGCGCTACGTCGACCTCTCCATAGAGTTGCAGGTCCTGGGCTTCTACCGGGCTTGGCGGGACGAGCCGTCATCGGATGGTGCAGAGGAGAGCGAGCCGCCGCCCCCGCTGATCCGGTCGGTTGGCCTGTCCGCCCCCACCGATATCGTCTAAAGGACAACAGCAAGGACAGCTGACGGTCCGATCCGCCACCCCGAACGTGCCGGGGACCTGGGAGACTGGCACCGAACACTCAGGGACCGGCATGCTTGAGAACCGACCTAGGAGGCATCTGCGTGTCCGTCGTTGTCATAGGGCTCCAGCACAAGCAAGCCCCCCTCTCCCTCCTAGAGGCGGTGGCGGTCGGCGACGCTGATCTGCACAAGGTGTTGGCCGCGCTGAGCCACCGGCGCAACCTCCAAGAGACGGTGGTCCTCTCCACCTGCCTGCGAACGGAGGTCTACTCGGTGGTGGACCGGTTCCACGACGCGGTCGCCGAGGTCTACGAAGTGCTGTCCGAGCACTCCGGGATCTCTACGGACGAGTTGGCGACGCGGGCGACCGTCCGCTTCGACGATGACGTCACCTCCCATCTCTTCTCCGTCACCGCAGGCCTCGAGTCCACTGTGGTGGGGGAGAGCGAGGTCGTCGGGCAGGTCCGGCGGGCCTTCGAGTACGCCCAGGAAGAGGGGGTCTGTGGACCGGTCCTGTCCGCCCTCTTCCGTCATGCGCTGCAGACGGGAAAGCGTGTTCGCACCGAGACGGGCATCGCACGCGGGACTACGTCGTTCGCCCATGCCGCCGTCACGGTGGCCCGTGGCGAGAGCGGCGACGGCTTGCGTGACAAGCGGGTCGTGGTGGTCGGTGCCGGGGAAATGGGGCTGGGCGTGCTGCGCGCCCTCTGCGAGATCGCGCCCGGGGCGGCGCCTCAGAGCATCGCTGTGGTCAACCGTTCCCTGGCCCGGGCCCAGGATCTCGTCCGCGCGACGGGGGATCCGGCCAAGGTCCGTGCGGGGCGCCTCGAGGGGGTCCACTCCGAATTGGCCGTAGCCGATGTCGTTCTGACCGCCGTGGCCGCCGAAGCCCACGTGCTCACGGCGGCGCAGTTTTCCGGCGTCGCCGGTCCCATGTTGGTGATCGATCTGGGCGTGCCGCGCAACGTCGATCCCGCAGTAGGGACGCTCCCGACGATCACACTGATGGATATGGATACGTTGAGCGCCTCGGTCTCGCGTGCCCTGGGCGACCGCCAGGAGGAGGCCATCGCGGCGCGGGCAATCATCTCCGATGAAGTCGAACGCTTCCGCACGGCCAGCCGGCAGCGCGGGGCGGCTCCCGTCGTCGCCGCTCTGCGGGCCCGGCTGGAGTCGTTGCGGGTGACCGAGCTCGAGCGCCATCGGGCCCAACTGGCTGATCTGACCGAAGGCGAATGGGAACAGGTCGACGCGGCCACGCGGGCCGCGTTGGCCAAGATGTTGCACGAGCCGACGATGCTCTTGAAAGACACAGCGGGAACGCCGCGCGGCGAGCGCCTGGTCGAGGCGCTGCGCATTCTCTTCGACCTTTAGAGGCGCGGTCATGGGACCACTTCGCCTGGCCACCCGCGGGTCGCCGTTGGCGTTGCGCCAGACCGACTTGGTCGCTCAGGGTCTGCGCGCCGCGCACCCGGGGCTAGAGGTCGAGGTACTGGTCGTGCGCACCACGGGCGATGACGTTTCCGCCCCGCTGGATCAGATCGGCGGCCAGGGTGTGTTCGTGACCGAGGTCGAAGCGGCAGTGGCGGACGAGAGGGCCGACGCGGCGGTCCATTCCGCCAAGGACTTGACTTCGATCATGTTGCCCGATCTGGTGCTCGCCGCCGTCCCCCCTCGCGCCGACCCGCGCGACGGCTTGGTGGGGTGCACGTGGGCAGCGCTCCCGCCGGGCGGTCTCATTGCCACCGGATCGGCTCGCCGGCGGGCTCAACTCGCCAACGCCCGTCCCGATCTGAGCTTCACCGAGATCAGGGGGAACATGGAGCGCCGCGTCAGTCGTGGCGAGGATGGCTCGGTGAGCGCCGTGGTCGTGGCGGTGGCGGCCATGGAGCGGCTGGGCTGGCTGCAGCGACTGACCGACATTCTCGATCCGGTCGACGTCCTGCCCCAAGCGGGTCAGGGCGCGATCGCCGTGCAGTGCCGCGCCGGCGACACATCGACGAGGGATCTCCTGGCTGCCATCGACGATGCCGCTGCACATCGAGCGGTCCGGGCCGAGAGATCCGTGCTGGCCGGACTCGGTGGGAGTTGCACGGTGCCGGTCGGGGCGTGGGCCGAGACCGAGGGGGACTCGTCCGGGCTGCGGGTGCACGGCTTACTCGCCAGCGGCGACGGCCGCGTCGTCATCCGCATGACCCGCTGCGGAGACGATCCCGAGAGGGTCGGCGCTGAGGTGGCACATGCTCTTCTCGTGGATGGCGGTGGGTCGGGGATCGAAGGGTTCGACAGGCTCGACAAGTTCGACGCCGCAGAGCGGACGTGACGGTCTACCTGGTCGGTGCCGGGCCGGGTGATCCCGGCCTTCTCACCAGGCGAGGGGCCAGCTTGCTCGCTGAGGCGGATGTCGTGCTCTACGACCGGCTCGTACACCATTCGCTCTTGGCTCTGGCACCAGAGACGGCGCAGTTGATCGACGTCGGCAAACGGCCCGACGCGCAGAGCGGAGACCAGGGCGGCCGGTCACGCCAGGAGGAGGTCAATCGGCTCCTCATCGAGCATGGACAGCGCAGTCACACCGTGGTCCGCCTGAAGGGGGGAGACCCGTTCGTCTTCGGCCGCGGTGGCGAGGAGGTGGAAGCGCTCACGCGCGCCGGCGTGCCATGGGAGGTCGTCCCCGGTGTCTCGTCGGCCTTCGGGGTCCCGGCTGTTGTCGGCATTCCCGTCACCCATCGCGGCCTTTCCTCTTCGGTGACCGTCGTGACGGGAAGAGTGGGTGACCCCACCGGACCCGGCGGAGTGAACTGGGAGGCGCTGGCCAATCTCGACGGAACGCTGGTGATCTTGATGGGGATGATGACCCGTGCCGAGATCGCGGAGGCATTGCAAAGAGGAGGGAAGCCGGGGTCGACGCCGACGGCGGTCATAGAGCGGGGAACGACAGCGGACCAGACGGTCGTCCGCACCACGCTGGACCGTTTGGCGGAGGTCGCACTGGGCTCGCCGTCTGTGATCGTGGTGGGACCCGTGGCTGCCCTCGGTGCCGACGGCGCCACGCCCACGCCGGATTGGCCGCTCTCCGGTCGCACCGTGGTCGTCACGTGGCCGGGTCCGCGCGGCCGCAGCTTGATCGAGGCTCTGCATCGGCTGGGGGCGGCGACCATCGAAGTCCCGTTGACGGAACAGACGGGGCCACGGGACGGAGGAGCCGCGCTGCGCACCGCCGCCCACGATGTGCGTCGATTCCGGTGGATCATCTTCACGTCGGCGAACGCGGTCGCCCGGTTTATGGCCGAGCTGCGCGACGCCAGGGCCTTGGGCGGCACTCTGGTAGCCGCTGTCGGGCCGGCCACGGCAGACGCGCTTCGAGAGCGGGGCGTCGAACCTGATCTGGTTCCGGTCCAGCACATGGCTGAAGGGCTGATCGCCGAGTTTCCCGAAGCCGCTTCTCCGGAGATCGCGCCGGTCGCGACCGGCAACGTGGTGCTGTTCCCCTGCGCCGACCTGGCGCCGTCGACCCTCCTCGAAGCGCTCAGTCAGAAGGGATGGGACGTAGAACGGGTTGAGGCGTACCAGACGGTCGCCCTGCCGTCACCGGATGAGGAGCTGCTGTCGGCATCGGCTCGAGCCGATGCAGTGGTCTTCGCGGCCGGCTCCGCGGCCAAGGCCTATGCAGATCTCAAAGGGCCGGACGGTGCGCCGCTGCGCGTGCCGCCGCTGGTCGTGTGCGTCGGGCCCAGCACCGCCGAACGCGCAAGGTCGCTCGGCATGTCGGGTGTCGATGAGGCCGTCGACCCGTCAACTGAGGGCGTCATTGCTGCGCTGGTCCGGAACTTGACGGTTCCGGACAGTCCATGACCGATCCGGACTGTCCGGCGACCGTGCCTGAAGGCCGATCCAACCGCTGCTCTCGGTCCACCCTCGGCAGGACTCATTAGGCTGGTCTGCGATGACACCGGACTTCCCCGTGCGGAGATTGCGGCGGCTACGCCGTACGCCTGCACTCCGCCGCTTGGTAGCAGAAGCGCGCATCGGCGTGGATGATCTGATCGCTCCTCTGTTCGTGCGCGAGGGGATCGAGGGCCCGGTGCCCATCCCCTCCATGCTCGGCCAGTCGCAGCACACCATCGATTCACTCGTCATTGAGGCCAAGCGCCTGGTCTCTCTCGGAGTGCCCGGGCTGATCCTCTTCGGAGTGCCAACCCAGAAGGACGCGACGGGGACGGAGGCCTACAGCCGAGACGGGATTGTGCAGCGAGCGTTGCGCGCCCTTCGAACCGCAGTGGGGGATCAGCTCGTGCTGATGGCCGACCTCTGCTTGGATGAATACACGGACCACGGACATTGCGGCGTGCTCGGGCCCGGCGGTGAAGTCCTCAACGATCAAACGATCGAGCTTTACGGTCGCATCGCCCTGGCGCAGGCTGAAGCCGGAGCGGACATCGTGGCGCCGAGCGGAATGATGGATGGCCAGGTTGCAGCCATCCGCGGCGCGCTCGACGGCGACGGTCATCACCAAGTGGCCATCCTCGCCTACGCATCGAAGTATGCGTCCGCCCTCTATGGCCCGTTCCGAGACGCCGTCGACGTGACCATCGCCGGAGGTGGGGATCGGCGCGCCTACCAACAGGACCCGCACAATCGCCGTGAAGCCCTGCTCGAGATCACGCAGGATCTAGCTGAAGGCGCGGACATGATCATGGTCAAGCCGGCGATGACCTCGCTCGACGTGCTCAGCGAAGCGCGGCGGATCGTGGACGTCCCACTCGCCGCGTATCACGTCAGTGGCGAGTACGCCATGGTGCAGGCCGCCGCGGCGGCGGGATGGATAGACGGCCCGTCTGTAGCGCTCGAGCAACTGGTCGCGCTCAAGCGCGCCGGTGCTGATTTCATTCTTACGTACTTCGCCGCCGCGGTGGCCGAGCAGCTTGGTGGCTGACCCGGCCACGAACGCCGACTGGTTCGCTCGCGCGCAGGAAGTGATTCCCGGCGGCGTCGACTCGCCGGTTCGTTCCTTCTCCTCGGTCGGTGGGACGCCCTACACGGTCATGCGGGGCGAGGGGCCGTACGTCGTCGATGTGGAGGGCACGCGCTACATCGATCTTGTCCAGTCGTACGGCGCCGTGTTGCTCGGTCACGCGCACCCGGTCGTCACTTCCGCCATCACCAGGGCGGCCGCGTTGGGGACCACGTTCGGTGCGCCGACACCCGGTGAGGTACTGCTGGCAGAGGCGATCTGCGAACGGGTGCCCGGCTGCGTGCAGGTGCGTCTCGTCTCGTCCGGGACCGAGGCGGCCATGAGCGCCGTGCGTCTCGCCCGCGGCATCACGGGACGCGAACGCGTGGTGAAGTTCGATGGCTGCTATCACGGGCACTCCGACGGACTGTTGGCCGGGGGTGGCAGTGGCGTGGCGATGCTCGGACTGCCAGGCTCCGTCGGCGTCCCGCGCGGTGCGGTGGCGGAGACGGCAGTGTTGCCGTACAACGCGGTACCCGAACTGGACGACAAGGTGGCCTGCGTCATCGTCGAACCGGTGGCCGCCAACATGAACCTCGTCGCGCCGGGACCGGATTTTTTGACCGGATTGCGGGCCGCCTGCGATGCAGCGGGAGCACTGTTGATCTTCGACGAGGTCATTACCGGGTTCCGGATCGGCAGCGGTGGCGCCACTGCCTGGTCTGGGGTGACGCCGGATCTGTGGTGCTTCGGCAAGGTCATCGGAGGGGGTCTGCCCGTCGGCGCACTGGGAGGGAATCGGGAGCTTCTGGCGTCGTTGGCACCGGAGGGTCCCGTGTACCAGGCAGGGACGCTCTCTGGGAACCCGCTCGCCACCGCCGCCGGGCTGGCGGTGCTCACCGAGGTCACCGATGACGACTACTTCGAGCTCGGAACCCGTGTCGCCTCCTTCGCCGGGCGACTCAGTTCCGCCATCGCCGAAGGCGGTCTCGCGGTGGTCGCGCCCGTCGTCGGTCCGCTGGTCGGACTTTTTCTGGCTCCACCTCTCGGCGAGACGGCGAGCTCGAATATGGGGCTCGCCGCACCGGTCGACTATGTGTCCGCACACGAATTCGCGGCCAACGGCGTGTACCCGCGCTTCTTCCACGCCATGCTCCGGCGTGGCGTTGCCCTCGCACCTGGCGCGTATGAGGTCATGTTCCCCGGCCTGGCGCACAGCGGCGATGTGCTCGATCGTGTGGTTGCCGCGGCCGGTGAATCGGCGGCCGAAGTGGCACAGCAGTTGGCAGTGGCGCAGGGATAAGCACAGGGATCAGCGCGGAACGACAGGATCAAGTTCTTCGGGGTCTGTTCCGGTCCTTGGTCACACCGGCCTTCGCCTTGATGGCGGCCAACTTGCGGGCCCGGGCGAGTGCGCCGGCACTCTTTGGATTCGCTGGTGCCACCCACTTCCAGCGCCCGGGTTCGCCTTCGATCCCCCAACCCCCGTAGGTCTTACGG
>PKYA01000149.1 GCA_003133545.1 Acidimicrobiaceae bacterium | reverse complement strand
GCCTGTGGCGGTGGGCCGGTGGTCATCGTCGGGGGTGGCAACTCGGCCGGGCAGGCCGCGCTCTTTCTGGCCGGGAACTGTGCCCGCGTCCACCTGGTCATCCGCGCCACCTCCCTGACCAGCTCCATGTCCCGCTACCTCATCGACCAGATCCTGGCGAGTCCCCAGATCGATGTCCACTCGGGCACGGAGGTCACCGCCCTCCTCGGCGACCGCGAGCTCGAGGGCGTCGAGCTGCGCAGCGCGGACGGCGGGGGGACGGCCACCCTCTTGATCGGCGGCCTGTTCGTGTTCATCGGCGNNGCGTCGGGGATGTCCGCAGCCAATCGGTCAAGCGGGTGGCCACCGCCATCGGCGAGGGCTCCATGGCGGTGCGGCTGGTCTACGAGCGGTTGCAGGCCACCGGGCTGGCCGTCACCGAACCGCCCAGGGCGGAAGAGTGAGGCCGGGCCCGTCCCGACGGCTGGTAGTCGGAGCCGGGGGTGTGGTGGCCGCCACCGCGCTCGCCCTGGCCGTGGTCGGGATCCGAGGTGGGACCACGCCGGCCGGAGCCACTCCACCCGGAACCGTCTCCAACTCCGCCTACGCTCCGGGCGCCACCACCATCGCCGGTACCGGGGCGCCCGGCTACGGGGGTGACGGTGGGGTGGCGGTCGCGGCCCGGCTCGACGCGCCGGCCGGGGTCGCGGTGGACTCCTCGGGTGACCTGTTCGTCGCCGATGCCGGCAACTGCCGGGTCCGCGAGATCCCGGCACGCACGGGCACCGCGTTCGGCCGGCACCTGCGCGCCGGCGTCATCACCACGCTCGTCGGTGGTCCGTGCGGGGCCGCGGGCACGGACCCTCCGCCGGTCGCCTTGGCGCTCGACCCACAGGGCGACCTCTTCATCGGCTTCGCCGCTGCCGCCAAAGTCGACGTGCTGGCCGCGCACAGCACCACCGCATTCGGGCTGCGGCTGACCGCCGGAAAGCTGACGGTGGTCGCCGGGACCGGCGTGCCCGGCTACGGCGGCGACGGCGGGAGCGCCGTGAAGGCGGCCCTCGACGACCCCAGCGGACTCGCCATCGACCCGGCGGGAGACCTGCTGGTCGCCGACACGGCCAACTGCCGGCTTCGCCTTGTGGCGGCGAGCACCGGCACCCGTTTCGGGGTGTCGGTGGTGCCGGGCCGCATCTACACCGTGGCCGGCGACGGCTTCTGCGGGCCCTACGGGGACGGCGGGCCGGCGCGCCGGGCGCAGCTCTGGGACCCCGGCGCGCTGGCGGTGAACCCCGCCGGCGACGTCCTGGTCGCCGACCAGGGGAACCGGAGCATCCGCCTGTTGGCCGCCGCGACCGGGAACTATTACGGGGTGCCCCTCGCCGCCGACGACCTGGGGACGGTGGCCGGCGAGGGTTCCTACGGTCCCTATCTCGCGGACGGGCTTCCGGCCCTCTCCGAGATCGGGGAGCTCAACTTCCCCACCGGCGTCGCCGTCGGCGCCAACGGGGATCTCTACGTCGCGGACGGCGACATGCACGCCATCCGGGTGGTCCCCGCCACCCAGACGACCGTGCGCGGCCTGGTGGCGAAGCCCGACGACATGTACACCGTGGCCGGCGCCCTCTCGGTCGGGTCGCTCCGCAATCGGACCATGTGGATCCAGACGACCCTGCGCGACCCGACCGGATTGGCCCTCGCGCCCGATGGCCAACTCGTCTACAGCGACACGGGGGCAGACGTGGTGCGGGAGTTGCCCACGGGTGCCTGACGGCGGCCGGGCTCAGGCGGTGGTCCGCACCTCGTAGCTGCCCGCGCCCAGGGCCAGGGTGACGGCGCCGGGTCCTGCGTCGAGGATGGCGACCCCCCGAGCCTGCGTGATCGCCGAACCGCTCTCGGTCAGCTGGGAGGGGGTGACGCCCGGGAAGGTGCAGTGGGCCGCGGCGTTGGGGGGAACAGAGATCGCAAGGCGCAGCCGGCCCCCCGTGCGGCTCCAGGTGATGGCGTAGTCCCCCGCCGGGGTGGGGAACGTCCCCGCCGCCCCGGCGATCCCACCCGAAGGCGGGCTGAACATGACCACGGTCGGCGGCCCTCCCGCCGGTGGCGCCACCGGGGTCACGCCGAGGAGCGCTTCTTGGACGGCGACGAGGGCCGACGAGCCCCAGCCGTGCGACATGCTGTCGCCGATGAGATCGCTGGGAGTCCACGTCTCCCAGGTGAAGGTGCCTCCCGCCTTGAGGATGGCTGCCCACCCGGGGAACGAGGAGTCGGTGAGGAGGCGCACGACATCGGCGTCGCGCCCGGCGGCATGGAGGGCCCGCAACACCTCCAGACCGCGATCGGGCTCGACCGAGATGTCGAGCGACGCGACGTAGCGCGCCACCGTCGCGATCTGTGCCTCCGGGACCACCCCGTAGGCGAGGGCCACCGCGTTGGCCAGTTGCGAGGCGACCGTGCTCTGGGTCCCGTCCGAGCGCAGGCCGTCGATGTAGAGCTGGCCCGGCCCGACCATGTGCGTGTTGACGGCACTCGTGAGCGTGGCCGCCCGCTGCGCCTGCACCGCCGCCACCGGAGCACTGCCGGCGAGCGTGGCGACGTCGCCGATCCGCCGGAAGGCGTTGACGGACAGGATGTTCAGCATCGTGTCCGCGTTGGTGTTGTAGTCGTAGCCGTACTCGTTGTCCCCGTTGGTCGACATGGGCAGCCCCGACATGAGCCCGGTCGAGGGATCGATCGTCCCGACGAGCCAGTCCGACAGGAACGAGAGGACAGGCAGGAGCCCGGTCACGGTCGCCTCGTCGCCCGTGGAGAGGTAGTAGCGCCAGACCCACTCGGGGTAAAAGGCGGTGAAGGACGGGTAGTTCTGCGCCCCGTCGTCGTTGGGGTAGATCTCGTTGACCTGGCCCGAGGTGGGCCAGTAGCGGGCCTGGGCCCTCTCCATGTCCCGCAGCCCCTGCCAGCTGAGATTCTGCTCGCCGTGGACCCACATGACCGTTTGGGACTCGTTGCCGGCGTCCCACAGGAACTGGCCCTTCTCCCTGGTCGGGGTGTCGATGAACTGCTCCTGCGCGCAGTAGAGGCCCGAGTGCGCGCACAGCGCCCACACGGCATTCAGCGTGCCGTTGGGGGAGGTGAATGTGGCGGGGGTCGTCGGGGGCATGGTGGCGTGGCGGGAGGCCAGCGCCACTTGTTCGCTCCCGATGGGCTCACCGGGATCGTCGATCTGGAGGTAGCGGAAGCCGAGGTACCAGTAAGGGTCGAAGGCCTGGGCACCGTCGCGCTGGATGTACAAGAAGGACAGATCGGTTCCCTGCGTGTTGTGCGTGGTCGAAACAGAGCCGTCGGGGTCGAGGGTGTACCCGACATGCATGGGCACGACGTGGCCCGCCACCCCTCGCCGGAACGACACGGTGGGGCGCCCGGCGTAGACCTTGCCGAAGTCGACCACCACCGAGCCGGTGGCCAGCGTGCGCAGCGACACCGCCGGCAGGGAGTCCTCGGTGATGCGGGTGCGCTGGGCGTAGAGGTTCGTGAACGGCGCGGTGCCCACCGGCCCGCGCACTGCCGGCGGCGCCCAGCCGACGTCGTCGAACGTGGGCTCGGACCACCCGAGAGGGTGCAACTGGCCGTCGATCCACTCGACGAAATCGCCGCTGTCGTTGTTGCGCTGCGGGGCGGCGAGCCACTCCGCTGCACGTGACCGCCACGTCCCGTCCGAGCCCAGCGTGACGACACGCCCGTTCGTGTAGTGCACGGCCACCTGGGCGAGAAGGCCCGGGGCCGACGTGGGACGCCCCCGCCCCGGCCCGTACCAGTGATGCACGATGCCGAGCGCGTTACCCCGGCCCGCCAGCAGGGTGCCCGTGAGGTCGGTCGCCTGGTAGTACTGCTCATCGGGGAAACAGAAGCTCGGGCCCGTATCCACCCTCGCGCCGTTGACCCACAGCTGGTACTTGTGCGCGGCAGCGACGTAGGCCGTGGCATAGGCGATGGTCCCCGCCGGCAGCACCTTGGTGGTGCGGAGGTAGGTGTACTCCTCCTCGCCGGCATCGGCGGGTCCGGGCCGCAGCCACATCGCCGTCCAGTCCGCCGTGCGCAATCCCGTGGTGAAGCCAGCCGGCGCGCTGGACTCGCTCCAGTGACCCCCACCGTCCGCCGTCCGCACCGTCCAGCGGTAGCGGGCATCGGCCGCCAGGGGCGGCCCCCCGTAGGGGACGAAGGCCTGTCGACCGCTCGCCACCTCCCCCGAGTCCCACACCACTGCGGCGCCGGCCCCGGCACGCCTGACCGTGACGCGATACCGGCTCTGGACGGCGCCCCGGCGGGTGTCGTCGAGCTGCCAGGCGAAGAGCACCCTGTCGGGGTCGACGCCGAGCGGCACGCCCACACCGGTGGTGAGGAGCCCGTGTGGCGCGCCGGGCGACCCCGGCGCGGCGCTGGACGCCCCCACACCCGCCGAGGATGCAGCGGCAGGGGANNGACGCAGCGGCAGGGGAGCCCGGTCCGAGCGTGCGCTCCGTCACGGCCCCGGCGATGGCGGCGCCCGCGCCCGCCCTGAGGCCGCTAGTGAGGAATGTCCGCCGGTCGATCCGCTTCATGGTGCCCGCTACGACGTTACAGCGGACCCCGGCCCGGGCGCTGGAGCGGATGCCCTGTACGTGGCACGGCCACACCACACCCGCTCCCCCGCGGCTACTTCACGATGATGGTACCCATCATGTACTGGTGGATGTTGCAGATGTAGTGGTACACCCCCGGCTTGGAGGGCGCCGCGATGGTCTTGGTCTGGTTCTGATCGATGTCGCCGGTGTTGAACTGTCCGCCGGTCGCCGTGAGGGTGTGGGTGACCGCATCCTTGTTGGTGACGCTGATGGAGGCACCCGGCGACACCGTGATGCTCATCGGGTGGAACATGAAGTTCAAGATGGTGATGTGGGTGCCGCCGGCCGTCGAGTTGGAGGTGGCCAGTGCGCCGCTGCCGTGCGCCGCGCCGCCTCCACACGCGGCGAGGAGCAGGGCGCCTGCGAGGAGCAGGGCACCCGCTCCGAACTTGAGCCGCGTCCTCATTGCTCAGGCTGCCGCGCTGGTTGTACTGAAGGCCAGTGGCGTGCCGGCCGAGGTCTGCGACCCCGGATACATGCCGAGCACGTAGTACAGGATGGCAATGTGCTGCATCTCGACCGGTTCAATGGAGGCCGACAGGCCGATGGCGGCCGTGCTCTTCAACTTCGAAGTCTCAGCTTGGTATGTCGCCGCTGCAACACTCTCAAGGGCGAGCGCCAGCTGGGCTAGCTGCGTCACGTTGCCCACCTTGGCGAAGTCGGCCTGGATCGTCGGGGTAAGCGTGGGGTTCGTCTCGGTGATGGCCTTTTTGCCATTTTGCCTGAGCACTGCGTTCCACGCCGCGGCGTGTTGCGTGTGCTGGCTCTTGGCGGTGGCGGCGAATGTCCCCACCGCGGCCGGTACCGCGCCGAGCTTGCCCGCAGTCGCCGCGGTCAGGCCGGCGTTGTACGCGAACACGGCGAGATTCTCCAAGCTGGCTGCCACCGCGGCGACCGCAAGGTCTCCGCTGTAGCCGGCTGGGGGGAACGTGGTGGCGCCGGTCAGGTGCAGCCGCGACTCCGCCCGAGTCGTGGCGGCAGCCAGGCCCGGCGTGGCGCCGATGGCCACGAGGGCTGCGCCTCCGACCATGGCCGCCCCGGTGCCCATGAGGAACGTACGCCGACTCGTAGATCGCGTGACGCTCTCAGAGTCGCGCAGCGTGTCGACCATGCTGGAGACGCCGCTCCACATGGATGACAAACCGACGTCATTATGGAACTCTTCGAGATCCTTGGTCATGGACGAGAGCTCGCGCTCACTGCCCTCGAATACGTATTTCTCGTTGCGCGTGCTCACTTGACGGCTCCTTGCTTCGGTGGGGCGGCACTGTTGGTCTTGTAGAAGGCATTGGGGAATCCGACGCTGCCCGCAGCTGCTGGCAGCGCTTCGACTGTGGCGGGCTCGCTGAGGGAGATCAGCTGCGGGGCATCGGCCTTCAAGAGCGCCTGTACCGCCAGAAGCACCGCCGCGTGCTGGGCCTCGATGCCCATGATGCTGGCAAAGAGCGCTCGGTTGGTCGTGGAAGAGACGAGCGTCGTATCCTTCACGTACGTCTCCGCTGCGATGTTTTCGAGCTCCAGCGCCAGACCCACGACGCCGAGGGCTCCCTCGGACGCCGTTGCGCCACTGAGGCCCGCCACCGCATTTTTCACGACAGGGACGAACGCCGGATCCGCCGCATTCTGCTGCTGTCCGTGGAGCGACTTGATGGCCGCGGTGAACGCGTCGTCATGCTGCACGTGCTGGCCCATTGTCACCTGGCAGAACTTGGTGATCACCGGGTTGGCGCTCGAACCACCTATGTACGGCAGCGTGAGGGCCGTCTTGTAGGTGGAAATGGCCAAGTTCTCGATGGAGCGGGCCGTCTGCAGAATCTGAATATCCTTGGAACTACCGGCGAAGGCCGGCGAGGCGAGCAGGCCCACCAGGGCAGCACCACCGGCGGCACCGAGAACGGCTGCGCCACCGAGGCTCGAGCGGAGAGAGCGCTGATGCTCTTCGTGGAAGGAAAGGTTCGACGCGGGATCGTCGTCGGCTGGGAGGTGACTCAGTTCGACCAATTCGTCGAGCGCGTCGTGGGTGGGCCGCAGTGCATCTGCCTGCAGGTCGTGCGATTGTTCGAGCAACTCGGTGAGTGCTCTCGGATCTGCGGTCATGGTTTCTTCCTCCTTGGAAGGGTCCGTTCATCGAGTGTTCGTATTCATCCGAACACTGGATGCCGAAAAGGTTGCGACTATGCCGCGAAGCCATGTCGGGAAAGTCAGGCGACCGCGGTCCGGAATGGGTGACGTATCAGGAACTGNNGTGGTGGGTGCGAACTTCGGCGTCGCTCAGGCGAGGCGCGCAGACAGTCCCGATGGGCTCATCCGTCGGGCGGACAGCGCAATGTACAAGGCCACGCGCCCAACTGACGTCGTATCTGCCTACCGCACTGCCTGAAGGCCGAGACTCCCGATTTTCAACCGTAGGTGCCGCCGCTGCTGCAACGGCGAGCGTCGTCATCCGCCCTGCGAGAACGGTTACGAGGTGCCCCGCTGCGGTTGAGCTCCGCCGCCCTCGGTTTGGGAGCTCGAGTCGCGTTGGCAGTGCGACTGAACGCAGATACGCATCGATGCCCCGTCGCTGGGCCCGGCAGGACGGGCCACGGTTCAACCGAAATGTGTACTTCTCGGACTCTCACGACGCGACCTCGATAGGTCCGGGCGTCGCATGGTTCGGGTTGTCATTGCGAACCTGGGACTGCGGGATTGGTGAGATTCCCCTTGGGAGTCCCGTCCGGAGTCCACATCCCGGACCATGGTGTGGCGAGATAGGGGAAGGCGGAGAGGTAGTTCTCGGTGCCCATCGCCGATGTGTCGGTAGCGGAGCTCGTAAGCCCGAACGACACGTTGGTGCCCGGTATTGCTGCCTTGTCTCGAGTGTACTGCTTGTCAACGAGGGGGAGTGATGCGCCAGCGACGGCGATGAGCTCGATGGTAGCAACGTCATCGAAGACCCGCCTGCCGTTCGGAAAGCCGGCAGGATCGCCACCGAGGATTCCGAGATTGGAGGGACCCGAAGTGTTCGGCCGCACCGCAACGTTCAAGCGAAGCTCGTCGGCCTGCACGCCGGTTCCCGAGTAAGTGGGTGCCGTCGGGACCACAGACGCTGGGATCCCCGTCAAGAGGATGGCCACGAGGTCAGCGCGATCAGGGCCATGTGCATTGGTCGCAAACGAACCCGGGACGGTGTTGTAACGCTCGAGGTTCGGGAAGACGGGGTACAGGCTTGGGAGTAGTTGGGCCAGTAAGGGGTTCGTGTAGAAGGAGACGAACTGCTTGTCATCGGCCGGATACTGCGTGTTCCAGAAGTCCTTCTGGCCGATACCGATCAACAGTTCATTGATGAGTGGATTGCCCAACCGTGAAACCTGTGCGTATGGTCCTGAACCGACCGGGCCGCCGAAGTGATCGCCGAGGATACGAACCTTTTGGCGAGACGCCGTCGTCCAGATCCCGATGACGGCCGACGGGTCGTCGACATTGGTCGGGGTGGAGTGATCGCTGGTCAACTGATTGATCGGTATCTGCAATGCCAAGGAGTGCACGTTGGTGGCGGCGAGTGAGTTCACACCCGGCATGGCGGACATCAGCCCGGTCGATTTCAGGCCGTACATGCTGTGAGCCTCCTCGAAGGGGCGCAGATCAGCGAGGTCGAACACCGCTCCGAGATCCACGTAGAAGCCGTCCGCCCGCTGACCGGCGAATACGGTGGCCGAGAAGTTCCGCGCCCCGGCAGTCACGACCGCTTTGGCGGCGAGTGAGCCATAATCTGGCGTCGAAAGCGGTCCGATGTTGCACGGAGGCACAGGCAAGTTCTCGCCGAGGGCAACGCGTGACACTTCATAGGGCCAGCTACCCTGGCCGTAATCCACCCGGTAGAGCGTGTAAGTCTGCTGGCGATTCCAGTTGGCGGCTCCAGGTCCGGTCAGCGCGGTAATCGGGCCGTCGTTGTACAGAAACGACGTAGGGATATTGTTCACGGTGGTGAACCAGAACTCGTAGGAGATGTTCGGGTTGCCGTCCCCGGTGTTATCGATGTGGATGGCATACACGACGTCATCGGAGAATTCATAGAAGTTCGGACCGCCGTCGGCTGCTTCGAGCGGAATGTAGTTCGCAATCATTGTGACTGTGCCGGCAACGTCAGGGCTGACGAAGGCATAGACATCGGTGGAATCGGCGTTGGGATCCTTGGATATCTGGGGTGCTTCACGGTGCGATGACATAGTTCACCTCTGAGTGGGGTTAGTGGTTGATATTGCGCTGTAAAAGAAGACTCGTTACTTCACAACCATCACTTTTGGGCCGCCAGGCGCGCAATCGCTTGTGCGATGGCGGGGCTTCGAGTGACGATCTGTTGTGTGCCCTGATAGAGAGTTATCTCTCCCGTACCCGCGTCGACGACATGCGCGACGATCGGCTCGCTCATCTCCGCGGTGGCCTCAGCGCCGCCCGCACTGGCCGCGCCGTCGATCTCGGGACTCTCGGTGGCGGTAGCAGTCAGCAAGCCGCTGAGACCAGGCACTGTCGTCACGGCAGCCGCGACACCGGCGACGATCGAGCCGCGGTGAAGAAAGACGCGCCGACTGATCCCGTTTCGCAGGCCGGCGACTTTGCCATGCGTTGCATCGCCGTCCGCATCTCGCGGCGTCTCGGGTATCGAAGTCGTCACGCGTCTGCTTCCGTTCTTTCGACAAGCATTCGGCCGTCCATAGTTGATGTACGGAGCCGCTCAGCAACCCGGATGCCACCAAGGTGCAACATTCCGACTATTTGTGTGGCCTCGCACGCTGAGTCCCACTTCTCACTCTCGTGACCAAGGGTTTTTGGTGGGGATGTGCTCGTCCTCGGAGGCTCTGGGGACGACGACCTCGTTCATCTACGGGTTCCCCAGGCGCGAGACGTGGCCGTAGGGCCGTAGGGGTGTGCGCGAGTTAGACGCGCGACGAATCGACGCCAGTTGGCCCGCGCCGCGCGACTGCCGCACCGGGCGAGCCCACCAGGCACAGCGCAGCGGCGACGACCAATACAGCGGCGGCGGCGATCTCGACGGCCAGCGCCAGCTGCGCGTAGGGGGCCGAGGAAGAGTCCTGGAACCCGAAAAGGCCCCATTCCACCGAGATGAAGAAGCCGATCAAGGTGGACAGGGCAAACCCAGCGCCGACCAGGGCGGCCCATACTCGGCGCGCCCCCACGACGAGGAGACCCACCAGCACTCCGGCGATCGCCTGCGCGAGGAACAGGGGGCCGATGGTCGCAAGGTGCCGGTAACCCAGCTTCTGCCACAGGTGGAAGTGGATGTAACTCGACCAGATGACCAGGACCGCTCCCGCCACAAAGGCGAGCGTGGCGACGATTCCGACGGGCCGCGGCGCCCGAGCTGGTCCTCTTCTCAGCTTCTCCATGACCCTCATTCGTCACTCCCCTGCCCAAAATCGGTTGCAGCTCAGCGGCCGCACAACTTACCAATGGCGATGGAGAGGAAGTAGAAGAAGATGAGCGGCACGGCCAGGGCGAGCATGGAGAAGGGGTCGGAGCTGGGAGTGGCGATGCCCGAGACAGCCGTGATGATGATGACGGCCCAGCGCCACGAACGCAGGAGACGAGCCGAGGTGACCACGCGTGCCAATTCGAGCGAGACCAGCACCACCGGGAACTGAAAGGTGAGGCCGAACAGGACCATCATCAGCACGATGAGACCGATGTAGGGGATCGGGTCGTAAATGGCCTGGAGGCTTGGACCTCCGACGGACTTCAGGAAACCGAGCGCGTGTGGCAAGGTGAAGTATGCAGTGGCCGCGCCGAGGAGAAAAAGGATGAAGGCCGCCGAGACGAAGGGGGCGGCATACTTACGCTCCCGGGACTGGAGCCCCGGTGTGACGAACTGCCACAACTGGTACAGGATGATCGGCGCAGCCAAGACGAGGCCACCAAAGAGGGCGATCTTGACCCGCAGCGAGAGTCCGTCGAGTGGGGAGGTGACGTAGAGACTGCACGTCCCGCCCGCGCCGGAGACGTGGGCGCCGGGCACCACGCTCTGCTGCCGTAACGCCGTGGCGTCGACACCACAGAGCGGGCGGATCAAGACATGGAGGATCGGCTCGTAGGCGATGGTGGCTGCGACGGCGGCGAGAGCGAAGGTCAGCACGCAAACGATCGTCCGGCGACGGAGCTCTCCCAGGTGCTCGCCCACGGACATCGCCTCCGGAGAGGGCTTTGCCTTGCCTTTGGCCGTCCAGAGAATGGTCATCGTGCGCTGAGGGTCAATTCAGATTGGCGTCGCCGGGCGTGTGCACCGGGGCCACGTTCGGCGAACGGAGTGCGGGAGCCGTGGGAGGTAGCGGCCCAGGGTGTGCGTAGTCGGGATACTCCCTCGTGACCCAGCTCATCGGGGTTGTGCCATCGTCTGGGCCGTGAGGTGCACGCTCTGCGCTCGGCGCGGTGCTGACGGGGTCTGTTGCTGGCCGCACCGCTGTGTTGACGGTGCCTGCGACTCCATCTGATTCGCTACTGCCCGATGCCATGTTGCCCAGGTGGTCGAGCAGGGCCGAAGGCGAGCGGGCCAGGCGGGCAATGTCGGTCGTCGAGGGCAGGTCCGGAATGTTGCTCCGTACCTCGGCCTCCATGCGGTGCCGGAACTCGGTGAAGGCCTTCCAGGCGGTGCCCACCTGGCGGGCCACCTGCGGGAGTCGGTCGGGCCCGAGAAGGATGACCGCCACGATGGCGATGACCAGGAGCTTGCCCGGATCGAGATTCAACACGGGCTTGCGCCGTCGACGGAGAAAGGGAGGGCGGAGCAAGGGAGGGAAAGGTGCGGCATGACACCCAGTGTTCGGACCGGGGACCACGGCCGGATGGCCATTGATCCGACCCGACTACCTTTGGAGTGGTACACCGGCATCCTTGCGGCTCGGTGGCTCCGAATACCTCATACCCACCGGAGCGCGTGGGCAGACCAAGGAGACTCGCATGCTGGCAGAGATATTCGGAGTCGACGGGATCATCGTCCTCATCGTCGTTCTGGCCGTCCTCTTCGGCGGGGCGGCCATTCCCAAGCTGGCTCGCAATCTGGGCTCGGCCAAGAATCAGTTCGAAGAGGGGTTGAAGGAAGGAAAGAACGAGGGCACGAAGGCCGCCGCCGTCGAAATCGCGGTGCCGACCAACGGCACCGTAGTGGTGACCGAGTGTTCGACGATGCACTCGCAGAGCTGACCCTGACCGTTTCGCCTGCGGGGACGGGGGTGAAACGCGTTCCCTGGTGGGCGCTCGTATCGGCAACGGGGGCTCCGGTCGTCCTGGTGGTCGGCTTGACGGTGGCGGCCTCGAGGCAACCGGCGGGCTACGACCCGGTACGAGACACCATCAGTGCCCTGGCCGCCCGCGGCGCCACCGACCGCTGGGTGATGACGGCAGCCCTCGTTCTTCTGGGGCTCTCCCACGCGACCACCGCGGCGGGAATGAGTCCGGGGAGACGGCCCGGCCGGTGCATCTTGGCCGGAGGGGGCGTGGCGACCGTCTTGGTGGCCGCCTTCGCGCAGCCGGTTCGCGGCAACTCGGTCGCGCACACGATCGCCGCCGCCATGGCATTTGGCGCGCTTTCGATCTGGCCTCTCTTTGCGGCCGGACGTCGCAATGCCACACCGCTACTGACACGGTTGCCTTCCGTCGGGGCGACAGCGGTCATGCTCGGGTTTGTGCTGTGGTTCGTGCTCGAATTACATGGCGGCCAGCGCGGTCTCGCCGAGCGGGCCGCGGCGTGCTCTCAGGCCTTGTGGCCGCTGGCCGTCGTGCTCAGCAACCGGCTGGCGTCGAGCGCCCCGGCCGCTGCGGGCACCAGCTCGCTCGCCATTGAGTAGCGCGGCACCGGTGCCGGCCCCGTCACGGAGGCGCCCGTCGAGGCCACGGTCCGGGGTGCTTCCCGTTTCCCGACCTCCGGGGCCCGTACCCGTTGACCGGCTACATTCGCCCACGTTGCATCCAGGGTCCGGACCAGGGAGGGAAAGTGTCGTTCGTGTTAGTACACGGTGGCGGATTCGCGGGTTCGTGCTGGGATCGGCTCCTGCCCCTCCTCGACGGCGACGCGATCGCCGTCGACCTGCCCGGGCGGGGATCCCGGCCGGCGGATCTGTCCACGGTCACCCTGGACGACTGGGCCGCGGCGGTGCTGGAAGAGATGGACGCCCGCGACCTCACCGACGTCGTGCTGGTCGGGCACTCCATGGCCGGGCTCACCCTTCCGCGCGTCCTGCACAGTGGCGCAGGCCGGATCCGTCATGCGGTCTTCGTATCCTGTGCCGTTCCTCCCGACGGCGCGCGCCTGCTCGACGTCGTCCATCTGTTGACGCCGGACATCGGCGACGTCGCTGCGCTGGTCGAGCGCGATGACCAGCCTGGAGGTGGGCTGTCCCCGGCCATTCTCGAAGCCATGTTCTGCAACGATATGGACGCAGACCTGACGAGGTTCACGCTCGAGCGTGTGGTGCCGGAGACGACCCATGGGTTGGCGGAACCCGTCGACCTGTCGGGACTGCGCAGCGGTGTGCCCCTGCTCTACGTCCGGCTCCTCCAAGATGCCGCCATACCTCTGGCCAGCCAGGATCAGATGATGGCCAACCTCGGCGGCGCCGAAATGGCCGACATCGACTGTGGCCACATGGTGATGATCAGCCAGCCAGAGAAGCTGGCGGCGCTCCTCAACGGCCTCTGACACCGGCGCCGGCTTCGTGGCCGACGAACGTGCACGCGCGTGCCGCGAGGGCCCGGGCGGCATCCCGATGACTTCCTCGATCACCTGATCCCGTTCTAAAAAGATGTCGGCAGGAGCAGCTCATGGAGCGGGATCCGGCAAATACGACAGCATTGGGATCAGAGGTTGGCAGACATTGCGTGCGAGGCTTGCGTTGCGAACCCTGCGCCGCTGACCTGCGACGTTATATATTCGGACATGGCGGTCGAAGAGGACAAGGGTGAGGCTGCAGGCCGGGGGCCGTGGTGTCTCGTCGCAGCCCTCGCCGTCGCCACTGTCGTGTGGGTCGTTCTGTTCATCTTCCGAGTGCAGGCGCATCAGCCGGACGTGGACGACTACTTATACGCCTTCACGGCTCGCGGCTTGCTCCACAGCGCCAACCCCATAAGCGCCGTACTCCATACCGGCCAGACGTCGCCGCTGGTTCCAGCCATGGCGGCACTCGGAGTGGGCGTAGGGGGGCTCTACGGCGCGGTGGCCGTTGAGCTGCCCCTCCTTCTCCTTCTTGTCGCTGGCAGCTTCGTGTTGGCGAGGGTGTGGGTGTCTCCCACCGTGGCCATGGTCATCGCCCTGGCGGCGGGACTCAACGTCGAAACCTTGCGCTACGAGATGTTGTTGAACTTCGCCATTGCGTCCTCCGCGGCGACCATCTGGTGTTTTGCCGCCTACCTACGCAGCGATCATCTCCGGAACTGGCGATGGGCGTTCACCTTCGGCATTGCAGTGGCCGCGTTGGCACTGTCGCGGTCGGTGGCGCCGGTCTATGTTGCCCCGCTCCTCCTCGTCGTCGCGGGGGACTACATCCTCGACGTTCGTCGGAACGGAGACTTTTGGCGGAATCCGGCCCTGTTGGCGACCGCAAGTCTTCTCGTGCTGGCCGGTCCGTGGTGGCTGGTGTCCGGCCACGTGGCCTTGCACTATCTCCTCAACGCCGGCTACAACCCATCTTCGGGTTACCTCGTCGTTCCTCATGGCTTCGTTCTCACTCCGGCGGCGGTGAAACTGCGGATCATCTTTGAGCTGACTGACCTCGGGTGGTTCGAATCGTTCGTCCTCGGCGCAGCTGCGTTGGCGGCCGTGGTGGTGGCAGTTCTCCGTCGGCGTCGGCTGAACCGAAGATCTCTTTGGATGCTCCTTCTTTGGTCTGTTCTGGCGACCCTCCTTCTCTCTACGAGCTCGAACCTTGGGACCGCGTTCGGTCTCCCGGTGGTGGTTGTCGTCATCGTGCTGTGCGGGAGTGTCCTCGGTCAGTTGCACACTCCTGTCCTTCGATGGGCCGTGGTGCCCTTGGCCGTGGTGGTGGTCGTCGGAGTGGCGTTCCAATTCACGTCGTCGATCGGCAAGTGGTGGCCTGGGCCGGCATACCGGTTCCAGGTCATCAACGCCGGGGGCACAATTCACACCGACGTTGGCCTGATTACCGCTGAGGTGGCCGACGCCATCCGTGGGCATCGGACGGTCCTCGCCCGCAATGACGCCATCGTCAACGTGAACGGGCTGACGTGGCAACTCGGTACGTCGTCTTCGTTGCTGATCCCGCCTCAGAACCAAACTTCCACTGCGGCCGCCATCAGGGATCTTTCTCGTGCCAGTGCCCTCATCGCCGGAACGACGCAAGCCTCGTACTACGGATCGTTGAATCAATCGGCTGTCCAGAAGGCGGCTTTCGACGACGGGTATCGACCCTACCAAGTGTGGACCGTGGGTAAGTACAACAGCATCATTGTCTGGCGGCGCGGGCTCGGGAGATCGGTCGTCCGCCTGTTGCCGCCCGAGACATCGGTTCTGCAACCGAGCTCGGGCACCGTCGTCAAAGGTAAGCACTACCTCGTCGCCCAGGCCTCAGACGTAATCGGGGTGACGAGCGTCAAATTCGAGATCTCCGGCGGAACGCCCCGGCATGAACTCGTGATCACGGCTGGGCCGTTCCCATATGGATGGCTAGGGGGATGGGACACGACGGCGCTCCCCAACGGCGTCTATACGATCCATAGCGTTGCTGAGAACTTCGAGGGGCAATCCACCCGAAGCGCTCCCGTGGTCGTCCGCGTCGACAATGGAAGGAGCCACGTCCAGCCCGGCTCGATCCAGTCAGGTCGGTGAGGGACACGGTCAACCGGGACAAACCTGAATTCAGCTCACCGTCCGACTGAAGCCGAATCAGCCGTCGCGGTCGCCGCGACTACCTAGTCGCACGAACACGGTCAACGCGACGATGACCGCGGCAACGCCGCCGCCGAGATCGAGGGCTACTTGGCCGCTGGGTTTGTCCACCACCGCCTCGACGAAGCTCACGGCGAGGACCAGGACGATCATGGCGATGACCCTCCCCTTGAGGTCGTTGAGATCGCGCATCTCGAGCCAGCCGGGAAGCGGGTTGGTTCCTTTGAGGTGGATCTCGCGGATGAACAATTCGTAGAAGCCCACCGCGGAGATGAGCAGCGTGGCGCCGATCAGGAAGAGGTCGATGTCGAGGAGGAACAGGCCGATCTGATGGCCGACCGGGAACGGTTCGTTGACGATTTGGCGTATCGAATCGACGAAGACGACACAGGCGTAGACAAAAGCGCCGAGTCCGGCCGCCAGCAGGACGGCCACGGGGAGATAGATCAGGCGAAGGGACGCTGCCAGGAATCGTTCGAACGCATCCTCGGCGGAGTGACGTCCACTGCGCGCCTTCCCCTCGCCGTCGTCCCCCGATTCGCCCTGCATCTCACTCCCCTCGGTCCGTCGTTACGAGCGTGCTACGCCATCGGGTGGAGGGCGTGCGGATGGTCAGGCGGTGGCCACGCCTGCCGCGGCCGCCTTCACGCTGGCCACCACCTCCTCGTTGGAGGCCCCGGGACCGAGTACGGCGGCGACGCCCGCTGCGTGCAAGGTGGCGATGTCGGCGGGCGGGACGATGCCGCCCACGATCACCGGGGTGTCGAGGCCGGCCGCGCGCAGGGAGGCGACGACGGCGGGAGCCAGGGTGAGGTGCGCCCCGTTGTGCATCGACACGCCGACGACGTCCACATCTTCCTCAATGGTGGCGGCGGTGATGGAGTCCGTGGACTGGCGCAGCCCGGCGTAGATCACCTCGCACCCGGCGTCGCGCAGGATCCGGGCCACGACACGGATGCCCCGATCATGGCCGTCGAGGCCCACCTTGGCCACCAGCACCCGCAGGGGCCGCTCCGCAGCCATCGCTCAGGCCACGTTTCGCTCGTACCAGGTGCCGAAGACCGACTCGAGAGCAGCCATGGTCTCGCCCACGGTGACGTGCGCGGCCGCCGCGTTGATCAGGGCCGGCATCAGGTTGACGGTCGGGTCTGCTGCTTCGGTGCCGATCCGGCTCAGGGCCGCCCGGACGGCGTCGTTGTCGCGGGCCGTTTTGACGGCGGCCAGAGAGGCCAACTGCTGGATCTCGACAGCAGGGTCGATGGAGAGGGTGGAGGGTGCACTGTCGTCACCTTCGGTGTACCCATTGACACCCACCTGGATCCAGTCGCCCTTGGCCACCTTGGAGGAGAACCGGTAGGCCGCATCGGCGATCTCGGCGACGAACCAGCCGTCTTCGATGCAGGCGAACGCTCCCTCGAGCATGGAACCCGACCCGGCCTCTTCGATGTGTCCGAAGATCTCCTCGGCCTGTCGCTCCATCTCGTCGGTCAGCTCCTCGACGAACCAGGAGCCCCCCAGGGGATCGGCCACATGGACCACACCCGTCTCCTCGGCGATGACCTGCTGGGTGCGCAGCGCCAGGCGGACGGCATGCTCGGTGGGAAGAGCCAGGGCTTCGTCGAAGGAGTCCGTGTGCAGGCTCTGCGTGCCACCCAGGACGCCGGCCAGCGCCTCGATGGCGACGCGCACCAGGTTGACCTCCGGCTGTTGGGCGGTCAGCGACACCCCGGCGGTCTGGGTGTGAAAGCGCAGCTGGAGGGACCGGCCGTCGGCCGCCCCGTAGCGGTCGCGCATCCAACGGGCCCAGATGCGCCGGGCCGCCCGGTACTTGGCGATCTCCTCGAAGAAGTCCATGTGGGCGTTGAAGAAGAAGGAGAGCCGCGGGGCGAAGTCGTCGACGCGCATGCCCGCGGCCCGCGCCGCTTCGACGTAGGCGAACCCGTTGGCCAACGTGAAGGCCAGCTCCTGGGCCGCCGTCGAGCCGGCCTCCCTGATGTGGTAGCCCGAGATCGAGACGGGGTGCCAGCGGGGCAACTCGGCGGCGGCGAAACGCATGAGATCGGTGACCAGGCGCATGCTCGGGCGGGGCGGGAAGACGAACTCCTTCTGGGCCTGGTACTCCTTCAAGATGTCGTTCTGGATGGTCCCCGAGAGGGCGGCGCGCGCCACGCCGGTCCTGTCGGCCACGCCGACGTACATGGCCATCACGACCGCGGCCGGGGAATTGATCGTCATCGACGTGCTCACCGCGCCGAGGTCGATGCCCGAGAAGAGCGTCTCCATGTCGGCGATCGTGTCGATGGCGACGCCGGCCCGTCCGACCTCGCCCTTGGCCAGGGGGTCGTCCGAATCTCGGCCCAGCAAGGTGGGCATGTCGAAGGCGGTCGAGAGGCCATCGCCCCCGGCGCGCAAGAGTTCCTTGAACCGACCGTTGGTGTCCTCCGCCGTCCCGAATCCGGCGAACTGGCGCATGGTCCACAGGCGCGAGCGGTACATGGAGGCGTACGGACCGCGGGTGTAGGGGAACTGCCCAGGGAGCTCGGCGCCCTCGGGGGCGTAGACCGGCTGGAGCGGCACGCCCGACATGGTCTCGAAGGGCACCGCTCGCTTGGGGGAGCGGTCGAAATCGTCTTGCCACTTTGCGCGGTCAGCCATACGTCCAATGGTACTTTGACATCAAATTACCTCCAAGCGTCCGCCACTCCCGCTGCTCAGTCGAAGTCCCCCGCCGCCTGGCGCAGGCGGCTCAGGGACTCGAAGAGGGCCTGCAGTGCAGGTGTTTCGAGCCCGAGATCGGCAAAGACCCGGGCGTTCATCGCGCTGGTGGCCCGGCCGGCCAGCCTCCGGCCCTTGGCCGTGATGGCCGCCAGGGTCCCCCGCCCGTCCCGGGGATTGGGGCGGCGGACGACCAGACCCTGCGCTTCGAGGCGGTCGACGGCATTGGTGACGCTTGCGGCATTGACCTGGAGGCGCTCCCCGATCTTGCCCAGGGGTAACGAACCCTTGGTGGAGAACGAGAGGAGCATCACCACCTCATAGCGGGCGAAGGTGAGGCCGAGCGGGCGCAGCCCGGCGTCGGCCCTGGCCAGGAAAACCTGGTGGAGCCGCATGACCGAGGTGACCGTCGCCATGGCCGGCGCGGCCGGCGCCCATCCGTGGGCCTCCCATTGGCGCTGCGCCTCGGCGATGGGATCGAACGGCAGGCGGCGGCGCTCGGTCACGGACGCACGCTACCCAACCCGGGGTACGCGTCAGTGATGGAGCTCGACACGCCGGTACGATCGCGTGCGTGGACATCCGCATCACGGAGAAAGCCAAGGCCTACATCGAGGACCATGGCGGCACCGTGTTCGTCCGCTCACACCCTCACCGCTGCTGCACGGGTGCGCTCACGCTGCTCGACGTCACCACGACGGCGCCGAGCGACCTCGCCGCCTTCGAGGCGTTCGATGCCGGGGGCGTCGGCGTACAGTTCTGCGGCGGCGCGAGCGGCCACCCCGGCGAGCTGGCGATTGAGCTGCGCGGGTTGTTCACGCGCCATCCGGTGGCCTATTGGGACGGGTGCGCGTTCAAGATGTAGGCGGCCGAAGCAGGCCGTCTCGCCGCGTGCCGGCTACCTGACGCGCGTCGCCTGCACCCGCCGCAGGACCTCGTCGACGACTCCCGACGTCGTCTCGTCACCGCCCAGGTCGAAGGTGCGTATGCCGTCGGCGGCGACAGCGAGTGTGGCCTGGCGAATCGATCGCGCCGCGTCCTCTATGGCGGCGTCCCCTCGTCCCGCGGCATGTTCGAGGACAGCGGCGCAGGCGAGGAGCATGGCCATCGGGTTGGCGACGTTCTTCCCGGCCAGCGACGGGGCCGTCCCGTGCGGCGCCTCTGCCATGGCGACGATCGGCGTCAGCGAGCCATCGAGCGCCAGCAGGACCGATTCGGCCCCGGCGATGGAGCCGAAGAGCGCCAGGACGAGGTCCGACAAGCAGTCCCCGTCGCGGTTCAGGGCCGGGATGACGAGGCTCTGATGCCCGGCCTCGGTGAGGAGGCCGGCATAGGCGGCGTCAATGAGGACCGGGCGGTAGCTCACGTCGGGATGGCGCGCCGCGGCCGCGTCCATCTCCTCCTTCAACATGCCCTCGTAGATGGCCGAGACCGTCCATTTCGGCCCTCCGTACACGCAGGCGCCTCGGGTGGCGGCCGTCTGGAAGGAGAACTCGGACACCTCGCGGCAGATGCGCCGATCGATCCGCTCGGTTCGCCAGGCGCGCTCGTCGGCGCCACCCGGACTCCCCGTGCGCCCCTCTTCCGCGCCGTAGGCGTCACCGACCGCCATCCGCACGACCACGATGGGATGCACCACGGGCGCCAACGGGGAAACACCGGGAATGCGCCGTCCGGTGCGCACGATGACCGAGCCCCCGATCCCCTCGCGCAAGATGCGGTTCGGGCTCCCCACGTCCCCGATCTTCTCGGGGGTGATGGTGGCCGCCTTCAGGCCCAATCCACAGGCCCGCATGGCCTGCGCCGCGTCCTCGACAACTTCATTGTGCGTCCTGCGCCGGTTCTCCAAGGAGAGGTCGAAGCGGAGCAACTCGATCTCGAATCCGAGCACGACCGGGTCAAGGACGCGGAGCGCCTCCTCCAGGAGCTCCTGGCCGGTCTCGTCCCCCTCGCAGACCACCAGTTGCAGGCGTGCCGTCACGCGGTTCAGGCTGGCACGGATGGAGCAGGCTCGCCAAAACGACACCGCGGCCGGAGGCGCCCGGTGGAGCAATCGACGTGCAGTCGGCCACAATCAACGGCAGTGACAGGGCCTCTCGCCGATTTGCTGCGATCCCACCCTGCCGGATCCGACGATCCGGTCGAGCGGGCCATCTTCGGCACCACTGACGCCGGGACGATCGCCTCGCTGGTGGCCGGAACGGCGGGCGACCAGCTGGGCGTTCCGGTGGACGGGGGCATCTTCTATGCCGCCTCGTCGGGGTGCGTCTTCGGCCTCCACCTGGCCGACGGCCGGTCGGTCGTCCTCAAGGCCTACCAGTCCCACTGGGAGCTGCCCTTCCTGCGCGCCGTCCAGCGGATCCAACGCGCCGTGGCCGCCAGCAGGTTCCCGTGTCCGGTGCCGCTGGCCGCACCAGTGGCGGTCGGCCACGGTTGGGCGACGATGGAGTCGCTGCTCCCTGACCCCGGACAGCGACTGCCCCTCGAAGACGGCTCGTTGGAGCGGTCGAGCTCGGGTCTCGTGCGCCTGGTGGAGGCTGCACGGGGCGTGGACCCCGACGGCCTGGAGTTGCACCCGTACCGGAAAGCCGAGGGCGAGCTCTACCCGACCCCCCACAACCCGATCTTCGACTTTCCGCGAACAAAGGAGGGGGCCGAGTGGATCGACGCCTGGGCCCGACTCGCATCGTCACGACTCTCGGGGTGCTCTCTCACTTCGGTCATCGCCCACCTCGACTGGTCCGCCCGCAATGTGCGTCTGGACCGAACCGGTGTCGTGGCGGTGTACGACTGGGACAGCCTGGGGCTGGCGCCGGAGGCCGTGGTGGCCGGTCAGGACGCGGCCACGTGGCGTTCCACCGGGGAGACGCTCGACGTCCGGGGGCCCGATGCGGCCGAGATCGAACGGTTCATTGCCTCCTACGGTGACGCCCGCGGCACACCATTCTCGGCGCTCGAGATCGAGGTGGCCCGGGCCGCGGCTGTGGGCGTGATGGCGTATGCGGCCCGTTGCGAACACGCACTCGAGCAGCGCACGCCCTGGAAGCGCGAGCGGGCTCGCCGCTGGCTGCGCTCCCAGGCCGGTTTGCTGCTGCCCTGACGTGCTTGCCCTGAGGTGCTCACCTCAGGTGCTCAGTGGACGGAGAACACCACGTCGAACAGCGTGCCGAGGCCGGCCAGGACCAGCGACAGGCAGACGACGACGGCGGTGACCTTGACCACCTTGGGATGGCGCGGGGGCCACTCCTCCTCCTCGTCGTCGACCTCCCACCAGGGGCGCTCCACCGGCACCCGGTCCTCGAGTGGTTGCGGCTCGCGCGTGGCCAGGTACCCGATCACGGGCGCGAGCCCGGTCGGGAAGTGTGGTTGCGGCGGCACTGGCAGGTGTCCCTGCATCGGACGGAGGCTACCGCCGATGCGGGGCAGATGGGCAACGCGCACCCGGGCCAGGGTCACGGGGTGATCTGCGGTTGGGCCTACCCTGTCGCCATGACCACCTCGCACACGAGCCGTTGACGGCGTGACTCCCGACACTTCCCCACAGACCATCGGCTTCACCGTCGCCCAGTCGACGCCTCGCTTTCCGCATGATCCCAAGCCTCCGGCCGGCGCGCCCAATGTCGTTGCCATCGTCCTCGACGACACCGGGTTCGGGCATCTGGGCAGCTTCGGCTCGAACATCGCCACCCCGCATCTCGATGCACTGGCTGCGCAGGGCGCCCCGTTCAACCGCTTCCACGTCACGTCCCTGTGCTCCCCCACCAGGGCCTCGTTCTTCACCGGTCGGAACCATCACGCCGTAGGGATGGGTTTCCTCGCCGACCTGCCCATGGCGTATCCGGGGTACACGTCCCGCCTGCCCAAGTCGGCCACGGCGCTGCCCCGGGTCCTCCGTGACGCCGGCTACTCGACCCTGGCCGTCGGGAAGTGGCACCTCACTCCCCGTTGGCAGCGTTCGGCCGCCGGCCCCTTCGACACGTGGCCCCTCGGGGTGGGCTTCGACCGCCATTACGGGTTCTTGCAGGGTGACACCAACCACTGGGCGCCCAACCTCGTCTGCGACAACCACTACATCGAGGCGCCGCGCCGGCCCGAGGAGGGCTACCACCTCAGCGAGGACCTGGCCGACCAGGCCATCCGCATGGTCCAGGACCAACAGCAAGGGGCACCGGGCCGCCCTTTCTTCCTCTACTTCGCGCTGGGCGCCATGCACTCGCCCCACCACGTGGCACCCGAGTGGGTGGAGCCCTACCGGGGCCGCTTCGACCACGGGTGGGACGCCTGGCGCCGGGAGGTCTTCACCCGGCAGCTCGAGCGGGGCATCGTCCCGGCCGGCACCATCCTCACCGAGCGCCCGCAATGGGTCCAGGGCTGGGACGACCTCTCGGCCGACGAGCGCCGGATGCACGCCCGCCAGCAGGAGGTGTTCGCCGGCTTCCTCACCCACACCGATGCGCAGATCGGACGCGTCCTGGGCTCGTTGGAGGCGCGCGGACTGCTCGAGAACTCGCTGGTCATGGTCTTCTCCGACAATGGTGCCAGCGCCGAGGGCGGCAAGGACGGCAGCGTCAACGAGCACCGCTTCACCGCCCATCTGCGCGAGTCCGTGGCGGACAACCTGGCGGCGTACGACGATTGGGGCGGCTTCTCCACGTACAACCACTATTCGTGGGCGTGGGCCTGGGCCGGCAACACCCCGCACAAGCTCTGGAAGCGCTACACCTGGTTGGGCGGGACGCGCACGCCGCTGATTGTGCACTGGCCGGGACGCGTCGCAGCACCAGGTGCCGTCCGCTCCCAGTTCGCCCACGTCATCGACCTGATGCCGACGGTGCTCGACGCGGTGGGCCTGGCGCCGCCCGACCGGGTCGACGGCGTCGACCAGCAGAGAGTCGACGGGACGAGCCTGCTCGCCGCGCTGGAGGACCCGGCGAGCGGCGAGGTCCACCGCACCCAGTACTTCGAGATGCTGGGCTCGCGCTCCGTCTTCTTCGACGGGTGGAAGGCGACCACCAACCACATCAGCACGGGCGTGCTCGACGAGGAGGAGCTGGCCACCGGCAGCCGCGATTTCGCCGAGGACCGCTGGGAGCTCTTCAACCTCTCCGAGGACTTCTCCGAGGCTGTCGACCGGGCCGCGGACGAGCCGGCACGGCTGCGCCAGCTCACCGAGCTGTGGTCCGCGGAAGCCGGTCGCAACCAGGTGCTCCCCATCTCCGACGGCATGATCGACCGCTTCGCCGGATTGATCCCGCCCCTCTGGCCGGCCGGCTCGTCCCGGACCTATCACCCCGGCGGCGGGGCCGTGCACGACGAGTCGGTCCCCCTGTTGTGGGGCGGCTTCACCCTGGCCGCCGAGATCGAGTCCTTCGGCGCCGAAACCGAGGGCGTCATCTGCGCCATGGGCGACTGGTTCGGGGGCTACGCGCTCTACGTCGTCGAAGGCGTCCCGCATTTCACGTTCGCCCGCGCCGCCGACGCCCTCGAACTACGCGGCGACGCGGCCCTCGCCGCCGGGCGCCTCGCCGTCACCGTCGTCTACACCTACGGCCACGGCGGCACGCCGGGCGAGATGCACCTGCTGGTCGACGAGGCGCGGGTGGACGGTATCGCGGTCGACGGCGTGCTGCCCTTCGCGCTCCAGCACGGCGGCGCCGGCCTGCGGCTCGGGTTCGACAGCGGGTTCCCCGTCTCCCGGCGCTACGTGCCCCCGGCGCGCTTCTCCGGTGCGATCCACTTCGTGCGGATCGAGACACCGGGCGCAGCCGCGCGTCGCCCGGCGGACGAGATACGCGCCGCGCTGCACGGCGACTGACGGCACGCGCGCCTCAGGCGCCGAGAGGGACGCCCGCCATCTCGGTCAGCTGCTCGATGCTCCAAGACGCCGGCGGGCGGCCCTCGAGCGCGGCCTGCACAGCCATGTGCTGCAACAGGGCATTGACCGGCGTGGGCACGCCGTGCAGAGCGCCGAGCAGGACCACCTCGCCGTTGAGGAATTCCGCCTCGATGGATCCCGTGCCGCGCGCCAGGCTCTGCCAGCTGGAGCCGCCGCTCCACTGCCCCGACTCCGTGTTGCGCATCTGCAGGTGATCGGCGCGGCGGGCCCGGTCCTCCTCCTTGGAGGCGACCGCGATCCCGGCGGCCGCCAGGGCGTCCTCGCCCTCGTGCTGGGCCTCGCGGGCCAGCGGGCTCGTGCGCGCCTCGGGCCCGCACAGGGCCTCGACCGCGTTGAGCAAGTTCATGAGCAGCTTGCGGTACTTCCAGCGCATGATGTCGGATCGGGCCACCGAACCGAACGCGGTGCTGTCGAGCGCGTCGGCAATGCCCTGGGCCGTGTCGTCGACGCCGGCGGGGTAGCGACCCAGGTCGAGCAGCCCGCTGATGGGAGCCGAGTGCGCCTGGATCACGCCCGGGCGGAGATGGGTGGCCGGGCACATCACGCACATCGCATAGGTGGCCGGGAAGCGTCGCAGCACGCGCCGCTCGTTCTCCACGCCGTTCTGCATGCAGACGATCGGCGTCGACGGCAGCGCCACCGCGAGCAACTGCTCCAGGGCGTGCTCGGTGTCCTGGCCCTTCACGCCCAGGAGGACGATGGTGTCCTCACTCCAGCGCACTTCCGAGGGATCGGTGACCACGGGGACGGGCAAGGTGACGTTCTCGTCGGGCGCCTCGAGGACCAGTCCTGCTGCGAGTGCCGCCGCGTGGGCCCCGCGGGCGACCAGGGTCACGTCGAATCCCTGCTGGAACAGACGGGCGCCCACCAGGCCCCCGACCGCACCGGCACCGAACACGACGAAGCGCATGACCCACTCTGCCATGCCGCGCCATGCCAAGCTCTTCCGGTGACCACTCATCGCCCGGTTGCCCACGCCGTTGCCCTGGGCGGCGCCGTGGCCCGTGGTCCCCTGCGCCTTCTGCACGGGCTCGCGGCGCCGGCGCGGGTCGACCTGGCCAAGAACGTGCGCCGCTCCATCGGCATCGGGAAGGAACCGGTGGCCATCTCGACGGACCCGGCGCAGTCCTACCTGCCACCGGACGGGGTGGCCCGCGCCGTGCATGCCGACCTCCCGTCCATGTTGATCGGGGGCATCGGCGCGCTGCTGTTGCAGACGCTGCACCCGCTGGCCATGGCCGGCGTGGCGGAGCACTCCCACTACCAGGCCGACCCGTTGGGCCGGATGCGGCGCACGGCCGCCTTCGTGGGCGCCACCACCTTCGGCACCGTGCGCGAGGCCGAGAGCGCGATCGCACAGGTGCGGCGGGTGCATCGCCGCGTCTCGGGGATCGCCCCCGACGGCCGGCCCTATTCGGCGGCCGATCCGGAACTGGTCACGTTCATCCACGCCGCGGAGGTCTCGAGCTTCTTGGAGTCGGCCCGCCGCTTCGGCCCGCACGACCTGACCCCGGCGCACTGCGACCAGTACTACGAAGAGATGGCTCCGGTCGCGATGGCGCTCGGGGCGCAGTGGGTGCCCCGGTCGGCCGACGAGGTGGACGCCTACTTCCGCCGCCTGCGCCCCGAGCTCTACGCGGGCGCGCAGGCGCGCCAGGCCCGCGACTGGTTACGGCGCGGCGTGTCCCGGCGTCCCGACGAGCGCGCCATCTACGCCGTGTTGTTCTCGGCGGCGGTCAGCATCCTGCCCCGGTGGGCCCGCGCCGAGCTCGACCTCGCCGTGCCCGCCCCCCTCGATCTTGTGCTCGAAACCATGGCGGTCATCCCCCTCTCCCGCGCCCTGTCGGCGGGCCTGCGGTGGGTGGCGACGCCTCAGAGCGCCAACGTGAGACCGCCGTCGATGGCCACGATCTGACCGGTCACGTACGAGGCACGGGCCAGGGCCAGCACGACCTCGGCCACGTCCTCGGGCTGCCCGATGCGCTTGAGCGGAGCGATCTGCTCCACACCCTGGCGGATGGCGCCCCAGTCGGCCGTCCACGGGGTGTCGATGAGGCCCGGCGCCACGGCGTTCACCCGGACGCCCGGGCCGACGACCTTGGCCAACAGGACGGTCATGTGGTTGAGGGCGGCCTTGCTGGCCGCATAGGGAATGGAGGATCCGGTCGGTCGCAGGCCGGCGATGGATGCCACGTTCACCACCGAGCCGCCGGCCGCCTGGAGGGCCGGCATGGCCGCCAGCGTCATCGACCACGTGCCGAAGACGTTGACTTCGAAGATGCGGCGCCACACGTCGACGGAGGCCGCCTCAAGGTCGTGGTGTGGGATCACCGCGGTGGCCCCGGCATTGTTGATCAAGGTGTCGAGCCGGCCCCACCGTTCCAGTGCGGCCGCCACCAGCCGGTGCGCCGCTTCGGGATCGGTGATGTCCCCCTGCACGTAGCAGGCGTCGGGCAGCGAGGCCGCCACCGCCTCCCCCTCGGCCACCGAGCGGGACGAGTTGACGAGCACGCCGGCCCCGGTCGCGGCAAAGGATCGGGCGACGGCCGCGCCGATACCGCTGCTCGATCCGGTCACGATCACCACGTGGTCGGTCACCGCGGCACCAGTCCCCAGCTGGCGGACCACTCCTGCCCCGGCGCGAGCGCCACCACGTCCTTGCCGGTCCGCAGGGCGTTGGGCGGGCAGGTCATCGGCTCAATGGCCACGGCGCGCCGGCGCCGGGAGACGTCTTCGAGGGTGTCCCCCGTGTAAACCATGAAGTAGCCGAACCCCGAGTCGGCCCACAGGGCGGCGCCGGTGACGCCGCCGGGGACGTCGAGGCTGGCCCAGGCCCGGCCGTCGGCGTCACGATCCAGGGTGGTGAACGCCGTATCGAGCACCGTCGGCCCCACGAAGCGCGCCGTGGTGAAGTCGCGCTCGGTGCCGGCCACCGGGGACATGCTCCCGGTCGGCAGGCCCCGCTCGTCGACGTCGAGCGTGTGATGGGCCGGCAGCTTGAGGATCGCCCCGTCGACGGTCTCGGGCCCGGCGGTGAGGTAGGGATGGAAGCCCAGCCCGAAGGGCACCGGGCCGTCATCGGTGCTGAGAGCCGTCGTGGTGACGCTGAGACCCTCCCGGCCGACGTGGTACTGCATCTCGAGGAGCAGCGAGAACGGGTACCCGGGGGAAGGGTGCAGCTGCAAGCGCAACGAGAGATGGTTCTGGTGCCGGGTCTGGAGGGCCCAGGGCAGCCACCGGACCAGGCCATGGATGGCGTTGCGCCGCTCGGGCTCGTCGAGCGCGGCCTGGGCCCGCACCCCGTTGAACTCGTAGCGGCCGTCGGCCAGGCGATTCGGCCACGGAGCCAGGACCTGCCCGCGCCCGCTGTGGGACCACTCGTGCGGCGCGAAGCCGTCGATCACCGGGTTCGACCCGACGTTGTACGCCCGCAGGGTGGCGCCCACCTCGCAGACGATGACCCGCTGCTCGCCGTGACCGATCCGCCACTGCTGGCCCGTCGGCGACGCGACGCTGATCTGCGGTCCGGGTGGGGGCATGGCGCTGTGAATTGAAGCAGACCGGTGGGGTGGTCCGGGGTATGGGGCGGTGGGGCCGGCCCCGTGCCGGGCGGGCTATCGGCGGCCGAACGGAGGGTGACAGGCGCAACCAGGGGTCCTGGCCGGGGCGCGGCGGACGCTAGGGTGCGCACACGTGAGGGTGCTCGTGACCAACGACGACGGCGTGCACGCCCCCGGATTGGCGGCGTTGACCAGGGCGCTCGTGACCTGGGCCGACGCCGCCGCCGCCTCGGGCGGCCCGGCGCACCAGATCGTCGTGGTGGCGCCAAGCTCGAACTACAGCGGCGCGGGTGCCGCCGTCGGCTCGGTGGCCGACCGCACCGCCATCCCCTATCAGCGGGCCAAGGTCGAAGGGGCTGAGCAGGTGGAGGCCTACGGCCTCGACGCCTCACCCGCCCTCTCCGTCATCGCCGGTGCCATGGGCGCGGTAGGCCCCAAGCCCGATCTTGTCCTGTCGGGCATCAACTACGGCGTCAACGTCGGCCGCTCGGTCCTGCACTCAGGGACGGTGGGGGCGGCCCTGACGGCATCGCAGCTGGGCATCAGCGCGCTGGCCGTGTCGCTGCGGGCCGGGGTGACGCCCGACCCGTGGGAATCGGCGGCCGCACTGGCCGTCGCCCTCATCCCCGTCCTGGCCAGCGGACCGCCTCGCACCGTCCTCAACCTGAATGTCCCGGCCCTGCCCCTCGGCGAAATCCGGGGACTGCGCTGGGCCCGGGTCAGCGGGGCCGGCCTGATCAAGGCGGCCAGCGGCACCAGCGGCTCCAGCGGCTCCAGCGGCTGGGAGTCACCCAATCGGCCCGAGATGGAGGGCCCGGCGGCGGTCGAAGGCGCCCTCGCCATCATGGAGGCCGGGCCCGACGAGAAAGGCGAGATCGTGCTGCGGGTGGGGTCCCCGTTCCCCCGCTCGGCCGACATGGAGACGGCCGACGCGAGCGAGGACGCCACGCTGGTGGCCCAGGGCTACGCCGCGCTCACCGCCCTGCGCGGGCCGCGGGCCGATGACGAACCGGCGCTGCACGACGTGCTCGACCGCGGCCTGGCGGCCGCCTTGGCGCCGCTCGGCATCGGGAACTGAGCCGGGCCGCCGGCGCTGCCTTCGGGCGGGGCCGCCGGCGCTGCCGCGACCAACGACCGGGCTCCGGCCCTATTCGTCGTGCTCGCCCGGTGGACGGCGCCGCCGTTTGATCTCCGCCCGGTGCCGCTTCTCCTCGACGCGGCGGACCTGGGATCCCTTTGTCGGCCTCGTCGGTCGCCGGTCCGGGTCGACGCGGAGGCCCTCGGCCAGCCTCGACGCCAGGCGCTCGAGGGCGAGCTGGCGGTTGCGCGACTGCGAGCGGGACTCGGACGCGGCGGCCCGCACCGTCGGGCCGTAGCGCTCGAGCAGGCGGGCGCGCTGACGGGGGCCGAGCGCGGCGGAAGCGCCGATGTCGAACTGGACCTCCACCCTGCTGAGTGTCCGGTTGGCGTGCTGGCCCCCGGGGCCGCCCGAAGTCGTGGCGCGCCAGGTGATCTCGCTCATCGGGACGGTCAGCGACCGGTTCACGCGCAAGGCGGTGCCCGGACCCGCCGTCCCCCCGTCGCCGTCTCCGCCGTGAGATTGGTCGGTCGCCACAGTGCGAGCGTACGACGACCAGGTACAGTCCGGCCCATGGACTACCGTCATCTCGGCAAATCAGGCATGCTCGTCTCCGCCCTCTCCTACGGCAACTGGATCACCCACGGAAGCCAGATTGAGGAAGAGACCGCGGTGGCGTGCGTCAAGGCCGCGCTCGATGCCGGCATCACCACCTTCGACACCGCCGACGTCTACGCCTGGGGCCAGGCCGAATCGGTGCTGGGCCGGGCCCTCAAGGGCGTGGCGCGTGACTCCATCGAGATCTTCACCAAGTGCTACTTCCCGACCGGCTTCAACCCCAACAACCGCGGCCTGTCGCGCAAGCACATCGTGGAGTCGCTGCACGCTTCGCTCACGCGGCTACAGACCGACCACGTCGATCTCCTCCAGGCCCACCGCTACGACTACGAAGCCCCCCTCGAAGAGACGCTGCGGGCGTTCGACGACCTGGTCCGACAGGGCAAGGTGCACTACATCGGGGTCTCGGAGTGGACGGCCGAGCAGATCGCCGACGCCCTGCGCCTCGCCGACGACATGGGCTTCGACCGCATCGTCTCCAACCAGCCCCAGTACTCCCTGCTGTGGCGTGTCATCGAGGCCGAGGTGGTCCCCCTGTGCCAGAAGGAGGGAGTCGGCCAGATCGTGTGGTCACCGCTGGCACAGGGCATCCTCACCGGCAAGTACCTGCCCGGCGCCGCTCCGCTGCCAGACTCGCGCGCCACCGGCCCCGAAGGCGAGGAGATGAGCTGGCTGCTGCGCGACGAGGTTCTGGCGCCGGTGCAGGACTACGCGGAGCTGTGCCGCCAGGCCGGCCACACGCCGGCGTCGGTCGCACTGGCCTGGGTGTTGCAGAACGACAACGTGAGCAGTGCCATCGTCGGCGCCAGCCGGCCCGCGCAGATCGCGGAGAACGTCAAGGCACTCGATATTGAGCTCGAGCCCGACTTCGTGGCGGCGATAGAGACGGCACTGGCCCCCACCACCCTCTTCGACCCCGCCTTCACGTTCAGCCCCGACACGAGGCCCTAACTCCCGAACCGCGACCGGAACGAGATCGAGGCGAGGGTCGAGTGGGTGCGGTGCTCCTCGAAGACCCGCACGTACCCGGTGTGCGCGATGCGCCACCCCTCACCCGTCTTTCGGTAACGGTCGGAGTAGAACGCCGTCCCGCTGATCTCGAGATCGGCGCTCGGCACAATGACGCGGTCCTGGAGATACCAGGTCCCGGTCGCCGTCGTGTCCGCGGTCAGGTCGATCTCGGGATGATGCCCATGGTGCTCGGTCACGATGGCCGGGCTGCCCAAGGCCTCGGACAGCCAGGCCACGATGCCGTCGCGCCCGTCGAGGAGCGTCTTGCCGTCCTCGTAGGAGGCCGTGGCGTCCTCGGTCAGGAGCAGGCCGAGCTCGTCGAATTGCTTGAGGTCGAGTGTGCGGAAGTAGGCGTACTTCAGCCGCAGTATGGCTTCTCGTTCGGTGGCGGCGTCCATCTCGCATCCCCTTCGTTCACGAGGCCGGGCGCGGCCCGGCCCCAGGGTAGCGGCCGGTGGCCTTTGCGCCCCGGGGAGGAGCACGCCACCATTGCCCCATGCCGGACATGCCCCAGCGCCAACGGATCGCTGCCTACGGACTGTGCGTCGACGCCGACGGGCGCCTGCTGCTGGTTCGGGGCGCGCCGTCTCTGAGCCTGCGCGGCCTCTGGTTCCTGCCCGGCGGCGGTGTCAACCACGGCGAGCACCCGACCGATGCCCTGCGCCGGGAGATCCGCGAGGAGTCAGGCCTTTCCGTCGAGCTGGGGCCCCTGCTCGACGTGCTGTCGGACGTGTGGACGCTGCCCGATGGGACGAGCCTCCACACCGTGCGTCTCGTCTACCGGGTGGCGTCATGGAGCGGGACGCTGGAGGCCGAGGTGAATGGGAGCTCCGATGCCGTGCAGTGGTTCGGACGCGACGAGCTGGCCACGCTCCCGCTGAGCCACTACGTCGACGAAGTGGTGCGGCGGTTCCTGTGAGCACCGCGCCGGACGACACACGCCACCATGTGGTGGTCATCGGGTGCGGCTTCGGTGGGCTCTTCGCCGTCAAGGCTCTGCGACGGGCGCCGGTCAGGATCACCCTGATCGACCGCACCAACCATCATCTCTTCCAACCGCTGCTCTACCAGGTCGCGACCGGCATCTTGTCGGAAGGGCAGATCGCCCCCGCCATCCGCGACGTCCTGCGGCGCCACCCCTCCGTGCGCGTCGTGCTGGCCGAGGTACAGCGCATCGACCCGGCAGCTCAGACCGTCGTCGCCACCGAGGTCAGCGGGAACGAGGCGACGTTCCACTACGACAGCCTGATCGTGGCAGGCGGCTCGGTGCCGTCGTACTTCGGCCACGACGAGTACCGGCGTACCGCGCCGGGCATGAAGACCCTCGACGACGCCATGCACCTGCGCGGGCAGATCTTCGGCGCGTTCGAAGAGGCGGAGATGGAGGAGGACGACGCGCGCCGCAGGGCGTTGATGACCTTCGTGGTCATCGGAGGCGGCCCCACCGGCGTGGAGATGGCGGGGCAGCTCGAGGAGCTGTCCCGCCGGGCATTAGACATGAACTTCAGGCGCATCGACCCCAAGACGACGCGCGTCGTCCTGGTCGAGGGGGGCGAGAGCCTGGTGGCGACCATGGGGGCCCGCCTTTCGCGCCTTACGGCGCGGGACCTCGGCCGCATGGGGATCGAAGTACACCTGGGGGCCATGGTCACCGGGATGGACGAGGGCGGCGTGGAGTTGACCCAGCCCGACGGCACGCACCTGCGCATCGAGTCGATCACGAAGGTGTGGGCCGCGGGCACGCGCGCCTCGCCCCTCGGCGCGCACCTGGCGTCGACCACGGGGGTGGCGCTGGACCGCTCCGGGCGCATACAGGTCCAGCCCGACTGCTCGCTGGCCGGTAACCCGGAGATCTTCGTCGTGGGCGACCTCATGGCCCTCGACGATCTGCCCGCGCTGGCCGAGGTGGCCATGCAGTCGGGCGTCCACGCGGCGCACACGATCATGCGGAGGCTGCGGGGCGACAAGAAGATGAAGGCGTTCCACTACCGCGACCTCGGCACGCTGGCGGTGATCTCCCGCTTCCGCGCCGTGGCCAAGGTGGGCCCGCTGCAGGTAGGGGGTTTCGCCGGCTGGCTCCTGTGGCTGGTCGTGCACGTCACCTTTCTGACCGGCTTCAAGAACCGGTTCGCCGCCCTGGCGCGGTGGGCCATCAGCTTCATCGGGCGGGGGCGCTACGAACGCGCCCTGACCGGGCGGTGGGTGGCCAGGGCAGCAACGGATGGGGGCCCCGCGCCCGATTCTGCGTAGGCTCGCCACGCACGACGAACGCACGTACGCGCGTACGGAAAAGATCGAAGGACCCGCCATGCCCATTACCGTCACACCCATCGCCGGACTGAGCGACCACATCAACGACATCCGGCTGCGCACCGCCCGGATCGTCAACGAGAAGATCCTGCCCAACGAAAAGGTGTTGTGGCCCGGGCGGCGGGGGCAGGCCAGCGAAGAGGAGCGGGCCGAGTCACGGGCGTTGCGCCAGGAGGTGCAGGCCAAGGTCAAAGCGGAGGGACTGTGGGCTCCCCACCTGCCACCGGAGTACGGCGGCATGGGCATCGACTTCTTGGCCCACGCCTACATGAACGAGATCCTGGCGTATGCCGTCGGTGCCGCCTCGCTCTTCGGGGTGGTGGCGCCCAACTCGGGCAACCAGACGATCCTGGTCAAGTACGGCACGGCGGAACAGAAGGAGAAGTGGCTCCTCCCCCTCGTCGAGGGGACGATGCAGTCGGGCTTCTCCATGACCGAGCCCGACAACGCCGGGTCGGACCCGCGCTCCATACGCACCTCCGCGGAGCGCCAGGGTGACGAGTGGGTCATCAACGGCCACAAGTGGTTCACCTCCAACGGGCTGGACGCGGACTTCTTCATCGTGATGTGCCGCGCCGTCGAGGAAGGGGCCGCGGAGGACGACCGCCCGGGGCGCATGATGCAGATCATCGTCCCCACATCCACTCCCGGGGTCATCATTGAGCGGGGCATCGGCATCTGGGGGAGCGCCACCTCGGACCACTGTGAGGTCCGCTATGACAACGTGCGAGTGCCGGCGGAGAACGTGCTCGGCCAGGTGGGCGACGGGCACCGTGCCGCCCAGGACCGGTTGGGCGCCGGAAGGATCTTCCACTGCATGAACAGCATCGGCCAGATGTGGCGGGCCTTCGACCTCATGGTGGAGCGCATCCTCACCCGCGAGGTGCACGGCGGCCTCTTGAAGGACAAGCAGTTCATGCAAGGGTTTATCGCGGACAGCTACATCGATCTGCAGGCCGCGAGGCTCATGACGATCCACGCCGCGGAGAAGGTCGAGCGGGGCGACCCCCAGGCCCGCACGGAGATCTCAGCCATCAAGGTCTTCGTGCCGGCGGCCTACTCCCGCGTCGTCGACCGGGCCATACAGGTGTGGGGGGCGGCAGGCGTGTCGAACGACCTCCCCTTGTCTGCCATGTTCCTCACGGCGCGCACCCTGCGCATCGCCGACGGGCCGGACGAGGTGCACCGCATCCTCATCGCCAAGAACGTGCTGCACCACTACGAGAAGGGTGAAAGCTGGGACTTCGCCGGTTGAGCGGACGGCGCCGAGGTGCAGTCGGGCCGTTCAGGCCTTGGCCTTCGGACTGGCGATGAACAGAGGGATCTGGCGATCCGTCTTCTCCTGGTACTCGGCGTAGGGCGGGTACGCCGCCACGGCGCGCTCCCACCAGAGCCGCTTCTCCTCCCCGCCGGCCTCGCGGACCGAAACCTCGAACGGCTCGGGCCCGTCCTGGATGACGACGGCCTCAGGGTTCGCGACCAGGTTGTAGTACCAGACAGGGTGGGTCGGAGCCCCACCCTTTGAGGCGACCAGCGCGTAGTCTCCCCCGTGCTCGACTCTCATGAGGGGCGTCTTGCGCACCTTCCCGCTCTTGTTGCCACGTGTGGTGACGATGATCACCGGCCAGCCTGTGTCCATCAAGGTGTTGGCACGCGTGCCTCCCGAGCTCTCGTACTCGGCGACCTGGGTGCGCACCCACTCGGCCGGGCTCGGTTCGTACTCTCCTTGGACGGTCATGACCCCACTATAGGGAGGCTCGTTGGGAGCGTGCCGCTGAGCCCATCCCTCCTAAAGACGACCTTGCCGGAGCGTAGGGCTGGGGCCGTGGCGGGTCTGGCGGAATCTAATTGTGCTGTGTCAGCTCAATGACGTTTCCATCGAAGTCTTCGTACCGTGCGCTGTGACCCCAGGGCTCGCGACGGGGGCCGTGCAGCGCACGAGCTCCTGCACGCACCGCCGCCGCATGCGCAGCATCGATGTCGTCCACGGCGAGGCTGATCTGGACGCCCGATGTTGGTTGCTCCCGGGCCGGATACAGAGCGAAATGGAGGTATGCGCCACCCCTCCACGAGATCTCGGCATGGCGGCCACCCGTCCACCGGTCGTCCACGGCATTGTCGCCCGGATGCAGGTCGAGGCCGAATGCGTCCCGATACAGGGATACGGAGCGCTCGAGGTCGGAGACCTCGAGAATGACCGCCACCAGCCGCCTTGTATCAGCCATACCTCTCCTTGCCACGAACAGGTCCAGCTGACCTTATGTCCCCTGCGGGACTCGGGCTCGGACGACGGGAGCGAAGCGCTCCCGTCGCGAGAGGGACTCACCGGGGTCGGTCCGACGATGCCCGCGCACGCTCGTGACCGTGGTCTTCGTCCGCAAGGACGTCACCGCCTGAGGGTGGTGCGCGGAATTGGCCATGACCAGTTCGGGCTGACGCCCAGCCTCTCGATATAGATGAATGTTCAGGGACAGTGCCTTGGTCTGACGGAAGCCCGATCCCGACAACCGATAGCCTGCGATGGCAACGAGGCACGTTCTGCGACGCCCGAGCGGGAGGCCCTGTGGCAAGACCGGCTCTAGAAAGAACTGACCGGGAGGTGGCAGTCCCATCGCTTCCCACTGTCACCGTCACGACGCGTCCGGCGACGGGCGCCGTGGGATGAGGATTCCCTCAGCCAGGTCGTTCCTTTGGCCACCCGGTGCGCGCAGCCGGACCGGCCTTCGCTGCTTCGTCGCGTTGATCTTGCTGCCCGTGACGACAATCGTCGCTGTCGGGGGCTCAGCTTTAACGTTTCGGGTCGCCTCGGCGGCGACCGCCACACCGCTGCCGGTGGCGGCTGTCGCCCTTGTATCGACCCCCGACGAGGGCGGATACTGGACCGCCCTTAGCGACGGCACCGTCGAGACGGACGGGGACGCCGCCTTCTTCGGCGACGCCGCGGCGACCTCCCTCGCACAACCGATCGTCGGCATGGCGGCGACCCCCGACGGCAAGGGTTACTGGCTGGTGGCTGCAGACGGCGGCATCTTCTCCTTCGGCGACGCCGGGTACTTCGGGTCGACCGGCGCCATCCACCTGAACCAGCCCATCGTCG
>PKYA01000135.1 GCA_003133545.1 Acidimicrobiaceae bacterium | reverse complement strand
CCGAGAAGGTCAGGTCGAAGCCACCCACCCGAGTGCCCGAACGCCGCGGCAAACCGAGATCGGCTCCGGTGTGCGGCGAGATGCCGGCCACGATGGCGGCCAGGGCCTCGGGCTTGACCGGCCCGGTCAGGCCGAGATCGTCGGTCCCAGCGCCGAGCCAAGTGCCCGGTGACTCCCCGGCTCCGCTGTAGTACTCCTCCCGGCCCTCGGCCACCATGGAGAGGTAGTAGTCCTCCGCCCCGGCGACCAGCTTGCCAATGGACAGCACCAGCGCGGATGGCTTATCTGCCCGAAGGCGCAGAGGAGAGCAGCTCGAGGAGAGCGGCTTTGGGGACCACGATGCGGCGCCCGAAGCGGACCACCGGCAACTCCCCCCGGGCGACAAGCTCGTAGGCGAAGGCTCGGGAGAGGTCGAGGAGCGCACCGGCTTCGGCCACACTGAGCACCAGCCGGTCGTCGCCCAGCTGGTCGGAGTTGGAGCGGGGATTGGGTGAATCGGTCGCGTGCATGGCGGCATGGTGCACGTGCGACGTCCACAGAAATGTCCACGCCAATGTCCACGGCGACGCAATTCAGGGCTCTCGCGCCACGCCGGCGCGTGACACATCGCCGACAGACGGGCCAGCTCAGCGGGCTTGCGACGGCCCGCGTGGACATCGGTGTGGACATTGCGCCAAAAGAATTTCTCGGCACTCCCGACGCCAGGACAGTCCAGGCCGGCGAAGCCGAGGGGGGCACGTGTGCCCACCGTGCCTTGACGGTCCGGACCCGCCCCGGAGACACAATGGATTGGGCCGGCCGGTACTGGCCGGCCTGGATGCGCCTTGTCCTTTTCCACACGGCTGGGAGCGCATTTGAGCCTCCCCCTGCGAGGACTCGCGGTAAGCCGGCTGGGTGGCCTCGCATGGGACATGCAACTGTGTGACTCCTTTGTGGACATTGTCCGAGAGGGCTTGCAGTGGCCGTGGAGCCGGTCAACGAGGGGGTTGGTTCGGTACGGCTACGAGGTCGGGATCGTCGGTTGGGTGTACGGCGGGACCGGCGCCACGCAGTTCCCAGACTTCGCTGCGGCGCTGGCATCGTTGTAGGCCTGGGTCTCGTAGGCGTTGGCCTGACCGATGGCCGCGTTGGCGGTGCTGATGGCCGAAGTGACAGCTGCCTGGGCCGCCGCCACGGCCTGGTTCAACGCCGATTGCGACGGAGCACCATCGTGGTACGAGGGCTGCAGGGACTGGTCGGACTGCAGCGTGCTGAAGGCTTGCTGGGTGCCAGAAATGTCGTTACGGAGTGAGGCCAGATCAGTCTCGATGGAGTCGGCCGTCGACGACACCGTGTCTCCGTCCGAACCAACGGTGTCGGCGTCTGACTCGTCGGTGTCAGAGTCCGAGCAGACCTGATCGGGGTCGGTTCCGTTCTGCGACTCCGAGATGACCGCCTGCTCCTGGGTGGCCACCGCGGCCAGGTCGGACTTCTCCTGGGCGAGGTCACTCGTGAAGCCACCGAGATCCGAGGACAGCGAGGATTCGTCGGACTGGAGTGCGGCGAAGTCGCCTTCCACGTTCTGGACATCCCGGTCGATGGCGGCCTGCTGCGATGCGATCTGCTGGGCGGCGGCGGCACTCTGGTTGGCACTCCCGGTCTGACCCTGCAGTGACGCCAGCGCTTGGTTGAACTGGCTGGCCGATGCCGCGGTGAAGCTCACCGGAGCGAGCGAGCCGTCCTGCTGGGGGAAGTTCACCGTGAACGAGCCGCTGGAGAGGGTGCCGAACACCTCGGTCCCGCCGTCGAAGCTCAGCGTGATCGTCGCCCCGACGAGCTGGCCCATCACAGACAGGGTCTGGGTGGAGACCGTTGCGTTTGGCGGGGTGCCCTTAAGTGTCTCTACCTGAGCCGAGCCCGAAAGCTGGTCCCCGCTCGTCGTCCACTGGATGAAGACCACCGCACCCGACTCGTTGGCGAGGTAGCCGCTTCCCACCGCCTCCGAGTTCCCCGTTCCTGTGCTCCCGNNCGACCCACCCGAGCGGGTGGCCGCCGCGGGCGCTCCCGGGGCGTTGGCTTTGGGACTCCCGGCGAAAACGGCCAGACTCACCCCGGCGATCACAATGACCGCTCCGGGGATAGACCACCACCACCTCGGTCTGTACCAGGCTCTCTTGGGTGCCGGCTCCGCCGGTGGTTCTGCGTCCACGTTGCCTCGCTCCGCCGTCCGTCCAGTCTGTCATGGGGGTGCAAGGTCGTCTTGCCTTCGGGGTCTCAGTCGATACAGTCAGTTAGAGCGCTCGACGCCTCTGGCCCAATAGAAAGTCGGCTGAGCGAACTTCGGCCAGGGGCCTGCCGATGCCTCGCCGTCGCTCGCGCCCTTTCGCCGATCCGCTTCGAAGATTGCCGGGGCTAGTGGTCGGAAGCGGAGACCGCTCGCGAGAGGAAGCATAAATTGGATCAGAACCGCGAAGGCGTGACACGAGCCTGGCGAAGTGGGGCAGATTGGTCACAATGGCCTCCTACGGAGCCAGGCCGGACGACATGCAGAAGGTGTGCCCGAAGGTCGCTCCGCCGTCGTCGTAGACGGTGATGTGGTCTCCATCGCTAAGTGAGCCAGTACAGATTTGATTCAAGCCGTCACCCGGCGTCGAGCGGCCATAGGGACCCGACAGTGCGGTGGGGTACGACCCTGATGCGAGCGTGGCTGTATAACTGGACGCTGCAAGCCGCGTGCAGTCACTGCCCGCTTTCGCTCCCGATACCAGCACCTCGACGTCGTGGTCTGACCACGCATCAACACACTGGCCGTCAGTGACGGTTCCCACCGTCTGGAAGGTCTGGGAGATCGTCGTCGATGTCTCGCTCGATGTGCCGGGAGCCAAATGCGTGTGATGTGACAACTCGAAGAGGACCACGATCCCAACAATGAGCACCGCGAGCGCCATAGCCAACTCTCCTCGGGCAGGCCGGCGACGTGTCTTGGCCCGGCGGCCGACCGGCCGGGAGCGGCTAGGTGTGCGGGCTTTGGACCGAGAGGGCTTCGGCAGCGTCTGAGGAAGCCAGGTGGCGGGATCTCCGGCGCGTTCGGCGATCATCGCTGCCTGGTGCTGATTCAGGACCGGCGGGAGGCTTCTTAGCCACTCGACGACTCCGTCGCAGCCGACCACATGGATGCCTGGTGGCTGCGCGGCGACGTGGAGATCGGCGCTGCCGACAACGACGAGGATCGGGCAAGCCATGACGTTGAAAGAGCACGCGCTGCTGAGGCGGCTTGACGCGTTTTGGCCTTCGAACATTGCAGCGTCGACATAGTCCCGTCGTCCGCCGTCAACTCTGTAGTCACTCTTAGATACGCGGACCGATTTCCCAGCATGGTGTTTGGCGTTGAGGGTGAACACCCCTGGCGGCCCAACGACGATGTGGTCGATGTCGCCGCCTCGTTCCGAGACGACAACGCTGTGGATGACGTACCAGCCACCGGCTTCGGGGAGCCCCACATCCAAGGCGGCGCCGACGATCTCCTCGCCGTCGGCGCCGATGTCGTACCGTTTTGCCATTTCCCGAAGACGCCGAGCTTGCTCGTCGTGGTGGTCCGCTTGGGCCTTTAGTTTTGCAGCCTGATTTCGCGGTCCATCCCCAGCGTTACGCCCTCCGGCAATCACGGTTTGAGGCTACGAACGGCGTTCGGCTCATGACACACCCACATACCGTACGAAGATAGAAACGACCTCCGCCGAACGTTTCCCCAACTGATTCCCAACGTACATGACGCTCGATCTCCACCATCACTTCGCAGCTGGCCAAAGCTTCTGGATGGTGAAACGCCCTGACCCGACAACACTCGCAGTCAGGAACACCCACTACGGCGAGGCGTGCCACAGTCCTACTTGACAACTGGCAACCGAACGCTCTAGGAGTGCCACCTACAACGAAAGAGGCACGACATGAAGAGGCTCGTATTGGTCATGGTTGCCTCCATCGCAACGGTGGTCGCTCCACTAGCCGTGGCTAGCGCTTCGAGCCACAAGACGAGCCATAAGACGGTCAGTTTGAGTGGTGGTCAGAGCGTTTCGGTTACCTGCTCGGGAAAGTCCCTTTCGGTGACCAAATCGGGCAATGTAGCAGTGCTCGTCTGCGCATCACGGCCAGTCAAGGCGCCCGTAGCAGCGCCACCTGTGACAGCCCCTCAAGTCACAACTCCCGCCCTCACGCAGCAGCAGAAGAGCGCAGTGGCGTCAGCCAAGCAGTACCTGAGCACGATGGCCTTTTCGCAGCAGGGCCTCATTGACCAACTGGATTCGCCGGATGGTAGTGGGTATTCGGTCAACGATGCGACTGTCGCTGTTGACAGTCTCACGGTGAACTGGAATACCGAGGCCGTGCAAGCAGCCAAGGAATACCTCAAGACTCAGCCATTCTCATGCAGCGACCTGATTCAACAACTGGACTCTCCGGACGGTAGCCAGTTCACAGCCGCTCAGGCTACGTATGGAGCCACGCAGGCAGGCGACTGCTAGGGCCTCAGCGGTTCGCGTAGCGATCACGCATCGTTTGGGTCAAACGAAGACCACACCTCCAACACCAGGTGGCTGGTTCCACGATCGTATGCCCCAAGGTTGCCGTTCCGCAGCAGGCAAATATCGCGAGCGCCAAAGTGATCGCCGTCCGCCAACCGAGTTTGGCAATCCAAATTGGCAATCAAATGGCTGCTACCGAGAAGACGGTGGTGTAGACGCTGGACGGGAGGGCCTGATCAGGAGCACTGGAGTGAACGAACAAGACGGCCTGGACAACCCGGACCGGCCTCCGGAGACCGTGACGCCATTGAGGTCAGTGGAGCATCGGTTTGTCGATGGATCCCCCAAGCAACGGATCTGAGCACAGGGTACGCGCCGCGATGCAGTGTCGGTTGCGGGTCAGGTCCTCGGGATTCCAGAACCGATCAGCCTTGCAACAGCTCGTTCGATCGCGCGCTCTCCTGCGTGCTCGCCCGACAGTCGGGAGTCCGCGTTACGCAGGCGATCCCATTGGGCAGCATCTTCAGGCAAGTACCGACGTATGTACTCAATCCATCCCCGAACATCATCAGGGGAGTTCGGATTCGCCGTCACTTGCACCTCCACAAGTAAAATTAGTATTCAGTGTGAGTGGACACCCATGCTGGATTCAGATCTTGAGAAAAATAGTGCTTCCGCTTGATCCATACGAATCCATCCCCCCTGCTTATCACTGCGACGTCAACGGGGCCACCAACCGTCTGAGGATCATCGATGGATACGCGCCTCTTGAGCGAGGTTAGATTCACGAGGCTTTCCGCCATAGCGGCCAATTCATCCTTCGGCAAAAAGTCAACGCTGTCCAATACGGGTTGAACCTGAGTCTCCAATGACTGATCAAGATGTTGTTCTAACTCTCGAACCATTATGGAGATAAGGCTACTCAGAGGGCCGGTAAGGGAGGCAGCCAGAGCCGGGTCGAGACCCGGAATCTGACGTTGCAGAAGCTCCAGGGTCGCTTGCGGGTAGTTGTTGGCAACACCATTCATGTAGCCCATTAAGGCTGCCCTCACTTGAGGATTTATCCCGGTCATGAACCCATCCACCATCTCTCGTTGGGCAAATGGGGCAATTACGGCGGGATTGTGGACTGATATTTCAACCTTTGGGTTCGGTGATGCACGCAGAACTCCGTCAACCGTTCCGAAGAGGTCGTACGAAATGAGTCGGGGAAAGAACTCACGTTCCCCAAACCCAGCGATGACGATGCCAGACCGAGGATCGATCGGAGTATGCTCCCCGGTAATCGGGAGCTTCTTAAGAGACTCGACGATCAAGGTCCGAATCGCACCGCGATGCGCAATCGTCGCTGGAAGAAGCTGAAGCACTCGAGCGATCTGGGTATCGATTTCTGCACGATGTGATTTGGCAAAACCTGGTATCGAAAGCTGGGTCGCCCACGGACCGTCTTGTCGATTATCCCATGCAGTCCGAGCGTCCACGATCGATTCGCTGATAAAACTACGAAGGCGGCGCGGGCCCAATTTTCGTCCTGTGGCCAAGAATTCCATAGCCTTCTCATTGACGAGGTCGACCACACTTCTCGTGCGCCTGGCGACAACCTCGGAGAGATAGTTCGAGTGGAGATCAACCGGAATGAGATCGGGCGACGAATTTACAAATTCAAGAAAGTCATTTCCGTATTCCTCAAGTGTAGGAAAACTTGTCGTGCGACGGGACATCCGGTAGGCCTTGATTATCGTCTCCAAAGGAACGCCGAGGTGATCCGCGCTGTCGTAGATCATTATCCCTACGGGTTGACCCTTGATAAGTGCAAAGACCTTATTAGCGGTCTCGTAGATTTTTGGTCCCGTCGGAGTATCTATCGTCACAGCGCTGTCACTGGCGAGCGCAACGCCAGACCTGTTCAGTATCGCAATCTCTGCCGTCATGTCGGATCCTGCTCCTAGATCGAAGAGGAGGGGCGGACTGGCAAAAGTGCATCATCGCCCCGAGCAAAAAGGCTGGCTGCGTTTCGGCCGCAGTACAGGCAGTCGGAGTCCTTACGTGGTTCGTCGTACGCCATACGATGGCTTCTAGGTGAGTACCGAAGGTATCCGGAGTGCGCTGTGCCCGAAACAGCAGCCTCTAGGAGGCCAGCCGTCGAGAGAAGCAACTCGGTGAGCCCAACTGACACGGCCACGCCATTCAACGTGATCACACTCGGAGCCGGAGCGTCTGGCCCAACATACTGTCGCGCTCGCTCACCCTCATCTCCCGTAGCCTCTAACTGCAACTCCGTAGCGTCTATCAAACCATTGCACCACATGCAGCCACTATCTGGCGTGATGTGGCGGGATACGCAGAAGATAGACCCAACCTCTCCCGTCTTTTGATCTACTGGAATCTTAACTCCAACCTGAATCACAGGAATTAGGAACGCGTGACATATCGTATTAACGACATGCCTTGCCGTCTGCGAATCAGCGGCCAGCACGATCCAATCGCAAGTCGTCAATGATCTCGCGGCGATTGGGTCGCTGACGTCAGTTGCGTGCACTTCAATCCGAGGTGTGAGCCCGGCTCGGCGTGCGTTGGTGAGCGCAATTTCTACCTTGAGTTTAGGTCCAGATCGTGAACGCCGCCTAAACAATGGTAGCTTTGGGCGCCCACGATCCATACCATCTTTTGGTTCGCTCCCGAGAACCCGAGAAATGTTGCTCAATTCGATGGTGTCTGGATCGATGTAGACGAGTTCACCAACACCGATGCGGACCAACATTTCCGCTGCCATTGAGCCTGCACCACCAAGCCCCACCACGCCGACGCGAAGTCTCTGAAGATGTTGCTGCCCAGTCTCCCCCAGAAGGCGCGCTTGTCGTTCGAAGGCTTCGAACACCGGATGGGATTGGTCGTCATCAGACCGTATAAGTCTGAGGTTCTCACCCACTACCGACAGTACAGAAAGAGGTAGACGGCCTCCATCAAGCAGCCAAAGATCGCCAGCTGCAGCATTCTCCGCGAGCACCAATCCGGCTACGGGACGACCGATTAGTTGCGTAAGTGCAGGATATCCACGCTCGTGTGACGCGAGATCGACGGAGGAAAAGGCGACGCTATTTCTACCACCATGACAATGAACTGCAATGTAACTCCACTTGCCTCTCTGCGCTCGGCGGGCTGCCTTTGCGATGAACTCTGGCGTCAGAGCTCGATACCCCCGCTCGCCAGGCACATAATCGATCCCGTCTTCCGCAATAAGGAGCTCGCGAGCTAACAGCTTCTGACCAGTTGAAGTGGAGGTAACGCCAGCCAGTATTACGGCGCCGTGTTCATCGTTGTCATTGCGGAAGAGGTGGGAATTTAGAGTTGACCAGAGTGATTGTGGAATAACAAGCTGCCACGCCCTTGAGTTGTTTGAATCGCTTAACTCTGGTTGACCCATGCCATCACCTTCACTGCCTTCAAGGCCGCTGTATCGAGGCGCGGATCCCATTTGTTCGATCGGCGTGATACCTGCACTGCTTGTCGGTCGTCATATCCCCACACAGTTGGGGAGAAGCCGATGCCTAGCGGCTGAGCATCTCGGCGGGTGAGATCGTGCCTTACATAATGCGGGTACACATCTGATGCCGGGTACAGATACGAGATCTGAAATCCAAGCCATGTCGAATCCTGGACGAAGCACTCGCTAAGCGCGAGATCACAAACAACAACAAACGCGCCGCCTCCGCCATCGGGTTTCGTTGTGATCGCGTGGCCCTCGTAGACGCGACAGACCTCATCAAGCGCGACCTGCACCGCTGCAGTGGCAACGGATTGCCCCGAGGAGTAGACCGACGACACTTCAGGAGTTGTCGTCAGGAGCAAGGGCGAGGAAGCGGCTGTCAGTACGTACTTCGACCACGTCAGCATCACCCACCACACGGGTCCGATCATGCGGTAGTTCTTCAATCAGTTGGAAACCCAGGTCGATGGGTAGGCCCTCTTGAATGGCGGCATCCTTGATCTCAAGTCCGGTGGTCCTGGGTCCGCGAACCCTTACCTTTTGGTCGTTGACCAGGATCAGGACGTCGGGTCTCTCGATCTCGGTGGATTCAGAACCGTCTGTCATTGCTCTCCCATCAATTATCTTTGATTACGTACACTTCTGTCTGGGATTGAGTATAGACTTGGGACATGCCCCTGTCAACAACTGTGTACAGTAGCGTCCATTATGGATGACACTCAGGAATGGGGCCGGCAACTTCGCCAATCTCGACAGGCGCGAGGCTGGAGTCTGGCTGACGTCGCAGAAAGGGCTCAGCTTTCCCGGGCCTACATAAGCGCGATCGAACGAGGTCAGAGCAAGCGGCCGGGAGCGGAAGCAGTGAGGCGGCTTGAGTCCGTCTTAGGGATATGGAAGGGCAGCAACTCAGAGGAGTCTCGGAACATGCCGGCCGCTCTCGTTTCGGTGGCCGAAGAGCATGGGCTCACTTCGACGGAGGTCGAGGCATTGGCAGCGATTCGAATACGCGGCAGACAGCCACAGACGAAGCAGCGTTGGGATTTCATAGCGACAGCACTTCTGGCCAGCGAGGCACTAGATAACGACAGTCCGACGGTGTACCAGGGATCTTCGAATCCCGAGGAGCCATGAGCACCCACAGGCAGATGCTGTCAGGTTTACAAGCAGGACCGCCTAGGTGCCGTTGTAACACCCCTTACGTACGATGCCTTAAGGCTCAGGAGTCCGATGTAATGGAGGAACGGTGATTGACCAACAGACGGCGAAGCGACGTGGCATGCCGGCTGTCATCCTTGACGGAGATGACACTCTTTGGCAAACCGAACCCTTATACGATGAAGCGAGGACTGATACAGCTACCTATGTAAGTTCGTTAGGAATCGACTCTCAGGAATTTGAACAAAGGCAACGAGAAGTCGATTTGGAGCGTGCTGCGTCACTTGGCGTGGCTCGTGTTCGCTTCCCAGGATCGAGCGTCGAAGCGGCGAGATCTCTTGCCGCTAGTCATTCGATTCAGTTAAAGCGCCGGCAGCTTCGACGCGTGAGCTCAATTTCATCGGAAGTATTCCAAAAGAAAGCTCCGACCGATGCGAACGCAGCAGACGTCATCGCGCGCCTTCGTGATCGTTTTCAGATTGCGCTGCTGACAAAAGGGGACGAGGAAGTCCAACGAAAGCGTCTTGCGGATAGTGGACTGGCGCCGCTTCTCGATTTTGCTCACATCGTGGATCAGAAGGATGAAGATTCGTTTCGGTACGTATTATCCCGGCTTCAAGCGAATCCGCTCGATTCGTGGACCGTCGGAAACAGCTTTAGATCCGACATCGTCCCAGCTTTGAGCTTCGGCATGCGGGCCATTTGGGTTGAAGCCGACGCGTGGGCACTCGAAGACGCGCCCGAAGTCGCGGACTATACGGGACGCTACCTCACCGTTAAAGGGTTGGATGAGGTTCCAGATCTGATCACCAAGGCTGGCGAGGTGGCGCGAGATCGCTCATGACGCGCAAGCGCATGACGCAAGAGGTTGACGTCTCCGCGAGCGGGATATCCTTCATTGATATTTTGTTTGCATTGGTTGTTACGGTCATTCTTGATCCCGTACAGTCCTGGGCACGTCATCCTAAGGCCAACCATCTTGGCGCCGGAACAACTACCTATCTAGTGATTGCACTGGTTCTTCTTCTAACGAGTTGGATTGGCTACCACAACAGCGCCAACAGACCGCAGTTCAAAATCAAGTTTTTCAACTATGAACTGATCAAATTTGCGCTCGACATATGCATGGTGATCGTGTACTTCCTTGTTGCGTCCGTGGCTACCCGCAGATCGGTCGGCAACAGGGAAGAGATCGTTCTCATTGGTGTAGCGTTCCTGCTTTACCTGTTTTGGGATATTGCTGGGTACGTTCAGAAGAAGCCTGGAAATCAATATGAAACAGCATGGGAGTTGGAGCGAACGTTCACGCCCGAAATCGGCCAGTGGAAGCCTCGGAAGATCTCGCGTATTTACGTAACCGCAGGTTGTCTTGGTGGAATATCAGTTCTCGCCTTGCTTGCCTACGTCGCCAACTCGGAATCGTTCATTGAATCGACTCTGGTGAACTGCGGCGCTCTGGCAATTCTGATCGGATATCGCTTCGCTAAGGATCACGTTGGAGCGACCTAGTCTGCTCATCCACAGAGAGACCGCCATTGCAAACCTCGGCGATCGCCACAAACCTTTCCTCCCGGCTATTGACGAGACCCGAGCAAGATCCTTCTAGGGGCGATTCTCAGGGGATGATTCAAGAAGCTGCCCCATAATGGCCGCCGCGGCTCGATCGCGTTCTTGCAGGGCATGGCTGTAGACCCTGAGGGTGACCGAAGGATCCGAATGTCCCAACCGTCCGGCCACGGTGCGCACATCGACGCCGGCACCGATCAGTTGCGTGGCGGTGAAGTGGCGGAGATCATGAAGTCGCACCTCAAGCAGACCGAGGGAGTCTCGAACTCGGGTGAAGAACCCAGTGACGTTGTCAGGCCGGAATGGTTTGGAACCGTCCACCGCATGAGAAAACACATATCCGTCCGACATCACAGTCGCGCCAGCCTCTTGAGCCCACTCCTCAACCTTCGCCCGATGGCGTATGAGCAGGGCGACACCAACGTCATCAAGGGCAACCATCCGAAAGCGGTCAGTCTTCGTCGTCTTCTCGGCCAGACCGGCCGGCACGACGACCAGGGACCGCGCCACATCGAGTTCTCGTCGCTCGAAATCTACGTCCGTCCAACGGAGGGCGCATAGCTCACCGCGGCGCATACCGGTCAACGCGGCCAGCATCAAAAGAGGCGCGAGTCGGGGATCACGCTCTTCTGCCGCCTCAATCACGGATCGGACCGCATCAACGGACGGAGCCTTCACCCGCCGCTGAGACACCCGGGGTGGCTTGGCTTTTTCGGCCACATTTTGCTTGACCCACTCCCACCGGACGCCCTGATGGAGCGCGGAGGAGATAATGGCATGGTGGTTGCGGATCGTCTTCGGCGACAGTCCGTCCTCCTTCATGGCGCCGTAGAGGTCATCAAGGTGCTTGGGCGTGAGCCGGTTGAGCGCTGTCTTCCCGAGCCGAGGCCGAATCTTCTGCTGAATCTGAGCCCGGTACGTCCGCATCGTCGTTGGGGATAGCTCCATCCGGTCGCACTCTTCCAGCCACCGATCGAGGAGCTGTCCGAAGGTCGCTCCGAATCCGTCAGGGCGGCCCTCGCCGTACTTGTCCACAAGGTCCCGAAGAGCGCTATCTGCCTCTCGGGACGTCCCGTGGAAGGTCTTGGAGATCTGCCGAGGATTGCCTGTGGCAGAGTCACGACCGAGGTAGACGCGGAGCTCCCACACTCCGTCACGCCGCTTGCGCTTCGTACCTCGCACGACCCCACATTATCCCCGTGGGCCGGTTTGTAGGGATTTGTGTAGGGATGGTTGGCCGGACACAGGAAAGCCCTCCCGGCTGGGAGGGCTCTGACCTGTATCTTCTCTAGTGGCGGGGGCAGGATTTGAACCTGCGACCTTCGGGTTATGAGCNNCAGACTGCTCCACCCCGCGGCGAAGGACGACACTCTACACGGCGCGCGCCAGAAGAAACCAGGGGGCGCCGAGCCGCGACCCCTGGCCTGGCGACGGCAACACGGAGCACACGCCCCGGATCGCCGGAGCGCCGCTAAATGGTCTGCGCGGTGGGAGGTGGTGGGGGCGGGCTCGAGGGGTCGGCCGCAGCGGGAGGTGGCGGGGGTGGGCTCCCAGCCGAAGGCGCCGCCGTAGGCGGTGCCGTGGACGAGGCCGTGGGCGCGGCTGCGGCCGATTCCGGGGCCAGGGTGAGGGCGCCGTGCTCGCCCTCGTGGGTCTGGAGGGCGGCCACCAGCCGGTTGATGTCGGCGTCGGTGGTGGGGGTGGTCCTTCCCGTCTTGGTGGCGTAGAAGGCGGCACCCAGGTCGCGCAGCATGCCGTCGGCCAGCTTCTTGGACTGGACCTCGTCGAGCTTGGCCTGGCCCTTTTGCGCGGCGTCCTTGGCCATTTCGGTTGCCTGCGCCGCCTTGTCCTTTACCTTGTCCAACAGTCCCATGGGGACCATCCTTTCCTTGCCTCTGCTTGCCCGGATCGCTACCAGCATTTCATGCGGGGCGCCGGCTCGCTCAAGGGGGTGCGTCCGCCGCGGCGAGCGTGGTGGTGGTGGTCGAGGTATGCGGCTCGGTGCTAGTGGGTGACTTCGCCGTGGACCGGGTCTTCGCCGCCTTGGCGGTCTTGCTCTTGGTGGTCGTGGCGGTCGTGGTGCTCGTCGTCCCGGTGGGCGCGGTCGCTTTCAACGCCGTCAGGGCGTCGGAGATCTCCTGGTCCATCGCCATGATGTCGGTCTGGTAGGTACCAAGAGAGCCGGACTCGAGCGCGGCCAGGGCCGCCTTGTAGTCGGTCTGCGCCGTGTTCAGATCCTGCTGGACCGCCGCCGGTACCGTCCCGGAGATGACCGGGACGGGACTGGTGCTCCCGCCGGGACCCCCCGTCGAGACGGTGGTGTTGAGCAAGTCGCTCAGGGTCTGTGACAGCGACGTATCGATCACCACCTTGTCCCCCAGCACGCCGATGACGTAGGTCAATTGGGGCAACGAATTGGACGATGCCGCGACGTAGAGCGGGCGCAGGTAGACGATGGCCTGTCCGACGGGCACCATGAGCGTGTTGCCCAGCAGGACCTGCGAACCGTCGCGGTCCAACAGGGTGATGTCCTTGGAAACCGTCTGGTTGGCCTGGATGTACGAGTCCGCGTTGGCCGGCCCGGTCGTCGATTGCGGGGTCTCGAACACGGTGAGCTGCCCGTAGTCGGTCGGATCCGACGTGCCGATCATGAACGCCCTGAGGTTGGGGTTGTTGGCGCCGACCGCGGTCGACTCCGAGGCCGGCACGTAGGCGTCGGTGACCGTATAGGACTGGGTGGACGCGCCCGGGAGGGCCATGACCTGGTAGAGCGGGGCCATGCGCAAGGCGCTGGTCGAAATGAGCTGACCCTGCTGGTTGAAGTTCTCCTGCACCTGCAGCGACTGGGACTGGGGCCCGGCCCCCGCAGTGGGCGAGAGCTGCCAGGCGGCGCTGGCCGAGTAGAACTGTGAGGGCAAGGTGAGGTGGTAGCGGCCGTAGATGGCCGACTGAATGGAGAAGATGTCGGGGGGGTAGCGCAGGTGGGCTTGCAGCGCGTCGGGCATCTTCGACAGCGGCGTGAACATGCCGGGGAAGGCCGCCTCGTAGGCCCGCAGGATCGGATCGCCCGGGTCGGCGTCGTAGAAGGTCATCTTCCCCGAGTAGGCGTTGATGACGACCTTCACCGAATTGCGCACATAGTTGTAGCTGCCGGGCAGGCTGCTGCCCGCTGCCACCTGCTGGGTGTCGGCGTTCTGCGAGTACGGGTACTGGTTGGTGGTGGTGTACCCGTCGACGATCCAGTAGATCTGTCCGTTGTAATTGTCCACCACGGCGTAGGGGTTCTGGTTGAAGGTGAGGAAGGGGGCCGCCTTCTGCGCCATCTGCACCGGGTCGCGCACGAACATGAGGCGCGACCGGTTCGTGACCTGGTCGGAGATCAAGAGGTTGAAGTCGCCCAGGCGCAGCGCGAACGCCGCCCGCGTGAGCAGCGAGGTCATCTGCACACCGCCGGTGCTGTTTTTACTGTTGTAGTGGCTCTCGACGTCGGCATTGTTGTTGCCCTGGTAGTCCACCTCGGCCTGCTTGGTGTCCGCCACCACATAGCCACTGAGCCCCGGGGCGAAGTAGACGTTGGGCTGGGTGATTTTGGGCAACCCGTCGGAGGAGCTCGGGGGCACGTCCTCGATGCCGTACACCGGATTGGCGCCGGAGCCGTTGGACTGCGCTGCCTGGTTGGCCAGGGCTACCACGGCGCCCTCGCCATGCGTGTACTGCAGGTGCTGGTTGACCCAGGACTGCGAGGGCAGATTGTTCGAGTTGATGGCCCGCACGCCGATGAGGACGGGGGTGAGCTGCCCGTCGACCGTGTAGCGGTCCACGCTGAGGGCCGGGAACTGGTAATACGACTCGATCGCTTGCTGGCGCGCGAACGTCTGCAGGGAAATGGTCGAGTCCGGGTCCCATAGCCTGATGTTGTTGAGCGTGGCGCTCGCCTGCACGACGGTGCTGGGCGAGATCTTGGTCGTGGCATTGAAATTCTTGACTTTCACGTCTTTGAGGCCATAGGCCGCACGCGTGGCGGTGATGTTGCGTTGTATGTAAGGGATCTCGAGCGATGACTGGGCCGGCGTGACCTTGAGGGTCTGCAGGAGGGCGGGGTAGATGACGCCGACAGCCAGGGCGACGAAGGCCCAGATCCCCACCGCCAGGACGGGGAGAGTCCACCCCTGGCGCCGGATGTTGAAGAGCAGGATGGCGGCCGCAAAGATCGAGACCACCACGAGGAGCTCCAACGCCGGCAGCCTGGCGTGCACGTCGGTGTAGCCCGCCCCGTTCACGTAGCCGTCCTGTGCGTTGACCAGCCCCCAGCGGGCGAGGACGTACCCGGCCGCCTTGTCCAGCGCGATCAGGGCCAGCAGCACCGAGAGGTGGGCTTTGACCGCCGGCCGCACCCTGGGGAGCCCGCGTTGGGGCAGAATCCCCCCGTTGAGGTAGTGGAAGATGATGGAGACGATCAGGGTCACGATGAGGATGGCCAACGTCCAGTCCACCACGAAGTTCAAGAACGGCAGCTTGAACACGTAGAAGCCGACGTCCTTGCCGAACTGCGGATCCTTGACCCCGAAGTTGCCGCCATGGCGGAAGAGGATCCAGTTCTGCCACTCGCCGATGGTGCCCGAGGCGGCGATGAGGGCCATGATGAGCGCCAGCGCGATGTAGATGCGTCCCGAGTACGGCCGCACCACCTGCTGGTAGCGGCGCACCAGCTCGTCCTTTTGCACGGCCGCGAGGTCCTCGCTCGCCAATCGATCGCAGACCACCAGGTTGGCCCACATCACGGCGAAGAAGATCGCCCCGAACGCCCCGAAGAGTCCGAGTTTCACCACCAGGAGGGTGGAGAACACGTTGTGGTACCCCACCGAGGAGAACCAGAGCCCATCGGTGTACACGTTCGCCAGCGTCCGCAACGACGCCAGCAAGATGATGAAGATGACAACCGCCACGATGATCCACCACCGGGCGCGCCGGCGCGAGCGAGGCGGGCGGGGCGTGGTGGAAAGGTCGCGGGGGATGCGCACGGGGGCGAGCCTAACGTCCGCCGCCGCGGAGTCCAGGTCTAGGGCAAGGAGGGTGTCACCAGGCAGCGGCAGCCCGAGTGCGCGGGAGGATAGGCGTGACCGGTGGGAAAACCTTCGGATATGGGCACGGCACCGGCCAGTGCGTTGTCGTCACAGTCGGAGCAACCGTCCGAAGAGGTGAGGACCCAGCGCACCAGGCCGCCCGCCGGGGCACCTGCGGCCACACCGGCGGAGAAGGCTTGCACCGCGAAGTCACCCACAAGCCGTTCGATCCGCTCGCCCCTCCACTCGCGGTAGGCGGCGCCGACACGCTCGCTCACATCCTCGCCGGCGTCGCTGCCGTCGGCGATGCGCCGGCGCAACATTGTCACCACCGTACGCGACAGGCCCGTCGCGGCCTGGTCGGCGGCCGCCCCGGGCGCGAGGGTGCCCGCCGGGGCGCCGGCGAAAGCCGTCCCGGCAATGAAGGCATCGGCCATATGGCCCTGTGCCACGGTCGTGAACGTCGACAGGTGCAGGTCTTCGGGTCCGAGCAACGCGTCGCCACTCAGGTTCGGTGTGCTGCGCAGCACATCGAGCAGACGATTCTGATCGTCTCCCAGGGCTCGCTTGACGTGGCGCGAGAGCTGCGCCGATATGGGGGTGAGGAGCTCGTCACGCCGCGCGATCAGCTCCTGATCGGGCCCNNCCTCTTCTCCCTCTTCTCCCTCCTCGCCCTCTTCTCCCTCGTCACCTGGGTTTCCCTCCGACTCGGCCGCGGCGTCCCCCACCTCGTGCTGCGCCACGTCCCCCGTGGACGCGTCTTCGTCACGCCGGGCGGCGGTGCCGGCACGGATGCGCGCGAAGAGCTCGTCGACGGACGGCGTCACGCCTCCCAGGGCCGGGTCCTCGCTCGGCTCGGCGCTCGGCGCCGCCTCTTCGTCGGAGTGGTCCCGCTGCAGGTGCAACCGGGCGTGGTCCCCGGCGGCCAGGGCGGCGGCGCGCGCGTCTTCGTCGGAGCGGTCCATGTGCGTCAAGATCTCGTCGATCGAATGCCGCACCCCTTGGACGGAGGCGGCCATCTCGTCACGGGCGGCGCGCAACTGCTCAATCTGTATCGACAGCGCACGTCGGCGCCCGACCAGGTCGGCCAGCACGCGTTTGCGCGCCTCGTGCACCTCTTCGAGCAGGGCGCGTCCCTCTTCCTTGGCGCGGGTGATCACCGTCTCACCCTCGGCGACGGCGTCGGCGCGGATCTGCTCCACTTGCTGGCGCGCCTCCTGCCGGGCGTTGGCCACCATGAGCTCGGCCTCCGCCACCCGCTCCGCCGATGCTCCCTCGCTGCTCGCCTGTATCTCGTTGGCCTGGCTCTGCGCCTCGCGCAGGAGGGTCGACGCCCCCTCCTGGGCCTGGACCACGATCTTCGCCGCCTCATCGTGGGCATGGCGCAGGATCTGGGCGCTGTGCTGGCCTAGCGACGCGGTGAGGGTCGCTTCGTCCACCACCGGATGGGCCGCCCGCTCGTCGGCCTCGGCGACAGCGACACGCAGCTCCTCCTCGCGTTGTTCGAGCACCTCAATGCTGCGGGCCACGGTCTGGAGGTACGTCTTTACTTCGTCGATGTCGAAACCCCGGCGCACGATGGCGAAGGAGTGGCGGGCAATGTCGCCCGTCGTGAGGCGGGCAGAGGAAATGGGTGGACGGCCTTCAGGCATGAGGAAAGACTACGGCGCCGCCTGTGCCGGCACCTGACTTGGGGGCACGGTGCCTCCCAGACGCTTGAGGTCCGCCAGGGCCTGGTCCAGGGTGGAGACGGCATAGACGTGGAGCTCTGGCGTGTCCTTGGACAGCGCTGCCTGGTACTCCTGCGGCGGCACGAAGAAGACGGTGGCACCCGCCCGCTCGACGGCGATCGTCTTCTGGGGCACTCCGCCGACATCGCCGACGTTGCCATACTGATCGATGGTGCCGGTCGCGGCGACGATCCGATTCCCCGTGAGGTGCCCGCCCGACAGCTTGTCGATGATGCCGAGCGTCATGGCCAGCCCCGCCGAGGGCCCACCGATGTCGGTCGTGTGCACGTGCACGTTGATCGAGAAGCTCCAGGCCTGCTGGGTCTCCGACTCCACGCCCAGGTAGGCGGTCGGCTTGGCATACTGCGCGCCGCAGCCGGGCTCGGTGACGCCCTTGGGGGGCGTTCCCAGGGTGATCTTCTTCTGCGCCGTCTTCCCCGCCACCACGTCCCCCGACTCGTTGATCGATGACTGCTCGACGCTGAGGACCGCGGCCGCCCCGGGCGCGAGCCCGTGCAGGGCGGCGACGAGAGAGCAATCCGTGGTGACCGGCGTCCCGTTGACCCCGGTGATCACCTGGGAGACCTTGAGCACGCGCGAGGCCGGTGTGCCGGGCGGTATCCCGTAAATGAGCGCGCCGGCGTTCCGTTCCTCGGCGTGGTAACCGAGACGCGTCAGCGCGGCGGCCGTGGCGTAGGACTGGGCCTGGCTCATCTCGAGATACCCCTGGTCGATGTACTGGCCCTCGGGTGTGCCGGTCCCGATGAGCTCGGCCGCTGAGTACACCTGGGCCACGGAAGAGAAGTACCGCTCCTGGAGGTAGGTCAGGGCATTGAGCGGGGTCTCGTAGACATCGGTGAGGAGTATCTTGCCGCTGAGGGGGTGATCGAGCTTCGCCGGGACCGTGATGAAACCGCTCACCGGCTGGGCGTCGCCCGGCGTGATGGCGTAGTAGTTGACGCTCACGTGCTCGAGGATCAGCCCGGTGATGGCCACCAGAAGAACGAACACCGCCAGGATGACGGAGATCACGACGGGCCAGCGCCGCCGGCGCCGACGCGGCGCGGGAAAGCCCGCGGACGAGGGGATGGCCTCAGCCTCCCCAGCAGCGCTGGTGTTCATGTCGGCCATACTCGGATCGGTGAGCGATGATCCTGCCACGGAACCAGGCCCGTCACGGGGCGCGGCGCAGCGACGGCGGCGGGTGATCGCCGCCGGTCACGCGGGCCAGGTGGAGCGGGCCCGCCGGGGACTCGCCGATAAGGATCCCGCCGTGCAGGCTGCGGCATTGGGTGCGCTGGCGCGCATCGGCGCGCTCTCCGTCGCCGACATCGACCACGCTTTGAGCACCGGCGCGACGGCGGTCCGCCTCCGCGCCACCGACGCCGCCCTCACCGTGCACGGCCCGGGCTCACGCTCCATGCTGTACCGCCTGCTCGTCGACGCGCTTACCGACACCGACCCGCTCGTCGTCGTGGGCGCCGCCTGGTTCGTGTCCGAGCGGCGGGTGCGCACGGCCGTGCCGATCCTGATTGCCACGGCCCGCGCTCACGACGACCTGCGCTGCCGGGAGGCTGCGGTTGCCGCGTTGGGTGCGATCGGCGACCCCAGGGGCTTGCCCACCGTCATCGACGCCCTGAAGGACAAGGCCACGGTACGGCGCCGGGCCACCGTCGCCCTCGCCGGCTTCGACGACGACCGGGCGGAGGCGGCGTTGCACCAGGCGGCCGAGGACAGGGATTGGCAGGTCCGCCAGGCCGCCGAGGAGCTCCTGGCTGAGGGCGATCCGCCGGACGACGCGGACGACGACGGCATCAGTCGTCGTCGGTGAATCAGTCGTCGTCGGTGAAGAGGCCCTTGAGGCGGTCGAACGACTCCAGGCAGAGGCCGGCGCCCTGGACGACGCACTCGAGCGGCGCGTCCACCAGGTGCACCGGCACGGCGGTGGCGTCGGCCAGGCGCTGGGAGACCCCCCGCAGGAGCGCCCCGCCTCCGGTGAGGTGGACGCCCTGGAACATGATGTCCTGGGCCAGCTCGGGCGGGGCCTCCCCCAGGCAGGTGGCGGCGGCGGCGATGACCTGGGCCACGTTCTCCTCGAGCGCGGCGCGTACCTCGTCGGGCGAGAGGATGACGACCTTGGGCCGTCCGGTCGCCACCTCGCGGCCCCTGATCTCCGCGCCCTGCTCGCCGGGGTAGGGGAACGAGGAGCCGATGGCGTGCTTGACCGCCTCCGCCGTGCGCTCGCCGATGGCCACCCCGTGCACGTGGCGCACGTAGGCCTGAATGGAGGCGTCGAAGTCGAAGCCGCCGCAGCGCAGGGCCCGCACCGCCACGACCCCGCCCAGCGAGATGACCGCCATCTCCGAGGTGCCACCCCCGATGTCGACCACCATGTTGCCCACCGGCTCGTGGATGGCCAGGCCGGCCCCGATTGCTGCCGCCATGGGCTGCTCAATGAGGAAGCTGGCCGACGCGCCGGCGCGGCGGGCGGCCTCCTTGACGGCCCGGCGCTCGACCGCCGTGATGGCCGACGGGACGCAGATCAGGACCTTGGGCCGGTTCAGCCGGCCGACCCCGACGCGGTGCAACAGCACGCTCAGCATGCGTTCGGTGACCTCGAAATCGGTGATGGCCCCGCCGCGCAAAGGGCGCTCCGCCACGATGTAGCCCGGGGTCCGGCCGATCATCTGCCAGGCGTCGGTGCCGATGGCGAGGACTTCGCGGGTCCGCGAGTCGAGCGCCACCACCGTCGGCTCGTTGAGCACGAGGCCCTTGCCCTTCGCGTACACGAGGGTGTTGGCCGTGCCGAGGTCAATGGCCAGGTCGCGTGACATCGGGCCTCATGGTACGGCCCTATGGCGCCGCGACCGCATTCCTGCCTTTGTCGTCGGTAGCCTCGTGCTGTGACCCCTAGACCCGAGGAGCCACCCGAAGAGGGACCGGGCGAGGAAAATCCGGGCGGTCCACCCGAGCGCGCCGACGCCGCACTGCGTGGCTGGATCGACCCCGACGACCGCCTCTGGCGGCACCCGAGCGAGTTGGCGGCCGGCGCGCTACCCAGCGTGCAGGTGCGCCCCCACGGGGGGCGCCACCCGCGCATCATGATCCTGATCGGGGCGGCTGCCGCGCTGGCGGCCGTGGCGTGGACCATCGTTTTGCTCTCTCCCGCCTCCGATCAGCCGGTCCAGACTCCCGGCAGCGACAGCGGGCCCGACATCCCCCTGACCACGGTGGCCGTGCACGGGCGGGCCATCCCGGTGGCGGCCGTGGCCGCCGGCCACTCCATGGTCCAGCTGCGGGCCGTCACCACGCACGGGGTGGTTTCCCTGATCGGGGTGGCCGTGGCTGAAGGTGGCCTGGTGGCGACCACCGCCGATGGCCTGGCCGGCCTGCGCAGCATCCTCATGGTCGGGCCCAACGGACGGACCCACCCGGCCACGGTGGTCGGCGTCGACGGCTCCTCCGACCTGGCGCTGGTGAGCGTGCCCGACGACGTCCCGGTGGCGCCGTTCGCCGACGACGGGGGGCTCACGGACGGCAGCACCGACATGACCCTGAGCATGGTGGCGTCGGGCAACGGAGTGCTGACCCTGCACTGCACGCCGGGCTCGGTGACGACCATCGGTGCCGTCCTCGCCAGTGGATGGGCCAAGGGGATGCCCGGCATCACCTCGTCGGCCCCGACGGCCGGCTCCGAGCCAGGTGACCCGCTGCTGAACCAGGCGGGCGACGTGGTCGGCATCCTCTACGGCGCGGCGCCCACGCCCGCGTTCCTCCCCTCCCAGCTGGTGCTGGGGGTGACCGACGATCTGCGCTCCACCGGCCGGGTCTCCCACGGGTGGCTCGGGGTGCAGGGCGCCACGGCGCCGGGATCCGGGGGGGCCCTGGTGGCGACCCTGATGTCCGGCAGCCCGGCGGACGGCCTCCTCCACCCGGGCGACGTGGTCGTCGCCGTTGACTCGGAGCCCGTCCGGTCCATGGCGGACCTGCGGGCCCGGCTCTACGTCCTCTCCCCCAACGTGACCGTCGGCCTCTCGGTCGTCGAGGGGTCCACCACGCGGGTCGTCGATGTGAAGCTGGGGGCGTCCCCCTAGCATGTTGACGTGAGCATGTTCGGATCCGACGACCCCGAGGGCCCGATGGGCGGGATCCTGGGCGACCTGCTCAAGGTGATCGGATCGGCCCCGGGGGCCGGCGAGACATGGTTCGACGCCGCCCGCACCCTGGCCCACGGCGTGGCCACCGACGGCCAGGACGACGAGAACGCCGACCCCCTGGTGCGCATCGCGTTCGAGGAGCTGGCCCGGGTAGCCGAGCTGCACGTGGCCGCCGCCACCGGGATCTCGCTGACCTCTGGGGGCACGAACATCGCATTCGACGCCGTCGGCCCTGGTCAGTGGTCGTTCCGCGCCCTCAGCGCCTACCGGCCCACACTCCAGCTGATGGTCGAGGCCCAAAAGCAGGGTGCCGCCGCCGTCCCGCCGTCGATGGAACTTGACCCGCTCGGCGACCCGTCAGGGATCGGGGGGCTCTTGAGCCAGTTCGCCCTCACGCTCGGCCCCGTCCTTTTGGGGATGCAGTTCGGCTCGGCCGCCGGCCACCTGGCCCGGCGCGCCTTCGGCCAATACGCCCTCCCGCTCCCGTGGCCCGAGTCCAACACCCTCTTGGTGGTGCCGGACAACGTGGCCCGGTTCGCCGAGGACTGGAGCCTGCCCCTCCAAGAGGTGCAGCTCTGGGTCTGCCTGCGGGAGCTGGCCATGCACGCGGTCATGACCCGCCCCGGCGTGCGCGCGTCCCTGACCACGCTGCTCGGCGATGCGGCGGCGCACGCCGCGGCCTCGCAGCGCTCCATGGTCGAGCGTCTCGGCGACGGCCTGGGCGACCCGAGCGCCCTCGAGGGAGTGTTGAGCGACCCCGAGTCGCTGCTGGCCGACCTCATCAGTCCCGAGCAGCGCCACATCTCCAATGCCCTCACGGCGTTGACCACCAGCATCGGCGCCTACGTCGACCATGTCACGGCCGGCATCGCCGCCACGCTAACCTCGGTGCCCGCCGCGCTGGGCGAGGCCTGGTACCGCTACCGGGCCGAGGAAGCGAAGGGCGAGCAGGCCTTCGCCGGTCTCTTCGGCCTCAGGGTGGGGCAGGAAGAAGTCGACCGGGGCGCCAACTTCATCGATGGCGTGGTCGAGCGGTCCGGCGAAGATGCGTTGGCCCGCCTCTGGGCCGACGAGCGTGACCTGCCCACCCCGGCGGAAGTGGACGCGCCGGGCCTGTGGCTGGCCCGCATCGGCCTGCTGGACTGACCTACTCGGCAACCTCTTCGGGGAAGCCGAGGTCCCACTCAAGGGCCAGGTTCTCCCGTTCGGCGTCGCGGACGACGCGCTCGCGGTTGCGGCGGAATTGCGGGTCGTGCGGGGGGAGAAGCACCAGGCGGGCCAACACCCGCTCGCGGAAGGCGTCGACCACCTCGGGCGCCCCGAAATCGGATTGGACGTCCCAGTGGGGCGCCACGGGGCCGAGGTAGACCACACGCACGTGCCCGATCGGGTCGGTCAATTCCGTGGTCTCGGCTACGTCGTCCTCGTTGTCCGGGGACATGGCACCTCCTGGCCGTTAGGCATGGGCGAACGAACGGCGTCAGCGTACTGGAGCCCTGGCCGGCCGGGTTCCGCCGTGCCTGGAGTGGCACATTCTTACGAAGTTCCTATGCGCCAGATATTCAAGTGGGAGACCCTTTTCCTTACAATGGTGCCTGAAAAGGGAGTTGAAAAGTGAACACGGAATGGATGGCCCGGGGGAAATGCCAAGAGGTTGCGCCCGACGTCTTCTTTCCCAGTGACGGGATGGGAGTGCTGGTCGCGCAGAAGATCTGCGCGGAGTGCCCCGTTGCCCAGGCCTGCCTGGAGTACGCCCTCGAGAACCACATCGATCACGGTGTGTGGGGCGGCTGCTCCGAGCGCGAGCGTCGTCGGATCCTACGCCGCCGGCGCATATCGCAGTCCGTCACCGTCGCCTGACCGACCTCCCCGTCCCGGGCCGCCACGCCGGGACCCCCCCACGCCGCCCCTGGCCACGGGCAGACTGGCGGAGTGATCTTCGAGTGCGTGGCCAACGTGAGCGAGGGCCGCGACCAGGCTTTCCTCTCCGAGCTGGCCACGGCCACCGCGCCGGTCCTGCTCGACCTGCACCGCGACCCTGACCACCACCGGTCGGTCCTCACCCTGGCCGGAGCGGCGGACCAGGTCGCCGAGGCCGCCAAGGCGCTCGCCACGCTGAGCGTGGCCCGGCTCGACCTGCGCACCCACGACGGGGCACACCCACGCTTGGGCGTGCTCGACGTGATGCCGTTCGTCCCCTACGAACCCGGCCCGCTCCCGCACCTGGACCCCGCCCTCGCCGTGCCCCTCCGGGACAACTTCGCCCGCTGGTTGGGCGACACCTTGGGCGTGCCGAGCTTTCTCTACGGACCCCTTGCCGGCGGCCGGGACCGTACATTACCCCAGCTCAGAACGGGTGCGTTCACCGCCATCGCGCCGGACTTCGGCCCCGACCGACCTCACGAGACCGCGGGGGCGACGGCGGTGGGCGCCCGGGGACCACTGGTGGCCTACAACGTGTGGGTCTCGTCGGCCGAGGTCGCCCGGCTCGTGGCACCCCTGGTCCGCGGCCCTCTAGTGCGGGCATTGGGACTGGCTGTCGGCGACCGCGCCCAGGTGTCGTGCAACCTGGTCGACCCGTTCCGCTTCGGTCCCGCGCAGCTCTACGACGTCGTGACCGCCCAGGTGGTCGGTATCGGCGCCACCGTCGAGGGCGCCGAGCTCGTGGGCCTCCTCCCCCAGGCGGTGCTGGAGGCGGTGCCGCCCGCCCGTTGGTCCGCGCTCGGACTAACGGGCGACGCGACCATCGAGGCCAGGTTGGTACCCCGCTGAGCCGGGCACCTGTGGAGCGGACCGCTTGCTGGCGCGACCCCTACGAGGCGTGCCCGACCGAGTCGCGGCGCTGCAGCGCCCGGGCCCGACGCACGCGCCGACGCTCCCGCTCGCTCATCCCGCCCCAGATACCGAACTTCTCGCCGTTGGCCAGCGCGTACTCGAGACAGTCCTCGCGCACGACGCAGCCCCGGCACACTTCTTTCGCCTCGCGGGTCGATGCTCCCCGCTCCGGAAAGAACAGGTCTGGATCAACACCCATGCAGTTGGCCTGAATCTGCCAGCTGCGCTCCTGGCGACCATAGAGCGTGGTGACAATGTCCACGTGTTCGCCTCCCCGCCACCTAGATGGCATTCGTGTAGTTACAGCGTTGTTATCTTTCACCACGCTGTCACGGAACGCAAGAGGGGAATGGCAAAGATTCGTGCCTGGCCGTGCCCGCGCCAACCTGCAATGGGAGTTGGACTCGGCACCCACGGTGCAGCGCCCCGCTGTGCGGCGACGCAGCCGGCCGGCTGCTCGTGGCGGCGGCTCAGCCGGCCGGACGCAGGATGCGGCGATGCTGGAGGAAGTCGACCAGGACGTAGCCGCCGAGGTTGTCAGGGGTGGTGTAGAAGGTCCGTCCCCCGTTGACCCGGGCGATCTGCTCGACGAAGGGGTAGTGCGTGCGCTGGAGGTCGAGGGCGAAGCAGTTGATGACGATCCCGGCCCGGGTGCAGCGGATGACCTCGGCCATGGTGCGCTGCAGCGTCTCGGGGATGGGCGGGTAGTTGAACCAGACCTCGCCGTGGTCGTCGATGTGCGCCGTCGGCTCCCCGTCGGTGACCACGATCACCTGCTTGGTGCCGTGCTGGTGGGCCAGCATCCGGCGCGCCAGGGCCAGCGCATGCTGGAGGTTGGTGCCGTAGACGTAGTCCCACATCGCGGTCGGCAACTCGTCGGGGCGGATCTCGCGTGCCACTTCGGAGAAGCCGACGATGCCCAGGTAGTCACGGGGGAACTTGCTGCTGATCAGGGTCTGGAGCGCCATGGCCATCTTCTTGGCCGGCACGAAGTTGTCCCGCATGGGCATGGACATGGACAGGTCGACCGCCAGCACGGTGGCCGAGCGGGCCAGCGCCTCGGTCTCGACCACCTCGAAGTCCTCCGGGGAGAGGCGCACGGGCACGCCCGAGCCGCCCCGACGCACGGCGTTGTGGACCGTCCTGGACAGATGCAAGTTGAGCGGGTCGCCGTACTCGTAGGCCTTGGTGGTCTCTTCGCGGTCGTGGCCCGACCCGGTCGAGATCGTGCTGTGGTCGCCGATGCGGTCCTTGTTGATCTGGCCGAAGAGGTCGCTCAACGCCTTTTGGCCCAGGCGCCGGGCCCCCCGGGGGGTGAGCTCCGTGCGGCCCCCGTGCTGCTCTATCAGTCCCTGGTCGGTCAGTAATTTGGTCAGCTTGGCCAGTCGGTCGAGGGCACGCGCCGCGTCCTCGCCCATGTGGGCGCGGACCTGGTCGAGATCGATCTCGCTCAGCGCCGACGGCGAGGACGCCGATTGGAGGAGCTCCTCGATGCTGTCGAGCTGTCCGAGCGACGAAGCGAGATCGGTGGCCCGCGACAGGCTCATCGGGCCCTGACCCTCGAAGTCGTAGGAGCGCTGCCAGCCAGCGCCGGGAACCGCCCGCTGCAGGTTCTGAGCCAGGCGCTCCACCTGCCAGCGCAGGTCCATGTCCTCGAGCACGGCGTCCATCAGGCCGCGCAGCTGCGCCTGCTGCTCGGGTGAGAGCGAGTTCCACACCGCCTGCGCCGCCGCCATCCGCTCGGCCAGCTGCTCGAGCAGCTCGTCGAGCGTGGACGGGTTGCCCGGGAACATGTCGCCGAACTGCTCCATGAACTGCTCGAAGCTGGGATCGAGGTCCTCCCCCCGCTCTCGTTGCTCGAGCATCTGGTTCAGCGCGTCGTAGGCGTCGCGCATGCGGGCCATCTGCTCGGGGTCCATGGACGAGAGGGCTTCGGACGCCCCTTCGAAGAAGGTGTCCGCCATCTCCCGGCGCAGCTCTTCGATCAGCTCCTCGAAGCGCTGGCGCGCCTCGGAGGACACGAAGTCGTAGTGCTGGAGGGCCTGGAGCCGTCCACCGGGCTCGTCGGGCTGCAGGTCGAGCGCCATGCGGCGCTCGGTGGCCACATCGTTGGTGACTTCGGTGCGGCGCTCGTCGCCCGAGGCCGCGGCGTCCTCGACCAGCTCGTCAATGGCGGCCCGCTCGTCCGCCTCTATCTCGTCGAGCTGCGCCGTGATCTGCGCCATCCGCCCGTCGGGGTCGCCCTCGGCGAGCATCTCGGCCCGCCGGCGGCGCAGCTGCTCGAGCAGGTCGCGCAACCCGGGGATCTGCTCCCCGTCGGCCGTGCGCATGCCGGAGCGCAACAGCTTGCGGAGTACCTCGTCGAGGTCGCCCCCGGCCAGGAGGTCATCGGTGAGGCTCGCGAGCAATTCGTCGACGTCGAGATCGGCGAACTCCTGGCTGCCGTCCCACTCCGAATAGTCGTAACGGGCCGTCACGGCTACCTACTTGCGCCCCCGGTAGAGGGCGCGCGCGCCCGAGGAGTCCTTGTTGAGGCGCTTGGTCAGGTGCAGTCCTTCGAGCAGGAACTCGAGAGCACTGGCCATCAGGGCAGGGGACTCCGCCGCGTCCGGCCCGGCCAGGGCCCGCGTGGGGGGCTCGAGTTCGGGGATGTCGGCCAGCGCAGCCAGGTAGGCGGCCGAGGGCAGGTCGTCCCCGGCATGGACCACGACCTGCTCGCTGAAGGCGGCCACGATGGCGCCGGGGTCGTCCAAAGTGACCCGGCGCCGGAACACCGACAGCGTGGCGGCGGCCACCAACTGGGCCACCACGTCCTGTTCGTGCCCCTCTTCCATCGCCTCGACCTCGATCTTGCCCTGGGTCGAGGGGACCAGCGCGGACAGGTCGCTGATGCGGGGCACCGCCACCGGCTCGCCCGTGCGCAGGGCTCGCCGCACCGAGTTGGCCACCAGGGTCTCGTAGTTGGCGATGGAGAGGCGGACCGAGACGCCGCTGCGCTGGTTGAGGTGCGAGCTGCGCCGGGCCAGCTGGGAGACCTCGGCCACCACCTCTTTGAGGTAGACGGGCACCGTCACCGGGATGCCGCCCGTCGGCAGTTCGGCTTCGGACTCCATGATCTTGACCTCGGTCATGGTGTCGTAGGGATAGTGGGTGCGGATCTGGGCCCCGAATCGGTCCTTGAGCGGTGTGATGATGCGGCCGCGGTTGGTGTAGTCCTCGGGGTTGGCCGTGGCCACCAGCGCGACGTCGAGAGGCAGCCGGATGCGATGCCCGCGGATCTGGACGTCGCGCTCTTCGAGCACATTGAGCAGGCCGACCTGGATGCGCTCGGAGAGGTCCGGCAACTCGTTGATGGCGAAGATGCCCCGGTTGACCCGCGGGATCAGCCCGTAGTGGAGCGCCAGCTCGTCGCTGAGATAGCGGCCCTCGGCGATCTTGATGGGGTCGACCTCCCCGATCAGGTCGGCGATGGAGGTATCGGGAGTGGCCAACTTCTCGCCGTAGCGCTGGGACCGGTGCACCCACGTGACCGGCGTGTCGTCCCCGCGTTCATCGACGATGTTGATGGCGGCCCGCGACACCGGGTTGTAGGGATCGTCGTTTATCTCCGAGCCCTCCACAATCGGGAGCCACTCGTCCAACAGGCCGACCAGGGCCCGGATGACCCGGGTCTTGGCCTGGCCGCGCTCACCGAGGAGGATCATGTCGTGACCGGCCAAAAGGGCGTTCTCCAGTTGGGGGATCACCGTGTCGTCAAAGCCCAGCACGCCGGGCACGAGCGACGTGCCGGCCGCGATGCGCGCCATGGCATTGCGCCGCATCTCCTGGGCCACCGGCACCGACTCCCAGCCCGAGGCCCGCAAGTCGCCCAGCGTGCGGGCCAGCTCGGGCGGGACGCGAAGGGCCGCCGGGCCCGGAGTCGTGGAAGGGTCAGTGTACGCGGGGCCGGCCATACGCGGAGTGTAGTGACTTCTCCATCGACCGAACCCGTCAGCTCCGTCGACCAAACGGGTCAGTTCCGGCTCGCCGCGCCAGCCTCACCTGCCGCCATCACCGTTGCCAACGCGGCCAACTGGGCCATCAACGCCTGCGCCGGGCGCGGCACCGGCCGGTCCTCCCGGTGCGCCAGGGCAACGGTCCTGCTCAGCCCCGGGCGCTTGAAGGGGATGGCGCTCAAGGTGCTCTCGGCCGGCATGGCGATGGCCGGGACGACCGCCGCGCCGAGGCCGGCGGCCACGAAGGCCAGGACGCCGTCCATCTCGCCCCCCTGGCTGACCAGGCGCGGCGTCACGCCGGCGTCACGGCACGCCGCCAGGGTGACGGCGCGCAGGTCGTAACCCTCGCGGAACATCACCAGGGCGAGCCCGTCCAGCTCGGTCACGCCCACCCGGTGCCGCCCGGCCAACGGATGGTCGGGCGCGACGGCGAGGACCAGGGGATCGTCGAAGAGCGCCACCGTGGCGACCAGCGGATCGGTGATGGGCAGCACGACCAGGGCCAGGTCGACCTCCCCGCTCGCGAGCTGCCGCACCAGCTCGCGGGAGCCGGCCTCCACCACGAGCAGATCGATCCCTGGGTGGCTGGCGTGGAACTCGACCAGGGCCGGGGCGAGGACCCGGGTGATCAGGCTGGGAGTGGCGCCGATGGACAGCCGGCCGCGGGCCATCCCGCGCAGCGCCCGGGCCTCCGCGCTGGTGGCCTCGACGTCGGCCACCACGCGCCGGACGAAGGGCATGAGCGCCTCCCCGTCCGAGGTGAGCGTCACCAGGCCTTGCCCGGGCCCGCGGTGAAAGAGAAGGACGCCCAGCTCCCGCTCGAGCAGCCGGACCTGGCGACTCAGGGACGGTTGAGCCAGGTGCAGGCGCTCGGCGGCCCGGGTGAAGTGGCGTTCTTCGGCCACGGCGAGCACGTAGGTGAGTTGGTGGAGCTGCACAATGAGAGCCTACGGCTATCAATCTCATGTTGTCTATGTTCTGGACGTCCGGTTGCCAGCTGTCTATCGTCGTAAACCGGCCGGTCGACCACGAGTTGCGTGACGACGGGCCGACGGTGGAATGATTGGCCCGCCACGACCCGCGGCGCAGGCACTGAGGAGGTTCGAAGGTGACGACGACGCTGGACAACCCACCGGGGACGCCGGTTGCCATCGGTGGGGCCAGGGGTGGCCCGGACAAGCCCACCCTGCGCCAGGACAGATGGTGGGTAGAGCCGGTCGTCACGGTCAGCATCCTGACCGCCTTCGTGGTGTACTCGACCTTCGCCGCCTTCATGAACAGGGACTACTTCGCCGGCCCCGCCCTCCACCGCAATCTCATCGCCCCTCTCGACTCTCCCTGCCTCACCGCCAGCTGCGTGACCGGAAGCCATCCCTTCGGGGTGTGGATCAGCGCGTGGCACATCACCCCCGCGCTGTTGATCCTGATCTTCCCGCTCGGTTTCCGCCTCACCTGCTACTACTACCGCAAGGCCTACTACCGCTCCTTCTGGTGGTCGCCGCCGGCCTGCGCGGTGGCCGACGCGCACGGCAGCTACAGCGGGGAGACAAGGATCCCGCTGGTCCTCCAGAACATCCACCGCTACTTCTTCTGGCTCCTGCTCATCTTCAACTCCATCTTGACCTACGACGCCGTCGAGGCCTTCCGCCAGCCCGGGTACGGCATCGGCATCAGCGTGGGCACCGTGATCCTCTGCCTCAACGCGTCGTTCCTGTGGCTCTACAGCCTGAGCTGCCACGCCTGCCGCCACTTCTGCGGAGGGCAGGTGCGCTCCTTCGCCAAGCACCCCATCCGCCACAAGCTTTGGAAGCTGGTGACACCGCTCAACGCCCACCACATGAAGTTCGCCTGGATCAGCCTCTTCGGCGTGGCCTTGTGCGACCTCTACGTCCGCCTGGTGGCCAGCGGGACCATCACCGATCCCGGCTTCCACTTCTAAAGGACCGCGCACATGGCCGACTACCAGACGCACGACTACGACGTCATCATCATCGGGGCGGGTGGTGCCGGGCTGCGCGCCGCCATCGAATCCCATGCACGAGGCCTGCGCACCGCCCTCGTCTGCAAGTCCCTCCTCGGCAAGGCCCATACCGTCATGGCGGAGGGCGGCTGCGCCGCCGCCATGGGCAACGTCTACCCCGAGGACAACTGGAAGGTGCACTTCCGCGACACCATGCGCGGCGGCAAGATGCTGAACAACTGGCGCATGGCGGAACTCCACGCGCAAGAGGCGCCCGACCGGGTCTATGAGCTCGAGCGCTGGGGCGCACTGTTCGACCGCACCAAGGACGGGCGCATCCTCCAGCGCGACTTCGGCGGCCACCGCTTCGCCCGGCTGGCGCACGTGGGCGACCGGACCGGGCTCGAAATGATCCGCACCCTGCAGCAGAAGGCGGTCTCGGCCGGCATCGATGTCTTCATGGAGTGCAAGATCCTCAAGCTCCTCCCCGACCGCGACGGCCGGATCTCGGGCGCCGTGGGCTACATGCGCCCGACTGGCGACATGGTGGTGTTCACCGCCAAATCCGTCGTGCTGGCCACCGGTTCGATCGGCAAGTCGTGGAAGTACACGTCGAACAGTTGGGAATCGGTGGGCGACGGCCATGCCATGGCCGTCTGGGCCGGGGCCGACGTCAT
>PKYA01000144.1 GCA_003133545.1 Acidimicrobiaceae bacterium | reverse complement strand
CCGCCCATGGAGGTCCGCCACACGTCGCGTCGCGAGGCCGGTCAGATCTATATGCCGGCCGTCAACTGGGCACTCTTCGCCGGGGTCCTCATCCTCGTCCTGACCTTCCGGAGCTCCACCAGGCTGGCCAGCGCCTACGGGATCGCCGTCACCGGCACCTTTCTCACCACCACCTGCATGCTCGTCGTACTGGCGCGGGTGAAGTGGCACTGGCCAACCTGGCGGCTCGCCGTGATGACGGTCGTCTTCGCTGGTCTCGAAATTCCCTTCTTCGCCGGCAACGTGGTCAAGGTCGTCGACGGCGGATGGGTGCCCCTCGGAGTCGCTGCCGCAGTGTTCACCGTCATGACCACCTGGCGTCACGGGCGCCAACGCGTCGTGACCCGGCTTGTCGAGGCGGAAGGGTCCCTAGATGACTTCCTCGCCGAGCTCGCACGCCGGGACGTGCTCCGAGTCCCGGGCACGGCGATCTTCCCGCACCCTTCAGATGAAACCGTCCCTCTGGCGCTGCGCGCCAACGTCGAGCGGAACAATGTCCTGCACGAACACGTCATCATCATCTCCGCCGGGGCCAGTCGGCTGGCCCACGTGCCCCCCGAGGATCAGCTTCGGGCCACGAACATCGGCGACGCCGACGACGGCATCGTGCACCTCGACCTGCGCTACGGCTTCTTCGACCGGCCCGATATCCCCACCGCCCTCGCGCACGCCGCTACCAGCGAGCCGGCACTCGCCGATGCCGACCTCGACAACGCCACCTACTTCCTCTCCCGCGCCTCCCTGACCCTAGGACGCAGCCGCGGCATGGCGATGTGGCGCAAGCACCTCTTCCTGCTCCTCGCCCATAACGCCGCCAACCCTGGCCACACTTTCGCCCTCCCGCCCAAACGCACCATCATCATGGGATCCGAGATCGAGATCTGAGCTGAAAATTCGTAATCCTGTATGAGGTCAAGACGATCTTCCTTATCGTGGCCTCGATAGTCGTTCGAGTATCACAAGCTGACTCCACCGGTGGCGAAGAGGGCAATGGCGGCGACACCCATGACCACCACTGTGCTCCACCCCAAGATCTTGGCGGCTCTCCCGTTGACATAGTCGCCCATGAGACGCTGGCTGCTCGATACCTTCATGACCACAATGAGGAAAGGCGCGGCGATGACGCCGTTGAGCACGGCCACAAAGATGAGCAACTTGATGGGGTTGACGTGTAAGAGGCTCAGAGCCGTGCCTCCGACCGTGCCTAAGGCAACGAGGCCGTAGAAGACCGGTGCTTTGCGAACCGATCGCGAGAACCCCCACTCTTTTCCCATGAGTCCGGCCATGCCCACCGAGCCCGAGCCGGCGAGCACCGGGATCGCCAGTAACCCGCTGCCGATGAAGCCGAGCGCGAAGATGGCGCTGGCGAAGTGACCGGCGAAGGGCTTGAGGGCGGCTGCCGCTTGGGCTGCACTTTGGACGTCGGTCACGTTGTGGGCGTGCAGGGTTTCGGCGGTAGCCACGATGATGGCGAACATGACCAGATTGGAGAACGCCATGCCGCCGAACACGTCGAGTCGGCTGGTGGACTGTTTGCGGCGGGCTCGTTTGGCGCTTTGTCGCTTGAGGGGCTGTGCCCGTGTCCCGCCCTCGGGCTCGTCACGCATCTCTTCGAGGCGGTGCGCACTCTGCCAAAAGAACAAGTACGGCGAAATGGTCGTGCCGAGCACGGCGACCAGGAGTGCCAGATAGGCCTTGTTGAACTCGATATGAGGAACGATCGTGTGACTCAGGACACTGCCCCACTGATGGGTGACCAGGACGGCCACCACGAGGTAGGACAACAACGCCGCGCAGAGCACCTTGAACACCAGCGCGATTCGGGCGAAGGAGCCAAGCACCAGCACGGTGGAAATGAGGACACCCGCCAAAAGAGCCCAGAGCCAGGTCGGTCCGGCGTGGAGCAGTTGCATACCCGAGCCGACGGCAACCAGGTCGGCGGCAACGTTGAGCGCGTTTGCCACGATGAGGGCGACCAGAAGCACAGCGAGAATCGCGCGACCAGTCCGATTGAAGCGCTTGATGGCCAACTCGCCGAGCCCCACGCCGGTGGCCAGGGCCGTGCGGTCACAGATCTCTTGCACCGCGGCCATCAAGGGCAGCGTCAACAAGGCCGCCCACAAGAACGACAGACCGTATTTCGCTCCGGCTTGAGAGTAGGTGGCAATCCCCGAGGGGTCGTCGTCCGACGCCCCGGTGACCAAGCCGGGTCCCATGGCGCGCAGATACTGACGCCACAGCGGTCCGGTGTTCTTCTTTGTGAGATCGAACTCTGATTTCCGTCCTGATGTCTGCGGAGAAACGGCGTCAGTTGGCACCGACTTAGCATGGCCCAAGGGCTTGGTTGCCATTAGACGGTTAGAGTCCGAAGGCCACGAGAGCCCGCCAGTAACGTTCCATCGGTCCGACTGAGGTCATCTCGAAGACGGATGACGGACTAGCGCGGCCTGGGAGCGGATTTGTGGGCCGGATTCTTTGGTGAGGCATCTGCTGTTGGCGGCACGCTTATGTTGCTCTTGCGTGGCTACGACTGCGACTGAAGCCAAAGATCCAACCGACAAAGAGGACCAGCGCAATGATCCATAAGATGGGGTACACGAACCCGAGGCCTCCAAAGAGCAGTGCCAAAAGCAAGATAACCAGAATCAGTCCCATATCTTTCCTTCCTGATGCCCTCGGGCGCCTCTATTAACTGCACCCCTTGTGATGCTTCCCGCTACGAGGCTCTGCTATGCATCCGTCACGGGGCGACGGCGTCCTTCACTTTGTACCCTGCGTCCTCCAGGTTTTTCTTCATCCTGGCCTTGGCTTGGTCCAACATGCCTTTGTTCTTGAGATCGCGGTTGCCGGTAATGCTGCCTGCCGCTTCCTTGACCCGGCCTTTGGCGTCCTGGGCTCTATTCGATGCTCTGTCCTTGTTGCTCATTGCTTGCTCCTCTGATTGGTCGCTGTGCCGGTCTTCTGCAGCGCGAAAGATCCTGTCTCTCACCAGAGTGCTCTCAGAGGAGCAATAAATGCAGCAACAGCGGAACTGCGACTGATGGCCAAGCCCTTAACGCAGGCCAGTGCACCTTTTGACGCCTTCCTCGGAGGAGAAGATCGCAAAATTCGGCAGTGTGTCGTCGCCGAGGTCTGTCGGACGACTCCTCAATGTCATTGCTGGCGTCGAAGGTGGCGCCGAGCTGACGGCGAAGGCCAAACGCGTCTCGGCGGCTAGTCAGCGTTGCGAAACATCAAGGAGTAGCCACGCCCAGGGTGGTTGACCAGGTCACAGGGTAT
>PKYA01000165.1 GCA_003133545.1 Acidimicrobiaceae bacterium | reverse complement strand
GGGTTAGGTGCGGCATTTCCGCGGCCTTATCCCTTATCCCAATGCGCTGACTCCTGTCACAGGAGAGGGCAAGGGGCCACGCCCAGGGCTGGACGAAACCCCCGCGCACAACAGCGGCGCCACCGGGGCGGGGGCCGTCCCTGAAGGTCCAATCCGATGTCCGCTGACTCTGTCCGTCCTCCGCAGGCAAATGGTCATTTGCTTCCTCCCAAAATCATGAGGAGGCTGTCGCATTCGCCATTACTTTCCGATCGAACATCGCGCTATGACGGAGTGACAGGGTCGCCCATAACGTCCGCCCTCATCTGTTTCGGCTCGGCCCGTCGGTCGGCTCTCTGTTAGGNNGACCGCCCGAGTACGCCCCGGCAGCCACGCCGGGGCGGACAGATCTGGTGGTTACTTGCGTTTGGCGGGCTGTGCCGACTCGGCGGACGTCCTCATGAACACGATGAGAATCGTGGGTTGATTTCGACGCTCACCCATGACGCAGGGCCTCGATCTTCTCCATCAGCCGGACGAATTCGACAGGCTTCGTGTCGTAGTCGTCGCATCCGACGGCCAGTGCTCGTTCCCGGTCACCGACCATCGAATGCGCGGTGAGGGCGATGAGCGGGATCCTGGCAGTCTCCGGATCGGACTTAAGCTTCGTGGCGACGTCCCATCCACTCACGACCGGCAGACTAAGATCGAGGAGGATCAAGTCCGGTGGAGTGCTCTGCGTCACGGCCAGGCACTCCGCTCCGTCGACGGCACAGGTGACGCGGAATCCCCGCCGTTGGAGACGCCGCGAGAGCATGTCGCGATTGAACTCGTTGTCGTCGACCAGCAGTATGTGCATTTCGTTCAACGTCCCTCAGGCTGAGGCGACCTCGAGGCCAACTCTGGACCCGCTGCCTGATCCGCACCGGCGGGGCAGGCGGACAGTGAACGTCGAGCCGACACCCGGTTCGCTCTCGGCCCGGATCATCCCTCCCAGGATCGTGCAGAACTGTCGCGTGATCGTGAGACCAAGGCCCGTCCCCCCGAACTCCCCGGTCGTCCTAGTCTCCGCCTGCACGAACGCCTCGAAGACCCGGGAGAGCTGCTCTGCCGACAGGCCGATCCCGGTGTCCCGCACCGTGAGCTCCACCACGTCGTCACCCGGCCCGTCGCTCAGCACGACGGCCCGAAGGAAGACCGTGCCTTCGTGTGTGAATTTGCATGCGTTTCCCAACAGGTTGAAGAGGATCTGGCGCACCTTGGTCGGGTCCGAGAGCATCCGCCCGAGTAGGCGGGGCTTCTCCACCTCGAGCCGATTGGCGTTTTTCGTCGCTAGTGGCACCACTGCGGTCTCAATGCCCAGGAGGAGATCGTCAAGATCGAAGTCATCGAGGGCGACCTCCATCTTTCCCGCCTCAACCTTTGAGAGGTCGAGGATGCCATTGATGAGCGAGAGCAGGTAGCGGCCGGAGCTCGTCACCCGTCCTATGTCGAGCATGTAGTCGTCGCCCCGGTCGACCGCTTCCTCTTCGAGCAACTCGCTGTACCCGATGATGGCGTTGAGTGGCGTTCGTAGCTCGTGGCTCATGTTGGCGAGGAAGTTGCTCTTGGCGTGGCTGGCCTCGAGCGCTTCATCGCGGGCGACCGCAAGCTCCGCCGTCCGCTCCTCCACCTTGCGCTCCAGGGTGCGCTCCGATTCGCGCAGCGCTTCGTTGGCGGCCATCGCCTCCTCGATCGTCTCTTGCATCCGGACACCCGACTGCCAGATCGACAGCATGCAGAGCACGGCGCCAATGAGCGATCCGATCGGGATGAGCACTCGCAACAGCGTGTTCGGAAGCGGGTTGAGCGAGACGAGCGGATTGAACATGGCGAAGACGGCGCCGATCGTGAGGATCCCACTGGCCGCCAGGATGAGCCGAAAGAGATGTCGGCCCGAAACAAAGGGGAGAGCGATCACCACCGCCAGGATGGAGAACACCGCGGTCAGCGGCCACAGACGGGGCGCGAAGATGCCGGTCGTAGCCGTCTGGCACCAGACGCCGATTGCGAGGAGGGTGATCCCGATCGTTATTTCCTTCCTGCGCACGTAGTGCTTGGCGACGCGCTGGGCCACCACCGTAAAGAGGAGGCCAACCTCGAGGACGATCAGAATGGGTGCCCGGTAGACCCAATAGAGACCCAGGATCGCTAGCGCCGTGACTGGGGCCGCCGGCTCATTGGCGCGGATCAACTGTCGCATGCGGGAGAGGTTGACCTCCCTCGTTTTGTCCACAGCGTCCGCCTCGTGAATGTGAACGTCGAACTGAGTGGATGTCATGACGCTGCCGCTCCTTTAACCAGCACTCACTTCATCGGCATGGCCTCGACGCCCACAGTACAATACGACTGGTATGGAAGACACCGGTCCGGCCGGTGCGCGGCGAGTCCAGGCGGACATGACTCGTCTTGCCCTGCGAAGCGTTCAACACGAGGTGCGGACCCGTATTGGTCAGGTGATCGGCTATGGGGAGCTCCTGCTCGAGGAGCTCGGCGACCGCGGACTGACCGACCTCGTCCCGGACATCGAGCACATCATCGAGGCTGGGCGAGGCCTCCTCGACGTCGTCCAAGGACAGCTCGGATCATCCGCTGGGACGCCGCATTTCGAGACGGCGGGCGGTTCGACACCGAAGGCCGGTCCCGGCGGTCCTCGAGACACTCCGCATGACCGCATCTTGGTGGTGGACGACGATCCCGCAAACCGGGCTCTTCTCCGACGACATCTAGAGAGGGTCGGCTACGCCGTTACGGAGGCGCAGGACGGCCGGACCGCCGCACGCCTAGTTGGAACCGAGCCATTCGATCTCGTGCTGCTCGACCTCGTGATGCCCGGGGTGGACGGGCGACAGGCCCTTCAACTCTTCCGGCAAGAGTGGTCCGCCTCCGACCTGCCGGTGATCGTGGCAACCGCCCTGACCGACCGCCAAGAGGTCGTCAACGCCCTAACCTCCGGGGCGAACGACTACGTCACGAAGCCGTTCGATTTCGACATTGTTCTCGCGAGGGTGCGGTTGCAGTTGGCCCTGGGAAAGGCAACTCGCGAGATCGAAGGCCTCATGCACCAGCTCGAGATCCGGAACTCCTTCCTTCGGCGGACGTTTGGACGCTACGTCTCCGACGACATCGCCGAGAGCCTGTTGGAAACCGACGACGGGCTCGAACTCGCTGGCGAATCTCGCAAGATCACGGTGCTCATGTCCGATCTACGAGGATTCACGCCACTCGCAGAGCGCGTCGAACCAACGTTGGTCGTGGCTGTTCTGAACGAGTACCTCACCGCGATGTCGAAGATAATCGCCGACCACCGGGGCACTGTGAACGACTATCTCGGTGATGGCATCCTTGCGTTTTTCGGCGCGATCCAGGCGCGATCCGACGATTCGCGTCGCGCAGTTGAGTGTGCATTGGCGATGCATCGCTCCATGCCCAGCGTGAACCAACGGATCGCTACACGCGGCCCGATCGAACTGAAGATGGGCATCGGTATCGCAACCGGCGAGGTGGTTGTGGGTAACGTCGGGTCAGAGCGCCGGTCAAAGTTCACTGCCATCGGGAGCGCCGTCAATCTTGCCGCGAGGCTCGAAGGTTTCGCCGAGCCGGGGGAGACCTTGATTTCACCCGCGACCTACGACGAGGTCAGCGATTGCGTCGGGGACGGTCAGGTTCGATGGGTTCAGCCAAAGGGGTTCAAGAATGCGGTCGCTGTCTGGGTCATCTCGTTACCGTCTGATCCAAGGGGTGCGACGTAGCACGCCTACGTGTCCGCGGATCCCTGGGTGGGCAGCAATTCTTCCCCGGAGAGAGGGCTGCTCTGGAGTAAGTCATGAGACCGACGTTAGGCTGGAGGCTCGAGGGAGCGCCACGAGACCCTATGGCCCCCTCAGGACGTTTCGGCGGCCCAATCACCTATCCGGAACCCCAGGGTGGAGCGGTGTCAGGTGACGAGCCGACCCCCCTGCCCGACCGGCTGATCGGCGCCGTCTTCACGAATCGGACGAGGTCGTAGTCGGCTCGCCGCGAGCGACCGGTGTTGCGCCGACCGCCATGACGCGCGCCCTCTGCTCAACCGGCCGCGGCCCGATGTCCACGGTGAGTGTCGACGTGGACCCCTGGTAGGACCAGCGCGGGCCGGACCCGCTCCGCGCGCTCAGGGTCCGACCATCGAGGGTGACCTGGTCCGGGCGGGTGACATCGACCATCTCGATGGTGGTGGACACAGAGGTGGGCTCGCCGGGGTAGCTACCTCGAGCGGCACCGATCGTGACCCGGACGGACGGCGGTCCGCCGGCAGGCGCGGTTGTCGACGTGGCAATGAGCGTCTCGGTGTGCTGGCCCTTGGTGTAGCCGAGCCCCGTCCCCGCGTCGCCGTAGAGGTCGAAGGTCCCCGGCGATCCCGGGTAGACGAGGGCGGTGAGCGCGTGGGGTGGCCCCGCCCCGCCGGTGGACGGCTGTTCGGGAACGATCCCACCCTGTCGGACGAAGACCGGCATCCGGTCGAGCGGCACCGTCAGGGTGGCGGCGGACGGCCCGATGAACGTGGCACCGGTAAAGAAATCGACCCACCTGCCGGGGGGGAACCACACCGTGGTCGAAGCCACCTCCCCTGGAGTGGTCACCGGAGCCACCAGCATGTCCGGCCCGTAGAGGTACTCGGTCGGGTGCTCGTAGGCAGACGGCTGGGCGGGGTAGTCGAGGTAGAGCGGGCGTGCCATCGGCAGGCCCGTTTGGTTCGCCTCGGCGGCCAAGGTGTAGGTGTAGGGAAGCAGTGCTTCGCGGAGCCGGAGGAAGGACTCGGTGATCCCCTGCACGGGTTGGGGATACTGCCAGGGAAGGCGGTCCTCGTTGTCGGAGTGGAGCCGGAGGATCGGCTCGAAGGTCCCGAGTTGCACCCACCGGTCGTAGAGGTCAGGGGGATCGGCGCTCGGCTGGGTGGGCGGGGGACCGAGGAAGCTCCCGATGTCGCTGCTCACGTATGGCTCGCCGATCGTGGCCTCGTCGGGAACTAAGGCGGCCTCGGCGGCCAAGGTGTTCCAGGTTCCCCAGGCGTCCCCGGTGAAGGCGATGGCCGAGGTGTGGTCCGACCATGGCCCTGCCGGGTACACCTCCTGCGGATCGGCATTGGAGCCCCCGATGCGGGCCAGGACAAAGCCACGCTCACCGAGGTTGACCATGTCCTGGGCGTAAAGATGGTCGACCCACGCATCGGGGGTCACGCCCGGCGAAGAGACGACCGAGTCGTCGCAGCACCAGTCGAGCCACCAGAAGGAGACCCCCTGACGCTGAAAGCTCTGCTGGAGGGCGAAATTGGACTCAGCCTGGGAGATCGAGCTCCAGTCCCATACCTTGCATTTGCCGTGGGTACAGCTGGAGGAGGCGAGGGCATGTCCGGCGATGCGTTCGGCTTCTGGCAACTTCGGGTCGTTGTCGTCGATGCTCGAGTGGATGTTCAATGTCACGTCTATGCCGTGGGAACGCGCCCAACGGAGGAAGGATGACGGTGACGGGAAGAGGGAGCGGTTCCATTCCCAGCCGTTCCAGTCGTTGGGCGCCTTCCAGTCGGTGTCGAGCGACAAGGTGTTGAGGGGCACCTTGTTGGTGACGAACGCGGGATAGACCGAGCTCTCGATGGTGCTGCTCGAATAGGGCGTGTAGTCGGAGTACCACACACCGAAGACGTCCCGGGGAAGGAGGGGCGCGGGACCGGTGAGCTGGGCCAGGGTGTGTAAGGCACCGGCGTAATCGGACCCGTAGACAAAGAGGTAGCCGTCCTCCAGGTCGCCATTTGCCGGCCGGGGTTCGATCCATCCGTTCTTGGTCCATAGCGCGCTCTGGGTGTCGTCGAGCAAGCGCCAACCTGCCGTGTCCAACAGTCCGTCGGTGTTGAGAGGCTGGATGCGAGCCTGGCAGGTGTCTCCGGACTGTCCAGGTCCGCAGTTCGGTGCTTCGTTGTAGGTGTCGGTGTCGAACCCCCGGATCCATCCTCCGAGAGATCCGGTCGACGCCGGAACGGGAGGTGGCGAACCGCCAGGACCGACGGCCAGGGTGTCGATGCCCAGATCGAAGCTGTTCGGAGTGGTGCTGACCACCTTGATCGAGTTGGTCCCCGACACAAGGGGAACGGTGGTGGTGAAGGTCGCCCAGGGTGCGGCCGCCGTCGTGGGAGCGGCGTCGATGATTTGCCGAAGCCGGCCGTTCACGTCCAGGTCGAGCGTGCTCGGACTTGGTGTCAGCGGAGGACTCCCCAGGTTGTAGTACCGCAGTGAAACGACCGCAGTACCCGCCTTAGACCCGATCACGTGCCAGGTGACGCTGGCTCCTGGTTTGACGAAGAAGCCGGCGTAGCCCGCTGTGCTCTGGTACCCGGGAAAGGTCTGGCTGAGGGCGGCACCGCCGCCCAGGGTGGCCGCGCCGGCCTGGCACACTTGGCCGAACGTGCACTCCCACTCCCACGTTGGTGCGATCGTGGATCTCCTGCCTCTGACCAACAGTTTGAGGGAGGTATTGAGTGGCGTGAAGGGTCCTGACCCCAGCTTGTAACGCAGGGTGGCCTTTGCTGTGTGCACGGTCAGCCAGCCCCCCGTTGTGGTGACCGAGTACGGAGGGACCGGCATCCGCCGGTTGAGAGCGTTCACCGTCGGGCTGTTCTCGAAATGCTGTGACGGGGAGTACTCGAGACGGAGGAGGCTCGGAGCCAGGACCTCGATACGCACGTCACCCACGTGGACGATGGCCGACTTGTGAGCCATTCCTGCATCCATGTCGATCGGCGTCGCCAGGTCCACCGGAGAGGTGTCCTGGGATGCAGCGCCAGCCGGCAGGGCTCCCGAGGGACGTGCACCCGACACGAGCACGATCCCCGCCAACACCACGAGCGGGACCACGAATGGCGCGTGGCGTCTCACCTGATCCCCCCACCGGGGCTCCGTCGGTCCAATGCCACGACCCATCATCGCACCGCCCTCCGGTCACGACCCCCGATTGTGCAGGCGAAGTCGAACGGCCGCGAGGGTCGATCTCCCCTTCTTGATCGAGGATCTGGAGATCGACCAGTTGTGCCCGACATGAGAAGGCAACTGTCGCTAGCGCCGCCCGTTCGGCGGGCCGCAATCAGCGGCATCACAGAGTTGGGTGTTGTGTGTGGACTTCGTCGTTTTTGGCAATCCGAATTGGCAATCAAATAGACGATACCGAGGAGACGGGCACGAATCCCTTGGACACCATGCCCTACTCAGGAGCACCACGTACGATCTGCGGGACAGTCTGGACACCCCGAATGGCCCTCCGGAGCCGGTGGCGCAGGTTCGAGTCCTGCCGGGGGCGCCCACGTGATGGCCCAGAATTTCGCCTCACTCACGCGGAGGGACCCACCGGGCGCGAACGAAGGCGAATCGGAAGGACGGGTTGTATGTACCGGATGGCCCTCCGGCGTGAAACTGTGTGACTACTTTGTGGACATTGTCCGGGAGCGAGTGATCGGCTCGTGCGGACTCATGTCATTGCACCGGCAGGGCGTCGGCGCTGAAAAGGTGTGCGACGGCCCGATCGACATCCTCTTGCACGAGGTCGGCGCTTATGGCGATCGCTGCCGCGGACCCGGGCGCCGGCCGAGGTGATTACCTGGGCACGAGGATCGGCCACGTTGCCAGCCGCCCAGACGCCGGGCACACTGGTCAGGCCGGTGCCATCCACGAGAGGGAGGCCGGCCTTCAGCTCGCAGCCCAGACCGGCCAGGAGGCCGTCGTCGTTGGGATGGTTGCCGGGCCGGACGAACACTGCGGTGCGTGCGACCACCCGACCATCGGCTAGCTCAACTCCGGTCAGGCGGTCGTCCTCGACCACCAACCGTGCGACCTTACCGAATATGACCAGAATCCCCAGGGCCTCCAACTGGCGTTGTTCGCCTGAGGTCACGTCATAGGTGTGGACGAAGAAGACGACATCGTCTGACCACTGCCGCACGAGGAGGGCGTGCTGCACCGAACCGGGCAGAGCACCCAGCACCCCGAGCGGCTGATCACGTACTTCCCACACGTGGCAGTACGGACAGAAGCGGCAGATCCCGACCCCACCGCTGGCGGACTCCGGGATTGACCCAAGCTCGAAGCTCAGAACCTGGTCGTTGACCAACTCCACGCCTTAGCCGGTCGCCTCGTTCCGTCCCTCTGCCAGGAAAACGGCTGGCGGCATGCCGTCTCGGGACAGAAATCCCTGCATGTGAGCAGCAGGGGCGTTGCGTGGGGCACCAGCGTCGATCACCACCACCCGACGACGAGCCCGGCCAAGCACGAGAGCTGCGCTCAAGCCGGCCGCTCCGCCACCCACCACCACCGCGTCATACGCATCGTTGTTCGTTTTCATGTGGCTTTCCTTCATCGTCCCGGCGACGCGGAGAGTGTTGCGTCAGCTCGGAAGGCGTCGATGCGCGTGGTGTCTTGGATCGTGAACGCGAAGTCGGGCCCGAACGCGGCGGCGGGGCTGAGTGCTCCAGGCGCGGTGCCTTTGAGAGTCTCCTCTACGGCGCGGATGCTGGCAGCTGGAGTGAAGGAGTAGGAATCTCCGGTCTGCAGCCACGCCTCGGCGACCGAGCCGTCACGGCCAGTTGCGCTTGCCCACCCGAATGATCGGGAGGCCGATGACACCGAATCTCTATTGGGAGATGCATCGGCGTCCAGGACTGGAGGGCTGACAGCGTACGCGACCAAGTTGGGCGCGCCAGTGGCGTGAAACGCTGCTTCGAGATCTCCGGTCGGAACGGGCATCGCCTCGCACGGTCCGTCGGGGAATCCAATCGTCGTGACTCCTGTGAATAACTCCTGGGGACAGAGTTGGCCGCCCTGGCGTATCCAGCCTCCATAGGGGAGGTTCTCTTGCATAGTTGCGGCCGCGCCGGGACCGGGTTGCTCCGACGCGACTCGGGAAGCCACCTTCAGGTGTTCGGCTCCACCAACCGCCTCACTCACGTAGCGCGCCAGGCAGTTGGTGGCGACGACGCCAAATCCGACTCCGGGGATGATGCTGACATCGGCTTGCCTGGCCCCCTCGTCTAGGTCGTAGAGCGCCCGGAACACCTGCAGCTCGTTGCTAATGTCCAGGTAATCCACTCCTGCGCTCAGGCAAGCCTCGGCGAGGGGGGTTGCCGTGTGGAGGAATGGTCCGGCGGCGTTGAGCACCAGGTCGACGTCGGCCAGTGCCGCCCGCATTGCGGACGGATCTTCCAAGCTCAGAACCCGATGCGGCAGGCCGAGGCGTTCGGCAAGGGCGGTGACGGCTGTCGCGCTCCGACCGGCAAGCACAGGGCTGTGACCGCATTTGAGTCCACGCTGGGCGATCAGGGTGCCTGTGTAGCCGGTGGCCCCGTAGAGCATCCAGGTCTTCGCCCGGCTCACGACTGCCCTCCGCTTTCGCGGTTGAGGCTGATGTTCTGTTGCATCTCACAGCTCCTTTTGTTTCGTTTCCGTGGCGTCGTGTTCGTAGGTCTGGACGTTGGGCCCCGTTCGAGCTCAGGTCTTGGCAAGCAGATCGGCTCGAACTCTCATGAGGACGTCCCGATATTTCTCAGGCTCCTCGAGATGAGGCGAATGCGCCGAGTTCTCGAACCACACGAGCTCCTTGCTCGGTGCCTCCAAAGTGCTGGCGTAGCGCTGGGCCGCGTCGCCCGGCGCCACCCGGTCCAGGCGACCTTGGACCATGACGACCGGCACATCGAGCCGAGGCACGCTGTGCACCAGGTCTAGGGTTGCCAGCTCTGGCAACAGGGCAGCCTGCGTGGCCGTGATGCCACGAACGGATCGCAGCACGTCCCCCGGCGAGTAGTCCGACGAGCGCATAAGGCTGGTGAGCAAGCCCCGGACCACCGCGCCGTAGGTCTCGTTGGTGGTCACTCCCCCAAAGTTGGAGGCCCAGCGGACCCGCGTGCCGAACTGCTTCACATCCAGATGCGGGGGAGGTCCGATGGCCTCTAATTGGCGAGTGGCGCGTGTATTGGAGCGTTGGCGGGCCGTGCTGAGCGCGAAGTCATAGGCGCTGTTCCCGGCGGCTTCACCGTCTATGTCCGTGCCCACTGCTACCAACGCCGCCAGGAGGTCTGGGCGCTGCGCTGCGGCGTAGACGCCGATCGTGGCCCCGAGGGAGAACCCGGCGACATATAGCTTTGTATCGAAACGGTCGCGGAGGAATTCGAGGAGCGACACGGTGTCATTCACCATCAGATCCAAGGTGATGACAGCGTCGCCGTTGTGTCTCCGGAGTGACCGACCGCAGCCTCGTTGATCCCAGTAGACGACGGTGAAGTCCTTCTCCAGTCCGAGGAGCCTCTCGAATCGACGGATCTCGTTGATCATCGGCAGACCAGGGCCTTGTTGGACAAGCAAAAGCACCGGGTTGGAGGCATCCGCGCCGCGGACATGGATCCATTGCGTCGTGTCGCCGAGCTGTACTGCGTCAAGCGAGTCAATCTTCATTTCTTCTCCCAAGTGGATGTTGCGTGAAACGCTGCAGGTGATGTCGGTCGCGTAGTAGTCAGCCAGCGAGGCTTGCGGACGATGGCCGGCGGCTTGCGCCAATCGGTCCGCAGCTGCGGGATCGTGAGCCGGTCTTCCTGCCCTGGGTGGAACTGCTCGGTGATGGCGCCACCGGGCACGCTGCGCAGGTTGAACCGGACGAGTTCGCTGTCATTGCGCTCGGCAATCGCCAGGCACTCGATCCACTCGCCGATGGCGGCGTTGAAGAATGGTCGGAAGTAGGTCACGCGCTTGGTCCCGTCCTTACTTCGTTACCGAGAGGTCAGCGCTTAGGACCGCACCGGGAACCAGTGGCGTCTTCGGCATGGCTGGGATTGAGACCGGTGGCTGAAGTTGGCGCCAGGCCTGACGCGGCAGCCACCACGCAACCGGACCGAGGAGCTTCATCACAGCCGGCACCAGGATCGCCCTGACAACTGTGGCATCGAGGAGCACGGCGAACGCCACGCCCAGACCCAGCTCCTTCACGAAGACGAGCCGGGACAGGACCAGAGCACCCATGGCCAGCGCCAGACAGAGGGCGGCGGCACTGACGATCCCCCCGGTGCGATCGAGACCGAGGGCGACCGCCTGGTCCGGGGTTGCCCCGGCGTCATGCTCCTCCTTCATCCGCCCGAGGAGGAAGACGCCGTAGTCGGTGGAGAGCCCGAACACCACGGCGAGGATGATGATGAGTGAGGTCGACTGCAGGGCACCCGGGCCGTTGAAACCGAGCAGGTGGCTGAGATGACCCCACTGGAAGGCCCACACCAGCATGCCGAAGGTGGCGCCGATGGTGAAGACGTTCATCACAAATGCCATGAGCGGAAGTACCACTGAGCGCGTCATGGCGAAGAGCATCACCAGCGCGATCAGTACGATCAGCCCGAGGACCACCGGGAGGTGGGACTTGAGACTGCTCTGCAGGGAGAGGAAGGAGGCCGTCTGTCCTATCACGGTGAGCTGTCCTGGGCTGTGCAACGACTGAAGCCCGTTAACGGTTCGCTGGGCCGCCGGTGACAGCGGTGCTGAAGACAGGGCCACGTTGGACTCCCACAGGGAGCCTCCGAGATGCTCGAAGGTCGAAACCGCCTTGACTCCAGGAATGGCTGCCGCCTTGGCGGTCAGTGACGACAGATCTCTTGCCGTCGGGTGTGCCGCGTCGACCACAAGACTGGCGGGCGCCTCGGAAAAGGCGGTGAACTTGCTCTGCACCAGCTCATAGGCAGTGCCCGCTGAGCTGCTCGGCGGCAGAGCGCTCGCATCGGCCCCGGTGAAGGAAACGTGCAGGAACGGTGCGGCGAGAACCACCAAGATCAGGACTGCGGAGAGGACCCAAAGGGCGGGCCGCCGCATGACGACGGTGGCGATCCGATACCAGCGCCCTGTCGACTCGGCCTCATCTTGCGCGGGCAGAGCGTAGCGCCGAGACGAGGTGTGCGCGGCGATGCGCTCCCCGAAGACGGTCAGGAGCGACGGCAAGACGAGTAGGGCAAAGCCACCGGCAGCCAGGACCACGATCGCACCGGCGATCCCCATCGAGTAGACGAAGCGTTCGGGGAAGATGGCCAGTGTCCCCATGGCGGCCGCAATGGTGAGCGAGCTGAAGAGCACGGTGTGTCCGGCGGTCTGCCTGACCGTGGCCAGTGCGGCCTCGATCGAACCCTGCCGACGGAACTCTTCACGAAAGCGGGACACGATCAGCAGGCTGAAGTCGACGGAGAGACCCAGTCCGAGGGCGATGACGAGATTGAGCGCAAAGACCGACAACGGCAGAACCACGATGACCAGACCCACAACGCCGAGGGTGACCGCGATGGCGAACACCGCACCGAGCAGCGGTACGGCGGCGGCACGCAGTCCACGGAAGACGAAGAAGAGCAACAGGATCAAGAACGGCAGCGCAAAGAGCTCGGCACGTCCCAAGTCCTGAGAGGAGACAGCGGCGATCTGGACGTCGGCCACCGTTGGCCCGCCGAGCCAGGTGTTGCCCTTCAGCGAAGGTTGCGCCGCAATGGCGTGCTGGAGGGCGGTAACAGCCTGCTTCTCCTGCACCGCGCCGACTGTCGCCACGACAACGGTGAAGTCCCCGTCTTTAGAGATCATGGTCGATCCTCCGCCGGTGTTGGCGTAGTCGAGAACCCGCTTGACCTCCGGGCGCGCCCGCAGGAGGGCAACGACCGTCGCCACTCGGCTCGGCACGGGCGACGAGACCCCGATACGCTCAGCAGTGCGGACGACGACCTCGTAGCCCTCTTCGGGATTGACACCCGTGGCACGCTGGATCTGATGCTGCGCCAGCACCACGGCCGAACTGGGAGCGTCGTAGTCGCTGAGCGATGAGGTGAGGTGTGCCGAGGCGACGCCGCCCCCCAGTAGGCCCAGGAGTGCAATGACGCCGGCAGCCCACAAAACCCCTCGGGCCCGCCGGCGCTTGTCGGCCGAAGTTCCCTCGGCCGACAACGGATTCTTACTCATGACGTTCCTTTCTCACAGCAAGAGGACTGCATCTCGATTGACCTAAACGGGCTGTCTGCACGACGGAAGACACTCATGACGTGGTGGCACCGCCGGCGTGGCGAAGAAGTCGATCTGCGATGGCGGCCTCGGAGCCTTCCTCGGGGATCAACGCCCACGCGGCGAGGTAAAGCGGAAAGCCAGCACCCCCCAGGATCGACAGCACAGCGAAGGCGATCCGTACGTATGTGACCTGAACAGAAAAGTAGGTTGCGAGCCCTGCCGCGACGCCACCCAACATCCGACCATCGACAGCACGATGGAAACGCTTGGATCCCGCTCCATTCGTCTGCTTCGTTGTGTTCTTCATGACTCAGTCCCTTCTTTGGGTTGAACGTGTGTGGCGATTTCGACGGCGTCCAGCGATTCCTCGATTCCCCTGAGGAGCTCCAGCACGCCCGAGAACGGACTCCAGGGGTCGCTGGCACAGGTCCGCAGTTGCCCGTCGAGCCGGCCGTCTTGATCTCGGCTGATCTCGAGGTCGAGGCTCACTGATTGCCTCGGCATTGGCGCGGCGTCCATGGCTCTCAGTCAACGCCGCGGGCGCGGTGTTGTCCCCAGGGAACGACCCTAGGTTTGACCCTAGGTTTTGTGAACCACCTGGTCCCGCCATGTAACCGAGGTTCGCTCGATCGTCGCGCGAACCGGATCGGTCAGTTCAAAAGGGCGGCGAGCGCTCGTCGGGAGGTGATGTCGAGCTTGATGTAGCTGTTACGGAGGTGGTATTCCACGGTCTTCACCGATACATACAGCTCGCTCGCCACCTCTTTATTGGTCAAACCAGTCGCGACCAATCGGGCGACAGCCAGCTCAGCGCGGCTCAGGCCCAAGAGGGTGGCGGGGCTATCTGGCGCGACGGTGACCTGCAGGGCGGCCAGTTCCTTGGCACACGCCTGCACGTACGGGTCTGCGCCCAGGCCAGAGAAGATGCGATGAGCCTTTTCGAGTTGTCCGACGGCCGCTGGCTGATTCCCCGTCGCGCGCAACCGCCGCCCATCGTCGAGACCAAGGAGCGCGTGCTCGAACGGCATCGGGACCTGAGTCTCTATGGAGTGAGCCCGAGTGAACTCCTCTTCTGCCTGGGTCGGATTTCCGTTCGCCCAAGCCAAAGTCCCGCGACAGCGGGAAAGCGTCAGGGTCGCCGATGCCAGTCCGCTCTGGGGGATGGCCGCCTCAAACTCGTGAAGTGCAGCCGCGGCCTCGTCAAGTCTTCCGAGGTCGATGAGCGCGGCCGCCTCCATTGCTCTCCAGTTGAAGATGCCCGGGCAGCCACCGACAACGAGGAGCCCGGTGGCGCGTACCGGCTCTGTCGCCCCAAGAACCCCGGTCGGGTCACCACGCGCCGAGGCAACAGAAACAGCCGCCATGGCTGCAGCGGCCACTGGGAGCACCAGCGGAAACCGTTCGGCCGCGGTCCGCGCCGCGCTCACGTGCGCCTGGGCGGAAGACCACTGGCCGCGAAAGGCCAGGACCTGGGCTGCACGCGCATGGGCCCGCGCCAGGTCGAACGGACGGTCGGCGTCTTGGGCCAATGCGATCGCCAGCTGAGCGTGGGTGACGGCCGCGTCCCAGTCGCCCCGGCGAAAATGTGCGTCACTCAAATGAGACAGACACGGACCGGGATAGGTCGTAGGAAGACCCGTGCGCAGCCGGGCCGCCGCCACGCCGAGGTCGGCGATGGACCCTCCGAGGTCGTCGACATAGACCTTGAGCATGCCCCGCATGATGAGGGCGTCTGTCTCGGATACTGGCACTTCATTTCCCGAGGCGGGTAGAAAGTCGAGTACAGCCAGTCCCTCAGGACTGCGTCCGGCGGCGGCGAACGCATATGCCTGTGCAGTGCGCGCCATAGCCCACAGCGCCGAATTCGGAATGGTTCCGCCTACTGCCCGACCCCCCCACTCGATGGCCTGATCGGGCCGACCCGAGAGAACCATCCAGTTGGCCAACGACGTCGCGGCGCGGGCCCCGATCTCACGCTCGCCCTCTGGATCGTGGGCCTGCCATGCAGCGAGCAAGCGGCCCTCGGCACTGGGCGAACCGGTGAGGACACCCAAAAGCCCCAGCAGCGCCTCGCGTCGAGCACTGGAGGCTTGGCACGACGTCAGTACGCGGGAGGCTGCCGCGGTGTCGGCCGCGTTGAGGTGGACCACCGCGGCATCGAGCAGTCGACGTTCTCTGTCCGCAGCAGTCAGCGACAGCGAAGCCGCCTGCTCCAGAGCCGACGCCGAAGCGCCCAGTTCTCCGATCTCGGCACTGGAACGGGCAGACTCCTCGAACTCGCGGGCCAATTCCTCGTCGGGACCCACCGACGCCGCGAGGCGATGGGTGAGCCCAGCGCGACCCGTGACGAACTCAGCAGCACGTGCGTGCAGTCCTCGTCGGCTCGCGGGACTGAGATCGGCGTAAATGGCGGCCCGGTACAATGGATGGGCAAAGGTCAGCTCCGATGCCAAAGCACTTTCGCGCAATAGACCGGGCGCCAACGCCGCATCGACCGCCTCCTGCGCATCGGGCAACTGAGCGACCAAAGCGATCGTTGACGCGGGCGCGTGATGCCCCAGTACCGAAGCTGCCGCCAAGAATGCCTGCGCGGTAACAGGGAGCCCAGCCACGCGAGAGAGGATCACCGCCGAGAGCTCGCGTGGCGCCGGGAGGGCGTTATCCTCACCGTTCAATCCCGCGATCCCGATCTCATCGAGCAGCGCCCGACAGTAGAGGGCGTTTCCTTCCGTGTGCGCCGCCAGTCGAGTTGCACCCCGCTGCGACAACGTCCCCAGTCCCAGTGCGCTCGCCAGCTCGGTGAGGTCAGTCGCACTCAAACCGCCTAGTCGGATGCGGGTGACACGCGCATCACCGCTTATGAAGCGCGCCCAACCGGGGTCGACGAACTGACCAACCCGCGAAGACACGACTGTCAGCACCTTGTCGGCCCGGAGTCGCCGCAGCGCGAACAACACCGCGCGAGACGATGGTCGGTCCGCCCATTGCAGGTCATCGATGACGAGTACCACGACCTGACCGCGGGATTGCAACCGATCTAAGAGGTCCACCAACCGAGCGCCGACCGCCATCGGGTCCGTGCCCGGATCTGTCACGGCCCCGGGCTGTAACTGATCGATGACGCCGTAGGAGAGCAGTGTCTCCGCCTCGTCACCTCCAACTTGGAGGACAACAGCGTTCGAGAGCGAACCGAGGAACCGAGAAAGGAGAGATGATTTTCCCGCCCCTGCTCCGCCCTCCACGTAGACCACCTGTGGGCGACCCATCTCCGCGGCAGCCAACCGCTCGTCAAGGATGCGTAGTTCTCCGTGCCGTCCGACGAAGCCAACTGGGTCAGTCACGGAGCTAACCAAAAGGTGTTTCTGGCGCAGCCACGTTCGACCCACAATCCCCGAATTCGGCGGGTATCACGATTAGTGCCGTGGTCGTCTGGCTGGGCGCCCCTGGCCACGGCGATTTTCGAGTCGGAGCGGCACGGGCATATGCTACCGCCGTTGATGGCTGTAATCGCAGTCCTGCGGGCAAGCGGCCAGAGTGGTCCTACCGTTCTGACCTGGACTCCCGAGCGGCATTCCGACTTGGGGACGATCATGACCTCCGCCCGCGGCGTCCAGGATCGCTCAGTTCGCTGGAACATGCTCAGGCTGTCGCTGTATTGCGTCGAACCGCCGCCGAGATTGGGTTACCTCCCCGGTCCACCTCAAGCGGCGTCGTGGCGGTCAAGGCGTCCCCGGTAGAAGTCCGACAGTCGCCAGAGCTCCCCCGTCCCGTGTGACTCGACCACGGATCGCTGCTGGTTGTGGGTGAACTGCTTTACCGGTCTTTCACCGGAGGCGATCTGGCGATTGCGGTCGGAGAGGACCTTCGCCGAGTCCTCCTGACGCGCCATCTTCTCAGTCTCTCTGCCAGGACCGCTCGGGCCTCTTGAAGGTTCTGCCACTGGCTGCGCCCATGCTCGACGACCACAGTCGTCTGTGTCGGTCGATGGACGAGCCGAACCGCCGAGTCGATCTTGTTCCGGTGTTGGCCTCCCTTGCCGTGCCCGCGATAGGTGAAGACATCGAGGTCCTCGTCGGCTATCTCGACCTTGCTCGCGAGTCGCAGGGTGAGAACGGCGACGGTGGCCGTCGAGGTGTGACGACGCCCCCGGCGGTCGCTCTTCGGTATCCGCTGGACTCGGTGTACGCCAGCGAGCCGTTCATAGGCACGCCGGTCCCCGTCCACGACCACCACGAGGGTACGGTTCCCCCGTGAGCCTGCAGCGGGCTGAACTGCGTCGCCTCGACGACGGGCATAGGCGAGGATCGCCGTCCTGAGATCTTGACAGAAGGCGAGGGCGTCGTCTCCGCCTTCGCCGGGACGCAGCTCTATTGCGAGCTGTGACATCGTGATGTGACCTCCAAAACAGTAGGGAGTCCGCCTGACGGGCGGACATGACGAAGTGTCCGGATCGCCCCGGACAGAGCGCTCGGGCTAGCGCCTTACCTTCATCGGTGTCCCACTACGGTCACGGAAATCACGATAGCTCCACTGCCACCAGTCCCCGGATACACCCGATCGCTACCATGGCTCATGTCCTCAGACGCCCCGGTCGAGCTAGGCCGAGGCGTCGTGGTTCTCCCGGGCCACCAGCCGCCTGAAGCTTGGGAGTCTTGCCCCCGCGTCGTCGTCGGGGACGCCGCGCTGAGAGACCCGGGGCCGGTGGCAGAGGTTCTCCACCGTTACTGGATCGATCGTCGGCCCGCCGTGGTTGAGCTGGGTGTGGACCCTGCTGCCCTCCGGGCTCCGGAGCGTTGCCACAGTCCTGTCTACGAGCTCACACCCAGCTTCGAGTTCTGCCGCGAGCGCGTGCAGTTCCTGGTGTGGGCCAACAACTACGACGCCAGGGGTGGCGGCGATTCGATCTGGTGGCACGGTCGCAAGGCGGCCCGGTACTTCGCCGCCGACGGGGTGAGGGAAACTGGCGCGGCTGACATCACCTTGGCCGACGGGACCCCGATGTTCATCGACGGCGGTCCCGCCCAACCGCCGACCCTGCCTTCGAGAATCGGGGTGATCCACCGCTGGAACGCCGAAGCAGGAAGGCTCCAGCAGGCCGGCCAGTCGCAACCCACTTCAGAACTGGCGCCCGACCAGCTAGCCGCCGTCTGTCACCGCATCGGGCCGGCCAGGGTCATCGCACCGGCGGGGTCCGGCAAGACCCGGGTCCTCACCGAGCGTCTCCGCCATCTCATCGGCGATCGCGGTGTGCACGCGGAGACGGTCACCGCGCTGGCCTACAACACCAAAGCGGCGAAGGAGCTCAAGGAGCGTTGCGGGGACATCGAGGGTTCGGAGAAACTCAACATCCGCACCCTGAACAGCTTCGGGTTGTGGATCTGCAACGAGTTCGGGGAAGCCGGCCGCCTGCGTGTTCTCGACGAGCCTGCCGTCCGGGAATTGTTACAACGCCACATCGAGATCCGCCGGCAAGCCAACACCGACACCGTGGCCCCCTACCTCGCCGCCCTCTCCTCGATTCGGCTCGGGCTCAACGCACCGGAGGTGGTCGAAGAGGCTGATCCAGACGCCTCGGGCATCGTGCAAGGATTCGAACGGTACCGCGCGGCGTTGGCGGAAGCCGGTGCGGTCGATTTCGACGAGCAGATCTACCGGGCCATAGAGATCCTCTTGACCAATCCCGATGCCCGCTCTGTCGCACAATCCAAGTGCCGGTATCTGCTCGTCGACGAGTTCCAGGACCTCAACCCCGCCCACCTGCTGCTCATCAGGCTCCTGGCCGCACCCACCTACGACTGTTTCGGGGTCGGAGACGACGACCAGGTCATCTACGGCTACTCGGGGGCGACGCCAGAGTTCCTCATCAACTTTTCCCACTACTTCCCGGCCGCCGGCGCCCACGACTTGAACGTCAACTATCGGTGCCCACCGGCAGTCATCGATGCAGCACGCCACTTGCTCTCCTACAACGCACGCCGAATCGAAAAGACCATCGGTGCCCCAGTTGGTCGCACCGACGAACTCGCCACATTCGGCGGGCCATTGTCCGGATGCGGACCCGTTGGCGTCGTGAAGGCGCCGGCGGACGAACTGGCGAGGCTCGCCGTCGAGGCCATCTCGGCGTGGCGCGCCGGCGGGGTCGACCTTGGCGACATCGCCGTCCTCGCCCGGGTCAACTCGGCCCTCTTGCCCGTGCAGGTGGCCTGTATGGAAGCGGGCGTCCCCTGCACCACCCCATTGTCGGCCAGCGTGCTGCACCGCACCGGTATCCGCACCGCTTTCGCCTACCTCCGGATCGGGACCGACCTAGCCAACATCAGACGTGAAGACGTCCAAGAGACGATCCGCCGCCCATCCCGCGGCATCGCACCCATGGTGGTCGACATGCTCACGAGTCGATCGACGACTTCGATCGCCGACATACGACGGCTCGCCGGTCGCCTCTCAGGTCGCGACGTCCCAAAACTTGAGGCCTACGCAACCGACCTCGAGATGGTTGCCAGGGCTTGTGCTCGCTCATCTGCTGCGGCACTCAGAGCCATCCGGCTCGACATCGGGCTCGGCGAAACCATGGACGTTCTCGATGGCTCGCGAAAAGAGGCGGACCGCTCCACCCATGCCGACGACCTGACCGCGCTCGAATCAGTCGCGGCTCTCCACCCCGAAATCACCACATTCGAAACCTGGTTGCGACAGGCGCTCACCAAGTCGTCACTCACCGGACCGTTGGTGCTGCTGTCGACGGTACATCGCATCAAGGGGCGGGAATGGGGCCATGTGGTCATCTTCGATGCTTCGCAGGGGCTCTTCCCCCATCGACTCGGCAACGACGAGGAGGGTGAGCGGCGCGTGTTCCACGTTGCCCTCACTCGGGCCCGGAGTCAGGTTGTCGTTCTCGCCGACGCCGAGGCCCCCTCGATTTTCCTCGCCGAGCTGGACGGGAGCAGCGTCCGGGATTCGTCCCGACGCAATGTCGACCCCTACAGTGAACTGAGGCACAGGCCGTCCAATGGCTCGGGGCGCAGCCGACTAACGCCGAGGCCCGGCCAAGGACGCGTGAACGGCCGCCGGAAGGACGGAGCTCGTCGCGAGGTACGGCTTCCCACAGTGGAAGTGACCCTCGGGCTCGTCGTCGAGGACAGGGGAAACATCGGGACCATCGTCGAGATCACGGCGGCCGCTGCCGTCCTGTCCGTGGGTGCCGTGAGGATCAAGGTGGCGTTCGGTGCAGACGTGCGGGTCAATGGAAAGAGCGTCACGCTGGTCGGCCCAGGAGTTGGACCCGAAGGAAGCAAGGCCGGAACGACAGCTGCCGAGGAGGCACTGCGCACGTGGAGGGGGGCGATAGCAAGCAAAGAGACAGTCCCCGCCTACGTCATCTTGAAGGACATCGAACTGGCAGCAATCGCCGACCGGGATCCTCGAACGCTCGCCGAGCTGGCCAAATGCCGCGGGATTGGTCAGATCCGCCTTGAGCGATATGGCGACGATATCCTGGCCGTTCTCGACGCGGCCCGGTCGGAATAGGCCCTCGAGGCCCGCGCGTCAGTGTGAGCCCAGTTTGGCCGCACGGCGGAGAAGCTCCGAATGTTCCCTGATTAGCCCGAGAGTACGACCTAGTGCGCACGGGTCCGGACGGGGGTAAGGAAACACTAATTCGTGTGAGCACCGGAATGGACGTGGCTTCGAACTGAAGCCCTTGCTACGCTCCGGTCCGCACAAACACGTTAGGGGTTCGCCATGTCTTACGGGATCATTCACTTCTTTCCTGGCGGGACGAAGGAGCAGTATGACGCCGTGCTGCAAGCAGTTCACCCCGGGGAGTTTGAACTCCCAGAGGGACAGCTCTTTCATGCTGCCGGCCCGTCAGAGGGTGGCTGGACGGTGATGGCGATTCATGATTCCGAGCAGAGCTGGGTGAAGTTTCGTGACGAAACGCTGACGCCCCTGATGCAGCGGGGAATTGACGGAGGGTTCACGGCGCCACCGACTGAGACCGGCTTCGAGGTTTATAAGCAAGTGCCGTAGCGCCCGACGGCACCCATCGTACGCCCAGGACCGGCGCAATGGGGCAGGCTGCCAGCCGACGCTCGCCTCATGTCACGCCGCCCTCCCAGTAGGGAGCAGTCTCGGGCGTCAGCTGGGGTCTGATTTGGGCGCTGGTTTCACGGGGCCCCAGTCGCCAGCTCCGCCAGCAGGTCCTGGCTATAGACGACCCGGCCGGTAAGGCTCCGAGGCGGACGACTGCAAAGCGCAAGCGCTGCCTCCGCTATCACCTCGGGTTGCTCGACTACCTGATTCGGGTCATCTGGGCGGACCAGATGGTGAAAGACCGTGCCCGGGGTGGGCACCACCCTGCTCGGAGAGAGCGAGTTGACCGCGACGTTCGCTTCCCACACCTCCGCGGCCAACCCCGTCGTAAACCGCTCCAGGGCCGCCTTGACCATCCCGTACACCGTGCCGCCTCCACGCCACATCGGGCCTGGCGGGAGCGAGGGGTGGCGCGACGCGCCCGAAGAAATGTTGAGTATCCATCCCTGGCCGGCCGCGGCCATGCCGGAAAGGACCCTCTGCGCGAGGTCCATCGGGGCGTAGACCTGGACCTCGAACATCAGCTGCAGGCGCTTCGGTGCGAAGTCGGCGATCGGGTTGAAGAAGGTGACGGCCGCGTTGTTGACCAGGATGTCGATGGGTCCGATGACGGCTTCGGTCTCTTGGATCAACCGCTCCCGCTCCTCCGGCCTCGACAGGTCCGCCGCGATGGCGACCGCGTGCCCACCGTCCTTGGTGACCGCCAGGACGGTCTCTTCGAGGCTCCCCTCGAACTGGCTGGTTCCTGGCTCGACCGTTCTGGCGGTCACCGCCACTGTGGCACCTTCGGCGGCGAAGCGCTCTGCGATCGCCATTCCTATCCCCCGGCTGGCGCCGGTGACCAGGGCCGTGCGGCCGGCGAGGAGGCTGCTCGTCATAGGTCGTTCTCCTTGTGTTGTTCCTTGTCCTGGTCCTTGTCCCAGAGCACCAGTGCGCCGAGAACTTCTATTTGGCTGCCATCCACGCGCCGTGGGTTGATCTCGATGGTGTCGAGAGGGAGCGCTTCGGCCAGCCGGGCGATTCGCCCACTCACGTTTGCCATCCGCACTGCGTCAGTCTTTCAAAGTCTGTGGCCCTCAGCCGGCAGCGAGCTGGGCTACCACTACCCGCCCGGTATCGGCACTTTCCGATCGTGCAGATCGCAGCCACGCAACTCAGCCACCTTTATCAGTGGTGGCCGACGAGGGAGAAGAGCCGCCACGGTTGGTCGAAGCCCTTGAGTGTGCGCTCGCCCCGGTCGTCGAAAGTCGCATCACTACCCAGCATCAGGTCGCAGACGGTGGACGAGACGAAGATTCCTCCGTCGTCGCAGGCCTGTTCGACCCTCGCAGCAAGGTTCGCCGCGATCCCGGTGATGTCGCCGTTGTCTCGCAGCTCGATATCGCCGGTGTGAAGCCCGCAGCGGATCTGCAACCCGATGGCGTCGAGGGCTTGTCGGAACTCGCTCGCGAACGCGAGGGCGTTCGATGGCGAGTCGAACCGGGCAAGAAGACCGTCGCCCGTGCTCTTGACGATCATGCCGCTGTGACGGCCGGCTGTGTCCCAGGAGATGCGGTCGTGGTCATCGAGGAGACGATGCCACGCTTCGTCGCCGGCGTCGGCCGCGCCGGACGTCGAGCCAACGATGTCGGTGAACACCACAGTTTGCACTCGCCGCTCGGCCTGCCGGGTGGGCCGGGAGTGTCGCACCCATTCAGCGAACCGGAGCAGTCCCGCAACAAGAAGTTCGCCATCGGAATTGGTGTGATGAGCCGTCTGCATCCACGTAGCTCTACACGAGACCCTCATCCCGTAACCTCGCAAAAACAGCTTGGCCCAAGCGACGGTCTACAGGTACGTGAGCGATGCGTTCTGCGCCCGTGCGGAGGTCGAGGTACTGCTCTACGGCACTGGCGATGGAACGAGCAACCGCGCTTGCCCCCAACGGCTGGAGCAGGTGGACGTACAGTTTCTGGCATTCTTCGTCCACCAGATCGGCCTGACCGCGAAGTTGCTTGCCACCTAGCCACAGGATCCAGTCCCAGAAATGAGCGTCAATCGCCATGAGGTTGTCCGATTGGGGCTGCCATGGCGGCTCGCTGGTTCGCGGCCGGTCATCCGCGAAAAGGTCGACCTTGATGCCTCCGGGCAAAATGAGCATGTAAACCGGGCGACTGCTGAGGCGGTCCCACTGAGCCGCCAATGGGGTGAGCTGCGCTGTCAGCGACGGCAGGGCCGCCATTAGCTCGTCAAGGTCGATTGCCGCGATCTGTATGTCCCAATCGGACAACGCCGTTTCAATCCCACTCGACCGCGAACCAACAAGTTCTACGCCGGTTACGTTTGAATCCAACAGGAGGACCGCTCGTACTCGATCCACGACATCCACGCCGAGATGCTCCCACGTCCCCCTGAAGTGCGTTCCGGGCTCCCCAAAATTGAGGAAACACCGAGATCGTCGAGCTACTTCTCGGTGCCCGGAAGCGGATCGGCCTGCGGGACGCCACAGATGGAGAGCGGTTGGCGCCACGCAGTGGGATTGCGGAGGAGGCGTCTACGGTGGTCGCGTGACAGCCATCTCCCCGCTTCTCGACCGCGCGGCGGTCCAGGAGGTGGAGCGAGCCGCATCGGCGCACCTCGGTCTGCAATGGACCACCGATGGATTCACCGATCTGAGAGACCGGGCGTCTCACCCCACAGGGATCTTCCACGGTCGGCCACTGTCCGTGTTCGCGAAGTTGAGCTTTGCGCTAGATGCTCACAGACTCTTCACTGCAGAGCTAGATGGCCTGGAGCTGCTTCGCGTGCGCGCCCAGGTTGCAACCCCCACTCCCATTGGCCCGGGTGTGGTCGATCTCGAGGTCGGATCGATGCTCCTCTTGGAGGCCGTGCCCGAACGGCTCCCCGGTGCTCGAACGCCGACGGACTGGCGGTCGATCGGCCATACCCTCGCCGCGCTGCATCAAGTGCACGCCGAGCAATTCGGGCTGGAGCTCTTCGATGGCTTCTTCGGCCCCCTCCCCCAGGACAACCGTCCAGTCGCCTCAGGTACTTGGGTCGACTTCTACACCGAGCGCCGGGTGCTCCCTCGCCTTCGCTCGGCCGTCGACTCGGGTCACTTACCGAGCGACGTGGCCTCTGAGGTCGAGCGGCTCGTAGCCAGGATGCCCGCTCTATGCGGGCTTGAACCGTGCCCGTCGCTGTTGCACGGCGACGCCCAGCTGAACAACTTCCTGAGCGGCGCGAGCGGTGCCGTCGTCATAGATGTTGCGCCCTACTTCGGGCACCCCGAGCTGGACTTAGCGCTGATCGACCAGTTTGAGACCGTGCCCACAAGTTTGGTTGAGGCGTACCAAGAGGTCCTGACCATCGACCCTGAGTTCGCTGAGCGGCGCGAGCTCTGGCGGATATTCAGCTACCTCGCAATTGTGGCCGTCGAGGGCGAGAGCCCCTTCGGACAGAGGTTCCTTCGCCACCTCATCGAAACACTGCATCGCTACCGATGATGGATACTCGGCAGGCTTTCCCGTCGCCCGATTAGCGATCCGCTTGCGGTGCTCCGGTAACTTCTGAGACGTGTCCAACGAACTTCCGCTAGGAGTACTCGTCGGTGGCGGGCCCGGTTCGGGGAAGTCGACGCTTGCCGCCGCCCTGGGTGAACGCCTCGATATTCCTGTCCTGAGCAAGGACCAGCTTGTCCACGGGGTGTGGCGCACGCAACGGCGCGGATTCAACCTCGGTGCAGCTGGTGTCGAGCCCTTCTACGCCACCATGGAGCTTTGGCTGAGCCACGGCATCAGCTTCGTCGCTGAACAGAGCTTCTTCCGAGGCGTAAGTGAGCCCGACGTAGCCGGTCGGCTCGCCGCTCATGCTGTGTTAGTGAATGTGCACTGCAGAAGCGCTGACGCGCTGGCGCGGTGGGAGCGGCGCATGCGCATGGGACCGCTGTGCGGAGATAAGCGGCTTGACTCACTCCGACCCCTCGTAAGCAAACTTCAGGACGAGCTCTTCGAACCTCTCGACTTCGGATGTCCGACGATCCTGGTGGATACATCGGACGGGCACAGCCCAGACGTGAACGAGATAGTCAGCCGCATCGACGGCCTGTATGGCCGTCCGATGATTCATGACCTCGACAAACCTGCACCGCCAGAACCAGAGCGGTCTGAAGAGACCTGACGAGACGGCTGGTTCATCCGACGAGCGATTGACTCAATCGGGGATGGGTATCCGACCCTGACCGGCTCCGACCGGTGACACGCGTGCAGCCGTAGGTCACGCCCTCACCAGAGGCGCTGAGGATCGCAACGAGACATGTAATGAGAATGGTGATTACAAGGCGCACCCGTACAGTTTCACGCACGAGGGCCGTTCAGCCGATACCGCGGCGAACTATTGGACGGTATCGGCACTGCTACGCGGCGCTCCCATTACAGCCCGTCTCTCGATCGCTCCGAGGCATTCCGCCTGCCCCAAATGGGGAACCTTGACCGAACCGTTTGGCATGGATAATCCGCATCGCAATCCGAAACG
>PKYA01000033.1 GCA_003133545.1 Acidimicrobiaceae bacterium | reverse complement strand
GAGGCTGGGAGGCTGGGTGGCTCGGCGGATCTCAGTCGGAACTGATGAAGACGTTCTTCACGTCGCTGAAGGCATCGAGGGCATCAGGGCCGAGCTCGCGGCCGATGCCGGACTGCTTGGCTCCCCCGAACGGGGTCCAATAGCGCACCGAGGAGTGCGAGTTGACCGACAGCGTCCCTGTCTCGACGGCCCGGGCCACCCGCAGGGCGCGGCCGATGTCGCGGGTCCACAACGATCCCGACAGCCCGTAGGGCGTGTCGTTGGCCAGCCGCACGGCGTCGGCCTCGTCCTCGAAAGGGATGACCACCACCACCGGGCCGAAGATCTCCTCTTGGGCCGCCCGGTGCTTCGGGTCGACCGGGGCGAGCACGGTGGGGGCGAACCAATTGCCCGGGCCGCTCGGGCACGAACCCCGGAAGGCCACAGGCGCATCCTCGGGCACGAAGGAAGCCACGGTGGCCAGGTGCGCCGGCGAGATGAGCGGTCCCATCTCGGTCGCTTCCTGCGTCGGGTCGCCGACGACCACGCCGGAGACGGCCGGCTCGAGCAGGGCGAGGAACCGCTCGTAGACCGACCGCTGCGCCAAGATCCGCGAGCGGGCGCAGCAGTCCTGCCCGGCATTGTCGAAGACGCCGTACGGCGCCCGGGCGGCGGCCAGCTCCACGTCGGCATCCGCGAAGACGATGTTGGCGCTCTTGCCACCGAGCTCGAGAGTCACGCGCTTCACCTGATCTGCGCAGCCGGCCATAATGGACCGGCCCACCTCGGTCGAGCCGGTGAAGCACAGCTTGCGCACCGCCGGATGGGTCACGAATCGCTGCCCGACCACGCTGCCCTTGCCGCTCAGCACCTGCAGGACACCCTCGGGCAGGCCCGCCTCGAGTGCGAGCTCGCCGATGCGCAGCGCGCTGAGTGGTGTGAGCTCGGCCGGCTTGAGCACCACGGTGTTCCCGGCCGCCAGGGCCGGGGCGAATCCCCAGCCGGCGATGGCCATCGGGAAGCTCCACGGGACGATGATCCCCACCACGCCGAGGGGCTCGTAGAAGGTGATGTCCACCCCGCCGGGCACCGGGATCTGGCGGCCGCTGTGGCGCTCCGGTGCCGCGGCGTAGTACTCGAGGACGTCGCGCACGTTGCCCGCCTCCCAGCGGGCGTTGCCGATGACGTGGCCGGCGTTGGCCACTTCGAGGCCGGCCAGCTCTTCAGTGTGGGCGTCGACGGCAGCGGCGAAACGGCGCAGCAGGCGGGCCCGGTCACCGGGCGCGACAACCTTCCACGCCTCGAAGGCCCCGGCGGCCCGCTCAATTGCAGCATCGACCTCGGGCTCACTCAGGGCGGGGACGGTCGTGATCTCCTCCCCCGTCGCCGGGTTGCGGACGACGGTGAGGCCGGGCTCGTTCTTCTGCACCAAACGATCATTGCCGATGACGGGAGGGCCCCCATTCCAGGAATCCGCACGCGGACCTCGGGGTACGCCGGCATGAGCGCCGGTATGGGCGCCGGTACAGTGCGGCCGTGCCCCCAAGTCCCCCGAGCGAGCAGAGCGAGCCAAGTGCCCCGAGTGAGCCGAGTGCCCCGAGTGCCCCGAGTGCCCCGAGTGAGCCAATGGAGCCGACGGAACAGTTCAACCTGGCCCAGGTGTTCGACACGCTGGCCGGGGCCGTGCCCGACCGGGAGTGCCTCGTCTGGAGGGACCGGCGGCTGAGCTATAGCCAGGTGGCCGAGCGCTCGCGACGCCTGGCCGCCTACCTGCACGGGCAGGGCCTGGGGGTGCGGAAGGGCCGGGACCGACTGGCCGGGCACGAGTCGGGCCAGGACCACGTGGCACTCGCTCTGTACAACGGGAACGAGTACATCGAGTCGATGCTGGGCGGCTACCGGGCCCGCGTGGCCCCCTTCAACGTCAACTACCGCTACGTCGGCGAGGAGTTGCGCTACCTGCTGAACGACGCCCGGCCGCGAGCGCTGATTCTGCACGCGTCGCTGGCCCCGACCCTGGCCGAGGTGCTGCCCACCCTCGATACGCCGCCCGACGTCTTGCTGCAGGTAGACGACGAATCGGGCAATGATCTCCTGCCCGGCGCCGTCCCGTACGAGGAGGCACTGGCCGCCTCGTCGCCCGACGGCGCGCCGGTCGTCCCCCTGCCCGATGACCTCTACATCCTCTACACGGGCGGCACCACCGGCATGCCCAAAGGTGTGCTGTGGCGCCAGCACGACATCTTCATCGCCGCTATGGGAGGACGGACGATCGGCACCTGGGAGGTCGTCAACAGCTACCGGGGAATCATCGAGCGGCTGGAGGCCAGCTTCCCTCTGAAGCTGCTGTTGCTGCCGCCCTTGATGCACGGCGCGGCGCAGTGGTCGGGCTTCATCCTCCTCTCCCAGGGGGCGACCCTCATCTTCCCGGACAACCCGCGCCGGGTCGACCCCGACGACGTCTGGCGCACCGTGGAACGCGAGAAGGCCAACACCATGAGCGTGGTCGGTGACGCCGTGCTGCGGCCTTTGCTCATGCAGCTCGATAAGGCCGACTACGACCTCTCCTCGTTCTTCGCCGTGGGCAACGGAGGGGCGCCGCTGACCCCGGCCGTGCGCGCCCTGGCCCTGCATCGTCTCCCCAATCTGATCATTTCGGACTCGGCCGGCGCCTCGGAGACCGGGGCCCAGATGCACGCCGTCTCCGGTGACGGCGGCAAAGTCGGGGCCTTCCTCCCCGGACCGGGGACGGTCGTGGTCGACGAAGACCTCCGCGCCGTGCTGCCGCCGGGGCACGAGGGCAACGGATGGCTGGCGCAGACCGGCAATGTGCCGCTGGGGTATCTCGGTGATGCTGAGAAAACAGCACGCACCTTCCCCGTCGTCGACGGGGTCCGCTACTCCATCCCGGGCGACCGGGCCCGTCACCTGGCGGACGGGCAGATCGAGCTGCTCGGCCGGGACTCGGTGACGGTGAACTCCGGCGGCGAGAAGATCTTCGTGGAGGAGGTCGAGCGGGCCATCGCAGGTCACGCCGCCGTCGCCGATGTGGTGGTGACGGGGCGGCCAAGCGAACGGTGGGGACAGGAAGTTGTCGCAGTGGTCCAGCTCGCCGAGGGAGCCGAGACGACGGCCGATTCCATCACGCAGCACGCCTCGGCCTTCATCGCCCGCTACAAGCTCCCCAAGGCTGTCGTCTTCGTGGAGCTGGTCCAGCGATCGCCCTCGGGCAAGGCCGACTACCGGTGGGCGGCCGAGCGGGCCGTCGCGGGCTGAGCCACCGTGTCGATCGCCACGGACCGCCTGGTGTTGCGGCCGTTCACCGAGGCCGACCTGGCGCCGTTCGCCGTGCTCAACGCCCACCCGCTGGTGGTGGAGTCGTTGGGCTCCTCCCCCACCCGGGCACAGAGCGACGCCATGGTGGCGCGGTTCGCCGACGAGCTCGCACGAGAAGGCTGGGGGTTGTGGGCGGTCGAGGTGGTCGGGGGCGAGCCCTTGGTCGGCATGGTCGGGCTGCATCGAGTCGCGCCCGCCCTGCCGTGCGCCCCAGCGGTCGAGGTGGCCTGGCGCTTCCACCCGGCCCATTGGGGCCACGGGTACGCCACTGAGGCGGCGGCCGCTGCGCTCGACTTCGGCTTCGGTGCCGGCGGCCTCGAGGAGATCGTGGCCATCACCACCACCCTCAACCTGCGCTCGCAGGCGGTCATGCAGCGGATCGGCATGGTACGGGATCCGGCGGCCGACTTCGATCACCCCTCCCTGCCCCAGGGCAGCCCGCTGCGCCGCCATGTCCTGTACCGGGCCCGTCGGGGCGTCACAGCTGACGCGTAAGCGACTGGTCCGAGTGTCACAGCCGGCGCGTAGGGTCGGGCCATGGTTCAACGCTCCTCCGCCACGGCTCCCGCGACGGCTACCGCTATCGACGACTTCGTTCCCGACGGCCGCCTCCGCTGCCATTGGGCCCAGGGGCCATGGGACATCCCCTACCACGACACCGAGTGGGGCGTCCCCGTCCACGACGACCGGCTGCACTTCGAGTTCCTCGTGCTCGAAGGAGCGCAGGCGGGCTTGAGCTGGCTCACCATCCTCAAAAAGCGCGACGGCTACCGCCGCCTCTTCGCCGACTTCGACCCCGAGAAGGTGGCGCGCTTCACCCCGAAGCGGATCGAGAAGATCCTGCTCGACCCCGGTATCATCCGTAACAGGGCCAAGGTCGAGTCCGCCGTGGGCAACGCGCGGGCCTTCCTGGACGTCCAGGAGGAGTTCGGCTCGTTCGACACCTACGTGTGGGCCTTCGTGGGCGGCCGGCCGAAGGTGAACCGCTGGCGCCGCATGGAGCAGCTCCCGGCGACCACCCCGCTCTCAGACGCAGTGAGCGCCGACCTGCGGCTTCGTGGCTTCCGCTTCATAGGCCCGACCGTCTGTTACGCCCACCTCCAGGCCACGGGTCTCGTCAACGACCACCTGGTGAGCTGCTTCCGGTACGCCGAACTGACGTAGGCCGGATCACACGTCCGGGTCAACCACGTCCCAGGTAGCGCCGCCGTCGCTCGTGGCCACGACGACCGTCGTCACGACCGGCCCGGTCGAACCGGGTGGCGCACCCGTGTACGCCGGCTGCTCGCGGAGCACGGCCCACCCGTCCTGGGGGTTTGCGAAGGTGACACCCACGGGTGCGGCGTAGACGTCCGCCGCCGTCGAAAGGACCGACCCGGAGAAAGACGTCCCGTTCGCGGTCGTGACGACGCTGGGCGAGTCGGTCTGGCACGGACCGCAGTACCCGAAGATCCACGCGCTGGTGGGACCGGTCGCACCGAGGCCGCTCGGCGTGTTCAGGACCACCATGGGATTGGGGGGTACCAGGGAGCCGCCGTCGGGTGACATGAGTTGCCCCCAGTGCGCGCCGCCATCCAGGGTCCGCTCGACGACGAAGGGGTCGCTGCCGGCGGACTCGCCGTACTGGTAGAGCGCCCAGGTACTGTCGCCGACGCAGGCTAGCCATGGCACCGGCGCCTGGGGTGCGGGGCCCACCGAGTTGTGGAACGGCGGTGCCACCTGACCGCCCGAGAGGGACAGGTGCCACGTGGCGCCGCCGATCGAGGCGTAGATGTCCCCGGAGCCGCTTCCGAACCACAGGAGACCGGTGGGAGTGGCGCACAGCGTGATGGCCGGTTCCGGCGTCATCTCGGCCCGCCAGGACTGGCCACCGTCGACGGACTGCAGGAGTACGCCCATATCGGTGATGGCCCAGCCGTCACCGGGAGCGGAGAACGTGAAGGAAACGATGGAACCCAGCGCGGCGGGCTCGGTCGGCGTCGTCCAGGTGTGCCCGCCGTCCCGGGTGGCGATCAACCCTCGGCCGTACAGGAGCGCCCATCCATCGGTGGCGTTTACGAAATCGATGCCCTTGACCGTTCCGGTGATGCTCTGCGATGACACCGATCCGACGTAGCTCTGCCACCAGCTTGCGCCCCCGTTGGTGGTACCCAGGATCTGACCGGGTTGGGTCGGATCGACCATCCACCCCACGAGCGGGGTGGCGAACTGCAGGAGTGGCTCGGGCTGAGGCGAGGACTCCGGCGGAATCAAGGTCGTGGTCGGGGTCGGGGTGGCGTTCTGTGTGGTGGTCGGCGTGGTGATCGGCGTTGTGGCCGTGAGCGGTGTCACGGGCGCAGGGACGAGCGATGCTGCTCCGGGTGTCGTTCGGCCAGGTGAGCTGGTGCTCCCACAGGCGGCGAGCAAGGCTGCGGCGGACGCTGCCAACACGACGCTCGCCAGCAGCCGGGGGACGCGAACCGCGGGTGGGCGACCCCTTCGAGCCGTGTTCAAGGGGCGACCGGTTGGCGCGTCCACGTGTTCCCGCCATCCGTCGTCTCCCAGATGTCGTACGGATAGCCGACCCAGCGGCCGGCGCGCGCACTCTCGAAGCCCAAGAAGCTGGCCGCGGGGAAGTCCGATGCCACCTCTCCCGTCTCTTCGGCCACTTGCCTCCAGCTCTGTCCCCCGTCGCTACTGGCCAGGAGCACCCACTCTGTCGACCCAGTGCCGACGAAGGCGCTGGTTCCCACGAACAGCGTCGTGGCGCTGGTGGCGGCGAGTGTGCCGAGCATGGCGGACCCAGGAACGAGAGGACGGGTGGCGAACTCAGCCCCGCCATCGGTCGAGACAGCGACGAAGGCGTTTTGGCCCTGCATCCGATCGCGGCAGAGCACAGCGAGCACAGACTGCGGCGCGGCGGCGATCGCCGTGGTGTCGTACTCCTCGCCGCCGACGTCCCAACACGGGTCGGGGCGCACATTCCACGTGGCCCCGTCGTCATGCGACACCATCAGGGTGGCGTGCGCATCCTCGACACCGCCGGCGGGGTTCTTGTAGAGGGCAACGTAGGCGTCATCGACTCCCTGGCGAACGAGCTGCACGCCGTCCGCCGGCAGCGGCGCGGTGAGGCTGTGCCACGTGGCGCTGGCCACTGGCGCCGACTGGACGGTGAGATCGCACGGTCCGGGGCATCCCGTCTCCGTGAAGGCGACCCGCATGACGTCGGGGCCGGCCGGCTCCAGTGCGGCGACGAACGGCCCGATTTGGCGCGTCCACGTCTGGCCCCCGTCCGTGGTGATGAAGAGGTCAGGATCGAAGGCGTAGCCGTCGAGGTCGTTGGCAAAGCGGATGTGCGTGACCCCGAGCACGGCGCAGCCTGTACAGGAGGAGGATGACGCGGCGATGGAGCCGATCTTGCTCCACACCACCCCGCCATCGATGGTTGTGAGCACTTCGGTGCAGTTGGGCTGCCCGCAGTTCTCGACGTCGACCAGGGCCCAGCCGTGGATGTCGCTGACCCAGGTGAGGTCCTCGACGAGGGTCCCGGGTGGAGCCGGCGGCACGGTCGTTGACGTCGTGGGCGGCGGGGGCGTCGTGGGGGCGGTGCTCGACGGGTGCGATGAAGGAGTCCCGTGCGGTGGAATCGCCGAACGGCCGTGGCCCTTCGGCGGAGCGGCACTGTGCGACGGCACGGCGGCCGCGCAGGACGACGCCACGAGTGCCACGAGCGCCAGGACGCCGAGGCGGTGCCGTTTCAGGATCACTGCGGCGTCTTATGGCTCATACATGGTTTCACGCCGAGAGGGGCGTGCGGGTTGTCGCACGCGGTCCTGTTGCGATGGCAGTCCGCGGCGCAATGAGTGGACTCAGACCCCGAGCGGGTACCAGTGCACGCCATCGCTGGTGTGCCATAGTCCCACGCCGTATTCGCAGATCCAACCCTGCTGGGCGCTGATGAAGGTCACGTTGCCCGGACCGCCACTGCCGAACCCCGCCGTATCGAGACCAGGTACGGCCGACCACGCGAGACCGCCGTTCACCGTCTTGAACAGGTCGGACCGGAACGGGTAGAGCCAGGCTGTCGTAGGGCTGGCCACGGCCAGGTTCTTGTGCCCGATCGAGTAGGGCGCGATGTAGCCACCGAGCGTCAGGGTGTTCGGTTGGGAGGCGGCAGGCGGCGGCGTGCCGAGCCCGGTGGCCGATGCCGTCAGCGTCCACGTCGTGCCGCCGTCCTCGGAACGGTACAGCTGCTTTGACTGCTGGCCGGCGGAAGCCTGGCTGCCGCAGAGCAGCCAGAGGTCGTCGGTCCCCGAAGCAGCGATCTCCGCGCCGAGGTCGAAGGCACCCCCGCACGGCACGGGTCGCGTCTGCCATGTTGCCCCGGAGTCACCGGTGAAGAGGAGCTCGGTGGTGCCGGATTGATCGGGGGCACTCGTGGTGAGCACGTAAGAGCGGCTCAGCGTGATGCGGGCCAGCTCAACCCGCTGGGCCAGGGGGAGCGCGTTCACGACTTCGGTGAACCCGGCCTCGTCGACCGCGCTCCACGATGCGCCCCCGTCGAGGGACTGTTCGAGCACGACCGGGCACGGTGCCGCAGGCGCTCCTCCGACGGGTTCCACGTTGCACGCGCCCGCCAGCGCCCAGACATTGGAGCCGATGGCGCTCACGTCATAGACCACGGGGCCGATCGCGGCGGACCGCCACGAGATGCCGCCGTCACTGGTGACCCACAAGGGAACCGAGCCGTCGGACTCGGGTGCACCGCCCCAGAGGTAGCCATCGGAGCCGACGAACTCGAACTGGCCGGCATAGCCGGTGCTCTGGCCGTAGCCGCTCGGGAGATCGCCGTTCTGCACCTGCCAGGAACTCCCACCGTCGGTGGTCTCCGCCAGGACGGCCTGGTCACGGTGCGCCGCCAGAGCGAAGCCACGCTCGGCATTATCGAAGACCACGTTGACGAGCGCTGTCGTGGGGACGGGCGTGCCGACCGCCAAAGGGCCCTTCAGCTCGTTGAACTGGTAACCCGTCTCCGTCGACGAGATATGCACCGTCTGCGGGCGGCCCGCGAGGTACCCGGCGAATCCAACGATGACGACCACGCAGGCCGCCACCGCTGCCACACGACGCCTCGCCCGGATGACATGGGCGCGCCGCAACACGCGGGCCAGCTCGCGCGCCCCCGGCGACGCGCCGAGCGGATCGTCAAGATGCCCAAACATTGTCCCCACCCGCTCCCGTCGATTCGGAGAGATGGCGCCGGAGCGAGGTGAGCCCGCGGGCTCCGTGGCTCTTCACCGCGCCGATCGAACACCCCATCTCCAGGGCCGTCTGTGCCTCGCTCAGGTCGCCGAGATAGCGCAAAACCACGGCTTGTCGCTGCCGCCGGGGGAGCCGGCGCAGGGCGGCCACCAAGTCGCCCCGTTCCCCCAGATGGGGATCGACGATCCCCACCGGGCCGTTCAACGGGAGCGCCGGCCGGCGGCGCCGCCGGTACCGGTCAATGGCGAGGTTCGAAGCGACGCGAGTCACCCAGCCTTCGGGCCGGTCCTCCAGGCGAGACCACCGGACCGAGGTACGGGCCAGAGCCTCCTGGGCGACGTCTTCGGCATCCCCGCGGTCGCCCAAGATGCGGAAGGCCACCCGATAGGCCAGGCGGTAGAGATCCGGGAAGGCCAGGTCAAAGCCATCGAGCCCGCGCGCGGGCATCAGGGCTCGGATCTCGCCGCTACCGCCGCCATGTGAATCCCGGTACCCCCAGACCAGATCGGGTTCAATCCCGCTGCACCCACTCATCTATACAGTTTCACGCCCGTCGGACTCGAAAGGTTGTCCACGCCGGGGCTGAGGTGCACCGCCGGGATGAAATAGGCCCCCTATGGGCTGATCGCGCCAACCAAACCGACCACTCGGTCGTGAGGAACACGAGGCCCTTTCCATCGCAATACTGTGCCAGCGAGGGCTGCTCGGTACGAAACAGTCAGTCGGTCGCCACGATGAGAGGGGAGCCCATGCACAGGATCGCTGTTGCCGCCCTGTTCGTTGCAGTGCTGGCGGTCGGCCTCGCCGCGTGCAGTGATGCGCCGGCCACGCCCCACGCGGCCTCCACGTCTTCCACGTCTTCCACGAGCACGGCGCCCACCTCGAGTACGGCGGTCGGCTCGAGCACGTCGAACACGGCCTCGAACACCTCGAGCACCTCGAGCACGGTCTCGGGGTCGATCACCGCCTCCCTGCACGTGGTGGTCTGCCCCACGACGTACGGGGTGACGTCGCCGTCGACGACGAGCTCGCCCCCTTCCACTGAGAGCGTCGTCGTGCCGCAGGCAGTGGCGGGCCGACTTGCCATCTACACTGACCAGAGCGGGTACGTGAAGCTGCTGGCGCCGGCGGGCTGGATTTGTCGCGCCGAATACGGGGCCGATGGCAGTGGCGGGGTTGCTGTCTTTCCATCCGGGGAGACCGCTCCGAGCTCCGCCTTCGGCGGTGGCTGGAAGTTGACGCCCACCTCGCGCACCGAAGCCGTCGTCGGATCCCAGACCGGCGGTTGTGCGGGCTGTGCCGTGGCACAGGCCTGCCCGCTCTTCCCGGCCGCGGCGAGTAGTTATGTGGCTGAGTTCGAGCAGCCATGCCCCCAAAGTCGACCTGATTTCGAGGCGGTGGAGAATCTCAACGCAGAAACCGTGGCCTTCATGGACCCATCCGGCCGCGCGGGCGACGGCGAACCGTCGGGTGGGCTCGACGGTGCCAACGGGGTGATGCTGTACGACGCGCACGGCGCGACAGGGAGCTGGCTCGACACGTGCACCCTCCCACCGGCTGACGTGGCGCTGTGCACCGCCGCGCTCAACACCTTCGTCGGGTGGTACGGAGGGCAGTGAGCGTGCCCATCCGCAGTTAACGTGACCCTCCGTGCGAGCAGTCATCTGCCACGAGCTGGGCCCACCCTCGCTCCTCACCGTCGAAGAGCGCGAGACCCCGACCCCGGCCCCCGGCCAGGTACTGGTCGCCGTCGAGGCGGCTGGGGTCAACTTCGTGGACGCGCTGTTCGTCGCCGGCCAATACCAGATCAAGCCGGCTCTTCCCTTCACCCCCGGCAGTGAAGTGGCGGGCCGCGTCGCTGCCGTGGGCGACGCCGTCGAGGGGTTCACCATCGGGCAGCGCGTGATGGCCAGCACCGGCCTCGGCGGATATTCCAGCCACGCGCTGGTCCCCGAGCTCGCGCTCTCTGCTCTTCCCGAGCTTCTCGACGCGCCTCGGGCTGCCACCTTCACCCAAAGCTTCAGCACATCCCTGTTCGCCCTGCGCGAGCGGGCCCACGCAGCGCCGGGTCAAAGCGTGCTGGTGCTCGGGGCCGGCGGTGGTGTCGGCCTGGCTGCCATCGCGGTGGCCCGCGCCCTGGGTTGCCGCGTGCTGGGCGCCGCCTCGAGCGAGGCGAAGCGCACTGCGGCCCTGGAGGCCGGGGCCGAAGCGGTGATGGACCCCGCGTCCGAGTCGATCAAGGACCGGGCGCGCCAGTGGGCCGGCGGCACGGGCCTCGACATCGTGGTCGATCCCATCGGCGGGCCTGCCGCCGAACAGGCCCTGCGCGCGCTCGGTGACGGTGGTCGTTACCTGGTGATCGGCTTTGCCTCCGGCTCCATACCGGCCGTTCCGCTGAACCAGGTGCTCCTGCGCAACCGCACTGTGCTCGGCATCGACTGGGGCATCTGGTCCCTCCAGCACCCCAACGATCAGATGGCGCTGGTGACTGATCTCCTCGCGCTGGTCTCTGCCGGGAGCATCGAACCGGTACACCCCGCCACCTACCCACTCGACCAGGTGTCCGTCGCCCTTGACGACCTGTTGGCCCGGCGCGTCGTGGGCAAGGTCGCCCTCATCCCCTAGCCGCCCTCATCCCCTAGCCGCCCTTCGCCCGGCCGGCCTCGAGGAGGCCTCGACCTTCCGGCGCGACGGGAACGAGAATCCCCCGGGACGGCGTGGCGCGCTCAGGAGCGGAACTTGGGGATCACCTCGGTGCCCATCAGCTCGATGGTCTGCATGACCGCCTCATGGGAGATCTTGTACGGGTTCACCAGGCACAGCAGCAAGTCGACTCCCGCCTCTTCGTACTGCCGGCAGGCCTCGATGCACTCTTCGGGCGTGCCCAGGACGCAGGCATTGGAATCCACGAGGTACTCCAGGCTGATGAGGTCGAGCAGTCCCTGATCGTCGTGGCTCTTCATATCGGCGGCATAGGAGTACGTGCCCAGTTCCTGGTTCCGCTCGGCCATCCAATCCGTGAGCGTGGCGATCTGCCGGGCGCCCGTCTTGGGGTACCACTCGAATGATTCCCGGGCCTTCGCCATCGCTTCGTCCCGCCTGGCGGCGCAGATCGCCATCGTGAAGGTGGCAGCCCGGTTGTTGACGAAAGCGCCGATGGGTTCCTTGCACGAGGTGACGGCAGCACGGTAGATGTCGATCTTGCGCTGCACCTCCGACGGGGGGAGGCCGACGGCGAAGGAGCACAGGCCGAGGCCGAGCGCACCCATCTGGGCGTGCCCTTCGTCGCTGGTGGTGGCTCCCCACAAGGGCGGATGCGGCTTCTGGAGGGGCTTGGGTTGGACCCGGCGCCGGGGCATCTGCCAGTACTCGCCGGAGAACTCGTACTCCTCGTTCGTCCAGCAGCCCACGACGTGACGGATCGCCTCGTCCCACATGCGCCGGCTCTCAGCCGGATCGATGCCGAAGCCCTCCAACTCGGCCCGCGTGGCCGAGCGGCCCGTCCCGACGTCCACCCGGCCGCCGGAGAGAAGGTCGAGGACGGCCGCGGACTCTGCCGTGCGCACCGGGTGGTTGTACGGCTTGGGCATGAGGCGCACGCCGTAGCCGAGCCGGATCCGCTCGGTCCGTGCCGCGATCGCGCCGTAGAGCACCTCGGGATTGGAGCAGTGCGAGTATTCCTGCAAGAAGTGGTGCTCCACGGTCCAGAACGCATCCCAGCCGAAGCGGTCACCGGCCACTGCTTGCTCGAGGGTGTTGCGATAGGCGACGAGCTCGCTGTCGGGCTCCCAGGGCTTGGGGACGGGGATCTCGTAGAACAGGGCGAATTGCATGGTGTCTATCCTCTCTGTGCGGCGGTCTCTACCAAGGTGCGGGTCGGAACGGGCCCGAGCCCGTCGACGATGAAGGCGCGTACGAAGGCACGGACGCGGTCAGGCCGATCGGCGTCGAACGTCACCGGTGGCATCACGGCGAATGACAGCATCATGCGCACGATCCATTCCGCCGCCTGCCGGTGGTCGACGCCGCTGCGGAGCTCCCCGCGCTTTTCCGCCTCCACCAGATAGGGGAGCCAGAATTCGACCCACTCCTCGACCATGCGCTCCAACCGGGTCGTGAGCAATATGGCCAGCAGGGACTCCTCGTCCGCGGGGAGGCGCAAGGTGAGCACGTTGTCACCCAGATGTTCGCGGATGAAGACCGCGGCCTCCGCCACCTGGCCCACCAGGGTGCGGCGCCGCCCGATCGGCTCGGCACTGCTGTCCACGAATCGCGTGGCGGCGCGTGTGAGCACGGCATCGACGAGTGCCCTACGGTCCGCGAAGTGCAGGTAGATCGCACCCCGGGACACACCGGCCTGGGTGGCCACATCGGTCATGGAAAGACGGGACAGGCCGAGCCGCGCCATGCACAGCTCGGCCGCCGCCAATATGCGTTCTTCCGTGCCGTCGAAGGCCACCGCGGGTCGCACCCCGGCGAGACCGGTGCCGGCTCGACTAGACATATGAACAACTTCTATCAGTCTGTTTAGTGCGACGCAACCTGTATCGGTGCGGTGCAACTCCAACCAGGAGGCAATTGTGCGAGGGCTGCAAGGGCGGACATTCGTCGTCACCGGCGCGGCGTCGGGCATCGGCCGCGCCACGGCGGCCCGGCTCATTGACGAGGGTGCCATGGTCATGGGGGCCGACATCGCAGCCCCCGGCGAGAACCCACCGGGGAGCACCGGCGGCAACTGGGCGTTCACCCACACCGATGTCACCCACGAGGACGCGGTCAAAGAGCTGGTACGCGCCACCGTCGACTTCACCGGCGAAGTGGCCGGTCTCGTCCACGCGGCCGGCGTCGCCGGCGGCGGTCCGGTCCACCTCTTGCCACTCGAGGAATGGCAGCGGGTCATTGCCGTCAACCTCACCGGGACATACCTCGTGGCCAAGCACGTCCTGGCCCAGATGCTCCAGCAACCTGCGGTGGAGGGGCGACGGGGTGCGCTGGTGACGATCGCGAGCATCGAGGGCCTGGAGGGTACGGCGGGCGGCAGTGCCTACAGCGCGTCAAAGGGGGGCGTCGTCCTCTTGACCAAGAACATGGCCATTGACTACGCCGGACGGGGCATACGGGTGAACGCCATATGTCCCGGGTTCATCGACACCCCGATGACCGCCAGCATCTTCGGCGGGCCCGGAATGGAGGCCACGCTGGCGGACGTCGTGGCGCAGCACAAGTTGCAGCGCATGGGCCGTCCTGAAGAGATCGCAGCCACCGCGGCCTTCTTGCTCTCCGACGATGCATCCTTCATCACCGGCCACGCCCTGCCGGTCGATGGTGGCTACACGGCGGGGCGCGACCATGGTGTCACGGCCATGCTCGGTCTTTCCGGACCCGAGTAAGCGAGGAGGCGTCGCCGGGACCGTCCCTCAGCCCAGGACCAACCGGCCGCCGCTGTAGTCGAAGATCACCCAGCCAAATCGCTTGAGTTGGTCGGAGCCGAGCAGTCCGGCCAACCCGCCTGAGCCAATCGGGCCGAAGTTGGCCGCGCCGAGGAGCTGGGGGTGCAGCGTCACATCGGGGATCGACCAGCGGCCACTGCGCACCAAGGGCGCGGTGATGGTGGAGCACACGGTGGTCTGGCGCTGGGCCAGGTCCGTGTGGGCGAGATGGGCCGACTTGACCAGGGCGTCGGCCACCACCGACTGCGACGACCCGGTGTCGACCACGAAGGTGTGGGCCGACCCCCGGCCGAAGCGCAGGGCGACGTTGAGGGAGATGTCCCCCGGCGTGAGCACCACGGTCAGGGGCACGGTGGTGCCGACGTGCCCGTCCGTCAGCACGGTCGAGGGCGCCGGCCCGACCGGACCGCGTACGTTGGGCGTTTCATTCGTGCTCGGTGGGCCCTCGGGGCCTCCGAAAGTGAGGGTCTGGGCCACGAAGTCGAGGCGCACCGCGCCGAAGCGGCTCATCACATCGGAACCGAGCAGGCCGACCGGCTCTCCCTTCGTCCCGAAGTCCGGGAGCGTCGCTGCGGTGAGCGCTTGCCGGGCGAGGGCGACGCCGGCCACCGACCATGCGGCCACCTTCACCGGTCGGGCCGTGCCGATGCACCCGACGCCGGCAAAGGCGCTCTCGGCGCCGTCGTGGGCAAGGTGCAGGCGCTTCGCCAGATGGGCGTCGATGATCGACTCCCCCGCGCCGGAATCAACGATGAAGGGAAAAGGTCCCTGGCCCCCGATGCAGACGTTGACCGCTTCGGCCACCTGGCCGGCAACCGTGCTCACCGTGATCGGAATGCGCTCGGCTCCTCCCCCCAGTGCGGTGGCCCCACCACAACCCGCTCCGGCAGGAGGCAGCGCGAAATTGACCAGCGGCTCGACGTGCACCCGGGCAACGGCCGCCGAGCCGGCGGTGCACGCGCTCACCACAAGGGCAAGCGCGGCGGCGAGGCTCAGTAACAGGGCGGTCCAACGCATGCGCCTACTGTCCCTGCAAGGCCAGGCGGGCGCTCGCCATGATCAGGCGCAGCCCGAGCACGCCCGCCGCCAGGGGCAACGCCAACCGCTGCCATCCCGAGGTCGTCCGGACGGTGAAGCGCAACGCGGAGCGATGATGCGCCAGCATCATCTGGTACGGGTGGCGGGCGGTGCTCACCCCTTGCACGTGGGTCACTCCGGCCGCCCCGGCAAAGCCAATCCCCCACCCCGCCTGGTGGGCCCGCCAGCACAGGTCCATGTCCTCGTTGTACATGAAGTACGCCTCGTCGAAACCGCCCAGCTCCTCCATGGCGGCACGGCGCGCCAAGAAGCACGATCCCGAGATCCATCCGGCCTCGGACACGCCGTCGCCCTCCGGGGTGCCCGGGTTGTAGCGCCTGGTGAACCGGTTGCCGGGACGGAACAGCGCCAGCAGCGCATGCCCGGCGGCGTCGACGAAGGAGGGGAAGCGGCGCACGGACGGGTACACCTCCCCCTCCTCGGTGTAGATCCTCGGTCCCACCATGGCCCAGGCCGGTCGCTCCTCGAGCGCCCGGCGCATGGCCTGGAGCGCGCCGGGATGGATCCACAGGTCCGCGTTCGAGATGAGCACCCACTCGGGCGGGGCAGCCAGCCCGGCCAGCACCGCCAATCCACGGTTGACCCCGGCACCGAACCCGAGGTTCCTCTCGGGGTTCAGCACCGTCACATCAGCGGCCGACCCCGAATCGGCATCACCGCCGAGGAGCGGCCCGAGCGCGCCGGCAGCACTCCTTGGCGCGCCGTTCTCCACGACCACCACCGGGGTGGCGCCGTCCTCGAGGACGGAGCGGACGCAGTCGTGGAGTAAAGGGCCGGCGTCGTGGTCGACGACGACCGCGCCGATGGGCCCTGCCACCGCCGGCTCAGTAGTCCTTGGTGAAACGGAAGCGTATGAGCGCCGCCAACGCAGTGAATCCGTCGCGCCAGGTGATCTTCTTACCCTCGCTGGGCTCACGTCCCGCATAGGAGATGGGCACCTCGTAGATGCGGTGCCCGCGGCGGAGGACCTTGGCGGTGATCTCGGGTTCGAAGTCGAACCGGTTCGACACAATGGTCAGTCCCTCGATCGCCTTGGCGGTGAACACCTTGTAGCACGTCTCCATATCCGACAAGGTCGACTGGTAGAGGAGGTTGGTGGTGAACGACAGGATCCTGTTGGCGAACCAGTGCAGGGGCAACATGTTCTTGCGCTCCCCCGTGAACCGGCTGCCGAAGACGACCTCCGCCTTGCCCTTGAGGATGGGATCGAGCAGCTTGGGCCAGTCATCGGGGTCGTACTCGAGGTCGGCGTCCTGTATCAGGATGAGGTCCCCGGTGGCGGCCTCCAACCCGGTGCGGATGGCGGCACCCTTCCCCTGGTTCTCCTTGTGCGTGATGACGCGGACGGTGGAGTCCTCGAGGGCGCCCAGGACCTTGTCCGAGCCGTCGCTGGACCCATCGTCGACCGCCACCACCTGCAAGATGAGCGGCAGCTCCACGGCGCGCATGCGACGGATCATCTCGGCCACGGTCGCCCGCTCGTTGTACACCGGCATGATCACCGACAGTGTCTTGAACGTCGGCCGGGTGGTCTCGGTCATCATGCGGCCATCACTCGGGGCGCCAGATACTCCATGGTGCGGGCCAGGCCCTCGCGCAGCTCGACCTTGGGGGACCAACCGAGCTCGGTGGTGGCCAGCGTGATGTCGGGGCACCGGCGCGTGGGATCGTCAGTGGGCAATGGCTCGAAGGTGATGGGCGAACGCGAGCCGCACACCTCCACGATCAGGTGGGCCAACTCGAGCACGGTGCGCTCGTCGGGATTGCCGATGTTGACGGGGCCGGTCAGGGTGGAATCCATCAGCGCCACCAGACCCGCGATCTCATCATCGACGTAGCACAGGCTGCGGGTCTGGGAGCCGTCGCCGTAGACGGTCAAGGGTTCGCCGCGCAGGGACTGGCTGATGAAGTTGGAGACGACGCGCCCGTCGCCCGGTGAGAGCCGCGGCCCATAGGTGTTGAAGATGCGCGCGATGCCGACGTTGACCCCGTGAGCCCGGTGGTGGGCCATCGTCAGGCTCTCGGCAAACCGCTTGGCCTCGTCGTAGACGCTGCGTGGCCCGGTTGGATCGACGTTGCCGCGGTACGACTCCACTTGGGGATGCACGAGTGGATCACCATAGATCTCGCTCGTGCTGGCCATGAGGAACCGTGCCCCGTGCTCGTGGGCCAGTTCCAAAAGGCGCCGCGTGCCCTCACTGCCGACGGCGAGCGTCTCGAGCGGGCGCTCCAGGTAGGCGGGGGGTGAAGCCGGGCTGGCCAGGTTGCACACGGCGTCAACCGGGTCACCCGACTCGAGCTCCACCCGGGCGCTGATGTCGGTGACCACCAGGGAGAAGCGATCGCATCCCATCAGGTGCGCCACGTTCTCGCGGCTGCCGGTGGAGAGATCATCGAGGCAGATGACGGTATCACCACGGGCGATCAGGTGGTCACACATGTGCGAGCCCAAGAAGCCCGCTCCGCCGGCCACCACGACGCGGCTCACTGGCGACCGATCCCGGTGTAGGTGAAGCCCATGCGCCGCACCGCGGCGGGATCGAGCAGGTTGCGGGCGTCCACGATGGAGGGGACCGCCATGACGTCGAGCACCCGGCCGAAGTCGAGCCAGCGGAACTCGTCCCATTCCGTCAGGACGACCACCGCCGAGGCCCCGGTGACGGCGCCGTAGGAGTCGGCGCACAACGACAGACCCCGCAGGTCGGCGGGCCCGGCATCGTCCTGGTCGTCCACCCCGACCGCCACGGTCGGGTCGAAGGCCTGCACGTGCGCCCCCAACCCGACCAGCCGGTGCGCGATCTGCAGGCTGGGCGAGTCACGGCGGTCGTCGGTGTTCGCCTTGAACGTGAGCCCCCACACGCCGACGGTCACACCGTCGACGCTACCGTCGCAGGCCGTCTCCACCTTGGCCACCACCCGGGCCAGCTGCTGCTCATTGGAGGCGATGGCGCCGGCCAGGAGGGAGAAGTCGTATCCCGCCTGTTGGGCGATGTGGAGCAGGGCGCGGGTGTCCTTGGGCAGGCACGATCCTCCCCAGCCGGGCCCCGGGCGCAAGAACTCGAAGCCGATGCGCTTGTCGTAGCCGAGACCGAGCATGACGTCGCGGACGTCGGCCCCGACCTCCTCGCACAAGCCGGCGACGGCGTTGACGTAGCTCAACTTCGTGGCCAAGAAGGCATTCGAGGCGTACTTGATCGTTTCCGATGTGGTGGCGTCGGTGACGATCAGCGGCGCGCCGGTGGCGGCGAACAGCGCACCGACCACGGCCGCCGCGTGCGCATCGTCGGCGCCGACCACCAGACGGTCGGGATGCAGGCTGTCGCGCACCGCGGTGCCCTCCCGCAAGAACTCGGGATTGGACACGACGCGGATGTCAGTGCGGCCGATCACCTGCTCCACCAAGGTGGCCGAACCGACCGGGACCGTCGACTTGTTCACCACGATGGCGCCCGGCTCGAGCACCGGTCCCACTTCCTTCGCCGCTGCCTCCACGTAGGACAGATCGGCGGAGCCGTCGTCGCCTTGCGGGGTGGGAACGCAGAGGAAAACGAAGGCCGCACCGACCACGGCTTCGGTGGCCGAAGCGGTGAAGCGCAGGGTGCCGGCCCGCACGCTCTCGGCCACCAATTCGTCCAGCCCGGCCTCGACGATGGGCATGCGCCCGCTGCGCAGTGCCGCCAGCCGGGGCTCATCCCGTTCCGCCAGCACCACGTGGTGCCCGAAGTGGGCGAGGGTGGCGGCCGTGGGCAGCCCGACATATCCGGCGCCGATCACCGCCACCGTGCGCAGATTCCCGCGATCCGTCATCCCACTGCCCCCTCGCCGCTCAGTGCGGCCACCAGCCTGACCAGTCCATCCTGCCAGCCCGGCAGGGGCGGGAGGCCCCCAAGGCGCAGCGCCATGTTCTCGAGCACAGAATTGGCCGGCCGCGGGGCGGGCCGGGGCGGATCGAGGTCGGCGGTGGCAATGGGCCGCACACGAGCGGGATCCCCGCCGGCGGCCTCCAAAATGGCCCGCACGAAGCCGTACCAGGTGGTGGCCCCGCTGTTCGTCACGTGGAAGATCCCGGGGCGCCGGTCGGTCCCCAACGTGACGATGGCCGGGGCAAGATCGGCGGTGAAGGTGGGCGATCCGTGCTGATCGTCGACGAAGCGCAGCGTGTCCGTACCAGCAGCCAACCGCAGGGCCGTCTTGACCATGTTCGCCCCGTGGGCGCCGCAGACCCACGAGGTGCGCACGATGGTCGAGCCTGGCAGGCACTCCCGCTCACCCCCCAGCTTGCTCGCCCCGTAGACCGACTTCGGGTTGGGCGTGTCCCACTCCCGGTAGGGCCGCGGCGATGTCCCGTCGAAGACGTAGTCGGTGGAGACATAGAGCAGATGGGCGCCGACGGCAGCCGCGGCCTCCGCCACGTTGCGGGTACCCACGGCGTTGACCGCATAGGCCAGCTCGATCTCGGTCTCGCAGGCGTCGACCGCGGTGAGCGCGCCGCCGTGGAGGACCACATCGGGCTCGAACGAGCGGAACACACTCTGCACGGCGTCGCGGTCGTCGACCCGCATGTTGCCGATGTCGGTGGCCAGCACCTCGTGGTCAACCCCCGGCAGCGGCCCTTCGGGCGCCAGAAGGCTGCACCGCCTGCCGCCCACGGGGACGCGGCCGGCCAGCGCATCGAGGAGATCGCGCCCGAGCTGCCCGTCGGCACCGGTGACCAGAACTCGCACTCCGGGGGCCCGGCTCAGGCGCCCGAACCCCAGCCGCCTTCGACGACCGGGGCCCTGGCGCGCAGCGGCTCCCACCAGGAGCGGTTGGCCGCATACCACTCGACTGTCTGCGTCAAGCCATCCTCCCAGGGGACCTCGGGCGCCCAGTCGAGCTGGCTGCGGATTTTGGACGTGTCGAGCAGGTACCGGCGGTCGTGCCCCGGTCGATCGGGGACGATCTCCTTCAGCGAGGCGGGCTTGCCCAAGGCGCCGAGAACAAGGTCGGCGATCTCCATGATCGACGCCTCGACCCCGCTGCCCACGTGGTACGTCTCCCCGACCTTGCCCCGCTCGAGCACCGCCTCGATGGCGGAGCAGTGGTCACGGACGTGCAGCCACTCCCGGCGGTTCTCAGTGGTGGCGTAGAGCGTCAGGTTCTTGTTGTCCAGGGCCGACGTGGTGAAGACCGGGATCACCTTCTCGGGGAACTGGTACGGCCCGTAGTTGTTCGAGCAGTTGGTGATGGTGACCGGGAGCTCGTAGGTCTCGCCGTAGGCGCGCACGGCGTGGTCCGCCCCGGCCTTGCTGGCGTTGTACGGCGTGCGGGGGCGATACGGGGACTCCTCGTTGAAGGACTCATCCGAATCGAGCGCCAGATCGCCGTACACCTCGCAGGTGCTGATGTGGTGGAACCGGGCGATGCCCACCCGGCGGGCCGACTCGAGCAGCGTCTGCGTCCCGAGCACATTGGTACGAAAGAAGAGCCCGGGGTTGAGCACGGCCAGGCTGTTGTGGGACTCGGCGGCAAAGTTGACGATCGTGTCGATCGACTCGTCGTGCAGTGTCTGCTCCGCCTGGGCCCCGTCGCAGATGTCGCCGTGGACGAAGACGATCCGATCCTCGACGTCGGCCAGGTTCGGGCGATTGCCCGCGTAGGTGAGCACGTCATAGGCGACAACGTGGTCCTCGGGATGCCGCTCGACCCAGTAGCGGACGAAGTTCGACCCGATGAAGCCGGCTCCCCCTGTCACGAGAAGTCGCATAGGGGCGAGAGTGTAGCCCTCTCTGGCTGCGGAGGGCCGATTTCGCCGCGGCCCGGTGGTCGAAAAATGCTCCTCTAACTGGTGAAATGGGTTGGGAGGGCGGCGGCGGGGGCTGCGGCGGGGTGCTCAGGCGGGGCGAAGGTGCACGACATCGCCGGCCGCCACCACCCGCGGGCCGGCGTCCGTCAGCACTATCAGATGACCGGCGTCGTCGACCTCGGTGGCCACGCCGACCACCGCCTCCGCCGGCAACTCCACGCGCACGCGCTGCCCCAGGGTGGCGCAACGTTCCCGCAGCTCGGCAGCGACCTCTCTCCTTCCCTCTGGCGTATCGAGCAGGGCCCGGCGAACGGACAGAGCGTCGAGGAGGGCATCGAGGAGCTGCACCCGATCGGTGGGCGTCGCACTCAGATCCCGCAGGCAGGTGCCCTGCGCATCATCGGGGCCGGGCCACTCCACGTTCAGTCCGATCCCGACCACCACGGCGAGGGCTGGCGTCCCGGGGCCGGAGCCGGGGGTGCCGGGGCCGGAGCCACCGGAACCCGGGCCGCCGAACTCGGCCTCGGCCAGCACCCCTGCGAGCTTGGCCCCGTCCACCACCAGATCGTTGGGCCACTTGAGGACCGGCCCCACCCCCGCCACGTCACGGCACGCCTCGGCGGCCGCCAGGGCGACCGCCGCCGTGCAGAGATGCAGCTCAGCCGGGTCGAACTCGGGGCGGAAGAGAATGGACGCCAGCAAGGACGCGCCCGGGGGGGACTCCCAACGGCGGTCCAGGCGCCCCCGGCCCGCGCTCTGGTGGTCGGCCACGGCAACCGTCCCCTCGGGGACGCCGAGACGGGATTCTTTGAGCAAGTAGGCGTTGGTCGAGTCGATCTCAGGGAACCATCGCACATCCCAGGTCCCGCCCCACATGGCAGACACCATAGGGTCCGTGCAAATGTGAAGGCCCGTTCTGATAGCGAAAGGCCCTCTGTGCTGAAGAAGATCCTCATCGCCAACCGCGGGGAGATTGCCGTCCGGGTGATCCGAACCTGCCGCGAGATGGGGATCGCCACAGTCGCCGTGTACTCCAACCTGGACCGGGAGGCCCTCCACGTCCGTATGGCCGATGAGGCGTACGCCCTCGGTGGGGAGACGGCGGCCGAGAGCTATCTCAATACCGAGGCGATCCTCAATGCGATCGAGCGCAGCGGCGCCGACGGGGTCCACCCGGGCTACGGGTTCTTCTCGGAGAACACCGATTTCGCGCGGGCCATCACCGATCGGGGCGTGACCTTCATTGGACCACCTCCCGAGGCGATAGAGGTGATGGGCGACAAGATCAGCTCTCGCATCGCCGCCGAGAAGGCCGGCGTCGCCGGCGTGCCCGGGCGGTCGGAACCTTTGACCTCACCCGACGAAGTGGTGGCCTTCGGCGACGAGGTCGGGTGGCCCCTGGCCATCAAGGCCGCGTACGGGGGAGGCGGCCGGGGGATGAAGGTGGTGGAGTCCGCCTCCGAAGCCGCTGAGGCGATGGAGTCGGCGGCCCGGGAGGCCCAGGCCTACTTCGGGCGGCCGGAGATCTATGTGGAGCGCTACCTCGGCTGGCCCCGCCACGTCGAGATGCAGGTCCTGGGCGACACCCATGGCACCATGCTGTGGTTGGGCGAGCGCGACTGCTCGGCACAGCGGCGGCACCAGAAACTGGTGGAGGAGAGCCCCGCTCCCGCCTTCCCCGACGACGTGCGCCAGGCCATGGGCGAGGCCGCCGTGAAGGTGTCGCAGGCCTGCGGCTACTACAACGCCGGCACGGTGGAGTTCCTCTTCCAGGGCGGCGAGTTCTTCTTCTTGGAGATGAACACCCGGCTCCAGGTGGAGCATCCCGTCACCGAGCTGGTGACCGGGCTCGACCTCGTGGAGTGGCAGATCCGTATCGCGTCGGGGGAACCGCTCACCTTCAGCCAGGACGAGGTGCGGCGCAACGGGCACGCCATCGAAGTTCGCATCAACGCAGAGGATCCGAGCGGCGGCCGCTTCTCCCCCTCGCCGGGCACCATCACCAAATTCGCCGCTCCGTCGGGCCCGGGTGTCCGGCTCGACGCCGGCTACGAGACGGGCGACACCGTCAGCCAGTTCTACGACAACCTGGTGGCCAAGCTCGTCGTCTGGGCGCCCGATCGCGAAGCTGCTCGGCGGCGCATGCTGCGCGCGCTCTCGGAGACCAAGATCACCGGGATCGCCACCACCATCCCCGCCGATGAGGCCATTCTCAGTCACCCCGACTTTGCCGCAGCGAAACACTCCACCAGGTGGGTGGAGGACGTGCTCGACCTCAGCCAGCTCAGTGTCGAAGCAGCCGCGCCTACCCCCCCGGCCGAGGAAACAATCCCGACGGTGCAGAGAGATGTCACGGCGGAGGTGGACGGGCGCCGCTTCTCGGTCAGGCTCTGGGTGCCCGACGTGGGCACGGCGGCGCCCAGCGCGGCGACACGACCCAAGCGGGGCGCCGCGTCGATCGGCGGCGGCTCGGGCTCGGGCGACGTGACCGTGCCCATGCAGGGCACCATCGTCAAGGTGCTGGTGGCGGTCGGCGACAAGGTGGAGGTGGGCCAGACGATCTGCCTGCTCGAGGCCATGAAGATGGAGAACGCCGTGAACGCCGAGAAGGCAGGCGTGGTCAAAGAAGTGCGCGTCAGCGCCGGGAGCTCGGTCGGCGCCGGCGACATCGTCGCGGTGATCGAGTAACCAATGGGCGCCCGCGCGGACAGGAAGAAGGGGGCCGGGGGGAAAGGGGCGCTCAAGGGGGTGCCCAAGGGGGCAACCCAGGAAACAGCGGCGGCCAAGAAGGTGGCCGAGACGGTGATCGTGCAGGGCTTGCCTGAACTCGTGGCCCTCAGCCACTCCATCCATTCGACCCCTGAGCTGTGTTACAACGAAACGAGATCGGCCAGCGCCGTGGCCGACGCGCTGCGCGCCGGCGGGCTCGAGGTCACCGAAGGCGCCTATGAGATAGAGACCGCCTTGGAATCGCGCTCGGGCACGGGCGAACTGGTCATCGCGTTGTGTGCCGAGTACGACGCCCTGCCCGAGGTGGGTCACGCCTGCGGCCACAACATCATCGCGGCCAGCGCGGTGGGGGCCGGTCTGGCCCTGGCAGCAGTCGCCGACCAGATCGGCCTACAGGTCCGGGTGCTGGGCACGCCGGCCGAAGAAGGGGGCGGTGGCAAGATCCTCATGCTCGACCGCGGCGCCTTCGCAGGCGTCCACGCCGCCATGATGGTCCACCCGTGGCCGACCGAGCGGCTCACCGGCTCCTGCCTTGCCGTGGCCCACTTCGACGTGCATTTCAGCGGCAAGGAGGCCCACGCCTCGGCCGCCCCCTGGGAGGGGGTCAACGCACTCGATGCCATGACCATCTCCCAGGTTGCCCTCGGGTTGCTGCGCCAGCAGCTGCCACCCGGCGACCAGGTGCACGGCGTGATCACACGGGGAGGCGGGGGGGCCAACGTGATCCCGGCCGCCGTCACCGGACGGTACATGGCCCGTTCCCTCACCATTGGCGGCCTCGAGACGCTCGAACCGCGCATCCGCGCCTGCTTCGAGGCCGGCGCGCTGGCGACCGGCTGCACCGTCGCCTACCAGAAGCTCTCTCCCGACTACTCGCACATGGAGGTCGACCCCGCGCTCCTGGCGGCGTACCGGGTCAACGCCGAGTCCCTCGGTCGGCACTTCGATGCCGACGACGAGGGCACTCCGCTGCCCACGTTCTCGACCGACATGGCGAACGTCTCTTTGGCTGTGCCCACCATCCATCCCCTGATCGGGATTGCGGCAGGCGGCGCCGTGAACCACCAACACGAATTCGCGGCCGCCTGCATCACCCCGTCAGCCGATGCCGCCGTCCGCGACGGTGCTCTGGCACTGGCCTGGACGGCTATTGACGCGGCGACCGACCCGGTGCTGCGCCAGCGGCTCTTGCGCGTGTGAGCGCAGGAGCGTGATCACCGAGCACGCCGTCCTCGAGGTGATCCGCGGCCAGGAGACCGACTTCGTCGAGACCATGGACCGGGCCAAAACCCTCATCGCCCGCTCCCCCGGCTTCATATCGCTGCGCGTCGAGCGCTGCATGGAGCGGCCGAACTGCTTCCTCCTGCTGGTCGAGTGGGAGACCCTCGAGGCGCACACCGAGGGCTTCCGCGGCTCGGAGGCCTACCGCGAGTGGCGTGCCCTGCTCCATCACTTCTACGACCCCTTCCCCGTGGTCGAGCACTTCGAAACGGTGGTCAGCGAGCGAGCTGTCGCCCCGACATAGGCTGCGCGCCGTGTCCGGTGGCGCCTTCATCTCCGACCTCTCCGCGTCTGAATTCCTGCTGACCTCGGCGGCCGGATTCCGGCCCGACGGGCTGGTGTTCGGGTGTTCGGTCTTCCATGCAGGCACCAGACCCCGCCGTCCTACGCAGAACGCGGAAGCCGACCAACTGTCCGGAGCGCTGTACACGGCGCGGCAGGACGCCATCCGCCGCATGGAGGACGAGGCCGCTGCGCTCGGGGCATCGGGCGTCGTCGGCGTGCGTCTCACGCTCAGCACGGCGGATTGGTCCCGGAAGTCGGTGGACTTCATCGCCGTAGGGACCGCCGTGACGGCCATCGACGGGTCGGATTGGCGGACAGGCGACGGCACCCCGTTCACGAGCGACCTGAGCGGACGAGAGTTCTGGACCCTGTGCCGAGCCGGCTACCGACCACTGGGCTTCGTGATGGGAACGTGCGTCTACCACGTGGGTCGCCGCGTCCTGACGACTGCTCTTCGCCAGAGCGGCCGCAACGTTGAATTGTCCTCGCAGACCCAGGCGCTCTATACGGCGCGCGAACGAGCCATGACCCGCCTGCAGGACGAAGGCTCTCGCCTGGGTGCCACGGGTATCGTCGGTCGCGGATTTACGAGAGCAACCAGGTGTGGCAGCACCGACTCATTGAATTCCTGGCGATCGGCACTGCCATCGCGCCGCGGAGCGGGCACGCGCCGAACACCTCCTCTGGTTCTGGTGCGNNGAGTCCGCACCCGGACCGAGTCCGAGCATCGTCGCACGTCACCGCGGCGTCGCTGCGAGCCTTGACGTCCGTCGGCTTTCGACCAGTCGGCGTCGTGCTCGGGAACTCGACCACCCATATCGCGCGTCCGCTCAGCGTCGGGGTCGAGAGCCGTCTGAACACCTTCTCCAGGTCGTTCTCGGGTGACCAGGGCGAAGTCGTCCCTCAAAAAATCCGGCGGGAGCAGTCCACGGATGCGAGTGAACCCTCAGGGGAGGATCCTCCGTACATCGCTGCCTACCCCTGCCTTCATTTCCTCAACCGCCCGAGTGTGGCCCGGCTGCGGATGACAGACCACTTCCCGGGCTACAACTGGGAGCTCCCGGAGCCGGGCGCGGCATTCACGGCCTGTTTCGACCGTGCGCTCTCCCGCCTCGCCGATCACGCGCAGCAGTATCGAGCGCACGGGGTGGTCGACATCCGCATGAAGGTCACCGGCGACGCGATGCTGCAGGACTCCTCGAGCAGGGGCGACTTTCGGCCGTGCAAGAGATGGAGCGGCAATGTGTCGAGGTGGGCGCAGCCGGTGTCATCGGCGTGCACCTCGACCTCAGGGGTACCGAGAGCGATGGCCTCGCGACGTTCGTCGCATCGGGAACGGCCGTGCGAGCCATCGACCGGGTCTACACCGACGCGCCGGTGTTCACCAGTTCGCTGTCGGGCCGGGACTTTCACCTGCTGGCCCGCAATGGCAGCACACCAGTCGGCTTCGTGGTCGGAACGTCCGTCGTCCACTTCGGGTGGCGCAGCCTGAACCGATGGGCAGCATCCCAGGGGAAGTGCCGTGAGATGGTCAGCCTGACCCAATCTCTGTACGCGGCCCGGGAGACGGCGATCCGTCGGCTGGGCGAACAGGCGCTGTCTCTCCATGCTGACGGCGTCATCGACGTCAAGGTGATCGAGCGCCCCGACGTGTGGGGCTCGCACGTGATCGAGT
>PKYA01000067.1 GCA_003133545.1 Acidimicrobiaceae bacterium | reverse complement strand
CGCGAATTATCGAGGCTAAGGATCCCGGGCAAGATCCGCTGTTTCTGCTCGCTCGTGCCAAGGGCCATCAGGGTCGGGCCCACACTGTTCAAGGTGAGCAGAGGCAGCGGCACTCCTGCCCAGTGGGACTCCTCGACGAAGATCATCTGATCAATGGGCCCTCGCGCCTGGCCCCCGTACTCGACGGGCCACCCGAGACCCAACCAGCCGTCTCGTCCCATGCGACGGATGTACTCAGTGTACGTCGGCTCGTTCTTTCCCGAGCCCTCGACATCTGCCACCAGATCTTCGAAATACGCCCGCAGTTGGCGCTGCAGACTGCGTTGCTCTCTCGTGAACTCCAGGTACACCTGCGCCCCCTGAATCTCAGCTCGATTTGAAGGATTGTCGCGAGGAACGGGCGGCTCGGGAGTTATTGCCGACTTCGATCAGCCTGGAGCGGTTCGTTCTCTAGCCCGAAAGTGTCGCATCGCCTCACCCAGACCCAGCCGCGACTGGGGCGGCGGCGCTGGGATCACCCGCGAGATGCATTGCCGGTGTCGGGTATATATGCTTTTCCAACTCCGCTCCATCTGGATCTCGAAAGAAGACAGAGCGCAGCCCTGGGCCGAACTGAGTTACCACTCCAGGAGACGCGCCGACAGCGACCAGACGATCACGAATTTCCAATAGCTCCTCCTCGGAGCCGACCGCCAAGGCGTAGTGGTCAATCGGACCTCGGCCACCCATCTTGGTCCGATCCCCGATGATTGAGTCCGAAGGAACCTCGAACACGTTGAGAGCGCTGTTACCGCCCATGTTCACGATCGCCATTCGTGGGTGATCGCCCTTGGCTTCCATGATGTGCATCACCTCGGCGCCGAAGATATCGCCATAGAAGGTTAGATAGCGTTCCAGATTCGCTGTCATCGTGGCCACGTGGTTGAAGCCAAGGGTCTTTGGTTGCTCTGACATCGGCCCTCCGATCGCCATCCGACTGCAAGATGACAATACCGCCGACCAGGCCGCCCCTGCCACGAATGACCCGGCCATCGTCTGACGGCTGGCCTGAGACGCCCATGGACCCGGCGACGGGGCACGCCCCTGCGAGAAATTAGTCCGCGAATTCGGTGAGGAACGAGGTTACGTCTCCCGGGGATCGAAGCCGAAAGATCGTGCAGGTGAGGTGCGGGTTGGCCAATGATGTCGCCGTATCATGTCTGCCATTGTTCTTATAGCGCCATATCCAACGCCAGCAGTCGATGAGGGGGGACGGATCACCCGTGAGCTTTCTCAGTGTGGCTCTGTAGAGGCACGTGGATCGCGGTAAGTCGAGCCACACCACGGCGTCGGCGGCTGAAAATCGAGCGTCGGCAACCGCCCGATAGTCTCCCGAGATGATCCACTGGTCAGGCCGGATCAGTTCACGATGCCTCGCCGCCCACTCCTCATCCGTGGGCAACGGAGACTGGCGCCAGTAAAATTCATCAAGATCAAGAACTGGTAGGCCGAGCCTTGACCCAAGCCGTGCGGCGACCGTTGTTTTGCCGGAGGCGACAGGACCCACGATTGCGACACGGTTCACCTTCCCAGCATGCACCAGGGGGTTGACCTCCCGGTAGCACCGTTGTCAAATCGTGGGACTATGAGGGTGGCGTGACCCTCCAAAGGTAAGACGTCTCAGAACGTTGCAGCGTTTCTGCGGGACCAAAGAAACCGAGAATTGATTGCAGAATCTCTTCGCGCACGGACCAGCGATTGGGAACGCGTCGCCGAAGCTGCCAAGACATCTCGTGGATAAGATGCCGATGGTGACATCTCTGTCGTTCTGGCTCCACTCCTGGGAGCAGGAATGTTGTGGGCCCGAACGGAGAGTGGGACACACGGTTGAGGCGACGCTCCTCTTCGAGGGTGAAGTCAGAACGACGAATGCACCACCGCTCTTCCAAAACGAGCGCGACGGCCGTTGTGTGGCCATTGGCGAGGTCGTGGGGAAGGTCGGGAACTTCCCCGGGTACCTCGTCCGCGCCCCTGAGGTGACGTTCGCCGTACTTCGTGGCAACCCACCTGCGGAGCGGGTCGCATGTGACGGGATGCTCTGGGAGGAACGACATGGACCTACGGAGTGGCCATCCGAGGCTCGGAACGCGGGTCGAATTGAGGATATCTGGTACTGCCGCATCGGTGACGACGGCGAGCCGCAGACCTCGACCCGGATTTACAACACCTCGAAGCGACCTGCACGCGATTGCAGCTGGGCCCTCCGCTTCGTGATGGAACTGGAAACCTCGCAATAGCTCCGCTATCTCCGAAACTAATTCTCAAACCCGGGGACGGGGGCACCTTGGATGTCTCCAGGAGGCATGCTTTCGGAGTGGCGCTGCAGAAGAACATCGAACTGCGAACTGAAGCCTCTGGTGCCGGGGGCACCTGCCGTAGGATTCTCGGGACGTTGCCTTCATGGTTTGGGAGCCTGGCGGCAGTAGAAGACTACGTGGCTGTTGCGGACCGCTCGTTGACGGTCGTCGCATCTCGGAACGATCAAGACGTGGGTTTCTTGACATCCGTGTCGCACGGCCCCTTCGCCGCCGAAATCTACGTCATGGGGGTCGTCCCTCAAGAACATCGCCATGGGATAGGTCGGTTGCTGCTTGGCGAAGCGGAGAGCCGGTTGGTCACCGCAGGGGTGGAGTTCCTACAGGTAAAGACTCTCAACTTCCTCGTGCAGACTCCCTCCGGCTTTACGCCCGAGATCGGGATGATGTGAGTAAGCCGTCGATCTGTCCGATCGCCTGGGCCATGCCCTCCTGCATGCCCATGCCGAGAAGCAGGTTCATCTGCTCGACATCGACGAAGTGGGTGACGGCTGTCATGCGCGCCGTATCACCCACTGCTTCCAAAATCATGTAGGCGGACGTTGGCTCCATTCCTTGGACAGGTTCACCATCGTCGCCGGCGAGACCGTTCGCGAAGTCGAGTCGACGAGGTCGGTCGATTGCGTCTATGCGCCACCATCCTCGTGGAGTTTCACCTTCAGGTCCGGTCATAAGGTAACGAGACTCGCCTCCGACGACGAAGTCGTGCCGGGTGAATGTGGCGGGGAAAGTCGGTGGTCCCCACCACCGTTCAAGCTTTCGCGGATTCTCCCAGACCTCCCAGACATCCTCAGGGGTCGCGTCGAACTCGGCGACGACGGTGAGCGTGAGGTTCTCCGCGTCCTTGTGCGTGCTGATCACGGTCATTTCGGTTCTCCTTCTGTGATTGTGAGAATCTCAGTGATCTGGTCGATTCGTTGAATCCAGAGCTGCTCATAGGCGTCGAGGAGCGTCATCGCTCTTCGTAATGTCGTCCTGTTGGTATGCACGATCTGTTCGCGGCCGCGTCGTTCCTTCGTGACGAGCGCGGCCCGTTCCAGCACCGCCACGTGCTTTTGTACAGCGGCGAAGCTCATCTCGTAATGACGGGAGAGGACCGACACCGACTCGCCGCTTTGGATTGCCCGTCCGAGAATGTCGCGCCGCGTCTGATCGGCCAGCGCCTGGAAGATGCGATCCACACCCACTTCCGTCAATGAACGTCCTACAACCATATGGTTGTATATTAGAGGGACGACGAGGCGGGCGCAAGTGAAGCGCGACCGTCCCTAAGGTGCGGACGGGTCCCACCCCGGTGCCGTGGTTAGTGGCGAGGGCGAAAGTGCCATCTGAACTGCAACTACATCGTTTGCACGCCCAAGCAGAGCTGACACATCGCGGGTCGTCATGGCGTCCCGAACCAATTTGTCAGAGCGTCACGCAACCCGGCATCCGTGCCGTCCCCCACCCAGGCGACATATCCGTCGGGCCGGATCAACACGGCAGTGGGAGCGGTGACCGCGCCAAGTACGGGAAGTTCCCACAGGCCGCCATATTCAGCATCGATCAGCTGAACCCGGTCAGCCCATGGAGTGATGTCCAAGCCGCCGGGCACACCAAGGTTGAGGAGCACCGGCTTGGCGTCGTGCAGCAGGGTGAAGACCCGGAGCGGGCGTTCGGCGGTCACGATGTCCAGATCGGGCATCCGGCGGCCGAGCAGAGGATGGCCTTCGCCGAGGTCGTAATGAATGTCCAGCCCGGAGATGATCCCGGCGAGCCGTTTGCGAGGCTCGTCCATGGTCACCAGCTCCAACACCACATCGACCAGGGCCCTCATGCGGTCGTCCCCCCGCTGGAGCACGCCCAAAGCCATCGTGTGCTGAAGCGCGCGGGCGGCGACCGGATGGCGCTCGTCCTGATACGTATCCAGAAGGCTCTCCGGGGAGGTCCCGTGGACCACCTGAGCCAGCTTCCATCCCAGATTCACCGCATCCTGCACACCGAGGCTGAGGCCCTGTCCGCCCGCCGGGTAATGCACGTGCGCCGAGTCGCCTGCAAGGAGGACTCGTCCCGCGCGGTAGGCCGCCGCCTGGCGTGTCATGTCGGTGAACCTAGAGATCCACGTGGGACGGTGGATCCCGAAGTCGGTGCCGTACACGGTTATGAGCGCCTCGCTCAGATCGCGCAGGGTGGGCTCGCTGCTCGGCCCGAGCTGCTGCTCGGTCACGACGACCCGTACGGTCCGCCCATCCTCCATTCTGTGGAGACCATGGACCCCCGTAGCGTCATGGCGAATGCCCCGCGGCGGTTCCTCGGTCATCTCGACCTCGGCAATCAGGTTGCTCTTCGTAGGGTCCCACCCCGGGAACTCGATGCCGGCTGCTTTACGGATGACGCTGGCTCCTCCGTCGCACCCGACGAGATACTGCGCCCGCAGCGAGTGGCCGTCGGACAGCTCGACGTCGATGCCGGTGTCGTCCTGCGCGCAGCCGGTCACCTCAGATCCGTAGTAGATCCGTACCGGGAACTCGGCGATCCATGCGGCCATGATCCGCTCGATGTGGTTCTGCCAGATCCCGAGTGAATAGGGATGACGCGTCGGGANNTCCAGCACCTCGATCGTGCGCGAGTGAAAACCGCCGGCCCGTGAGCCGACGAGCACGTGATCAGCACGCCGCTCGACGATCGTGACGTCGACTTTCGCCAACGCCAACTCAGCCGCCAGCATCATCCCCGTCGGACCGCCTCCGGCGATCACCACCGCATGCTTGGCCATACGCCACCCCTTCCTCTCCGTCGATTCTGGCTCGGACCGGAGATTCTGCACACCGACCAGGGCCTTGCCGCAAGCGCCCGATGCGCGCTACATTGAGAATGACGGGACGTAGCTCTACCTCTTTCCCTTGATTCGGTGCGGACGGACAAACCCTTTGTGATACGGCTGAGCGGGCGCGTCTGGCAGACCGTCGGGCCGCCCACGAAGATCTCCTTTGATTCCGCGGATGGAGCGCCCCGGATCGCTGGGTCGATCGATCTCGCCAAGACCCAGGCTTCGCTGGTCATAGGGCTCGCCCTCACCCACTACCGTTGCCTGCTGTGAGCACCTCGCGAGTGCCCGGTGGAGCGGTGCACAAGCTTCCTGGAGACCTGCGCAAGGCGCTGATCGCTAACCCCACGGCACTCGATGCCTGGAAGGACATCACACCTCTCGCCCGCAACGAGTTCATCTGCTGGGTCGAGGATGCCAAGCAGGAGACGACCAGAGGACGCCGCATTCGCCGGACCGAGGAAGAGCTCGCGGAAGGCCAACGGCGGCCCTGCTGTTGGCCAGGGTGCACGCACCGCGAGCGCACCGGCAGATAGCAGCCGCGGGGTGCCGCAGCACCCATTTGCGCCACATAGTCCCTGGTCAGGACGGGTTGGGGAAACTGACCGCCCAAGCTGGCCGCGGGAGGACTTGAGGCTCCGTTTTTCGGTTCTTGTCCCGAAGGTCCCCGTGCGCCATTGATCGAACGCCCTTGGCACAAGCCTCCATATCGTTAGTATACTGAGTATGTCCCAGATAAGTTCGTACCCGTCATGAGCGTCCGCTACGCCCTGCTCGCGCTGTTGAGCGAGGGGTCCAAATACGGAATGCAACTCCGAGAGGAGTTCGAAGCCGCGACGGGCGACGTGTGGCCTCTGAACGTCGGCCAGGTCTACACGACCCTTCAGCGTCTCGAGCGAGATGGTCTGATCGAGTCCGAAGATGATGATGAGGACGAGCGACAAAAGGGTTACCGGATTACCGCACAGGGTGCGACTGATCTTGCCGAATGGCTGCACACTCCCCCGGCTACCGCTGCCCCACCGCGCGATGAGCTGGTCACCAAAATACTCGTCGCGCTCAGAGTCCCCGGTGTTGACGTCCACGAGGTGATCCAGGCACATCGTCGCCAGGTTGTCGAGCTCATGCAGCAGTGGACGCGCTTCAAGGCCGACGACGCCGAAATGGATCTGCCCTTCGCCCTGGTGGTCGACGCTGAGCTGACTCGGCTCGGGGCGATCGTGCGCTGGCTCGGCTTCGCCGACAAGCAGGTGACACGAGCCGCCAAGGCACCCGTGCAATCGACGACACCGAAGCTGAGGCGACGGATGGTGGTGAGGTCATGAGCCGCGTCCTCGAACTCCGCGACATCTCCAAGTCCTACGGCGAGGGCGCGAATGCGGTGCGTGCACTCGACGAGGTCAACCTCTCGGTCGACGAGGGTCACCTCGTCGCCGTAATGGGACCGAGCGGTTCCGGGAAGTCGACGCTCCTCACGATCGCCGGCAGCCTCGAGGCGCCGACGAGTGGCGAGGTGCAAATCGCAGGCGCTTCGCTTTCCTCGATGTCCAGCAATGACAAGGCGCGCCTTCGTCGGCGGACAATCGGCTATGTGTTCCAGGATTTCAACCTCCTCCCCGGCCTCACCGCCGCGGAGAATGTTTCCCTGCCTCTCGAGCTTGACGGCGTCTCAGCACGCAAAGCGCATCTGGCGGGACTCGCGGCGCTCGAGCAGCTCGGGCTCGCCGACAGAGCCGAGCACTACCCCGATCAGCTCTCCGGCGGCGAGCGCCAGCGTGTGGCCATCGCTCGCTCCGTGGTCGGTGAGCGCCGTCTCCTTCTCGCCGACGAGCCATCGGGTGCGCTCGACTCGACCAACAGCGAGGCCGTGATGCGGATGATCCTCGAGGCCTGCAAGCGCGGCGTCGCCGCGGTCGTGGTGACCCACGATGCGCACCTGGCCTCGTGGGCCGACCGGGTGCTCTTCCTCCGTGACGGGCGATCCGTCGACCACGTCGCTCCCGACCCTTCCGATTCGTCCCTCGCCACCCCCCGCGCGTGACGCCACACCGAAGGAGCCTCGATGACCACTGCCGTCCTCACACCGCTTGCTGACTCCCGCCCCGCCGATGGCGGCACACCGGCCCGTCGGGCCGTCGTCCGCTGGGCGTGGCGCCTTTTTCGACGGGAATGGCGTCAGCAGTTCCTGATCCTCGCCCTCATCACCGTCGCCGTGGCGGCGACGATCGTCGGCTCGGCCGTCGCGACCAACAACCCGTCGCCGAGTAACGCAGGCTTCGGTACGGCACAAGACTCCGCGTCCTTCACGACTTACAACGCACACACGGCCACGGACATCGCGAGCCTGGAGCACCGCTTCGGCCGCGTCGAGCTGATCGAGAGCGAGACGCTCTCGATTCCGGGATCGATCAACACCTATCAGGTCCGTGCGCAAGACCCGCACGGACCCTTCGGTGGTCCCATGCTCTCACTCGTCTCCGGGCGGTTCCCGTCGGGCGCCGACCAGGTCGCTGTGACGAGTGGCGTCGCGACGGCATTCCACCTGAGGTTGGGAGCCACCTGGCGAGTCGGCGGCGTCGAGCGCCAACTGGTAGGCATCGTGGAGAACCCCCAGAGCCTCCTCGACGAGTTCGCACTCGTCGCACCCGGGCAGGTAGCACATCCCACGGCGGTCACGGCGTTGTTCGACGCCCCGGGCGTCCCGCTGAACTCATTCGGCAAGGGCTATCAGGTGCAGACCCCCGCTTCGGTCGCGCAGTCGAATCCAATCAACCCCGAGACGATCTCGCTCGCCACCCTCGTCCTCGGCATGCTGCTGATCGCGCTCGTCTCGATCGGCGGCTTCACGGTCCTCGCGCAGCGACGCATGCGGTCGATCGGGACGCTCGAGTCGACCGGCGCGACGGACCGCCACGTCCGTCTCGTCATCAGTGCCAACGGAACGGTCGTCGGTGTCGTCGGTGCCATCCTCGGCTTCGTCCTCGGGCTCGTCGTCTGGCTCGCCTACCGACCGACTCTTGAGCAGAGCTCGCACCACGTCATCGGGGTGCTTGCGCTCTCGTGGACCGTGGTGATCGCCGCGATGATGCTGGCAGTCGTCGCGGCCTACTTCGCGGCGTCCCGGCCGGCGCGGGCAATCACCAAAGTGCCGATCGTCCAGGCGCTGTCGGGCCGACCGGCGCCGCCTCGTCAGATCCACCGTTCCGCGCTCCCCGGCATCGTCTTCCTCGTCGCCGCGTTCTTGTTGCTCGGTTATTCCGGTGGCACGGACAATGGGAGCGGTGGCGGTGGCGGGCCCGAGCTGGCGTTCGGGATCGTCCTCCTCATCCCAGGATTGATCCTGCTCGCGCCCTTCTTCCTGTCGTTGACCGCGCGCCTCGGTCGCCGCGCGCCAATTGCGCCTCGACTCGCGCTGCGCGACCTCGCCCGCTACCGAGCACGCTCAGGTTCCGCGCTGGCGGCGATCAGCCTTGGGATCCTCGTCGCGGTGATCGTGATACTGGCCGCGGCGTCCCGGTATGGGAACGTCCTCGACTACGCGGGTCCGAATCTCGCCTCGAATCAGCTCTGGCTCAACGGCAACCAACCGCAGCAAGGCCAGCCGATTCTGCTGCGCAACGCCAAGGGTCAGCTTGTTCCGGTCACGAACCCTCCGGTGGCGACCGCAACCTCCGCGCAGCTCGCAGCCAGCGCCAAACAGATCGCCAAAGGGCTCGGCGCGCAGCTCATCCCGCTTGAGTCGCCAAATGCGGGAATGGTCGCGAAGAGCACCGGGGGGGGTCGCAGCTGGAACGGTGCGATCTACGTCGCGACCCCGCAGTTGCTCCGGGCGTTCGGCATCACGTCCTCCGAGATCGACCCGAACGCGGACGTCTTGAGCTCACGTCCTGGTCTCTCGGGCGTCTCTGGTCTCGGCCTCAACTACGGATCGGGTGGCAAGTTCGGACCTTCTCCGACCTGTACGGTCGCCGGGGGTTGTCTTCCCAATCCCGTCATCCAGGAGGTCGGAGCTCTCCCGACGGGCACCTCGGCGCCGAACACGGTGATCACAGAGCACGCGATGAGCGAGTTCCACATCCAAGCGACCACGAACGGGGGACCCTGGCTGATCCAGGGATCGCAACCTTTCACCGCCTCCCAGATCAGCAGTGCTGAGCTCACGGCGTCGACTACCCAGCTCTCGGTCGAAGCGAAGAATGACCAGCCGACCTCGTCCTCCGTCATCAACTGGGCGACCATCTTCGGGATCGTCATCGCCCTCGGTGTGCTCGGGATGTCGGTCGGCCTCGTCCGGAGCGAGACCGCCAGCGATCTCCGCACGCTCGCGGCGACCGGTGCGTCCAGTTTCACGCGTCGCACGCTGACGTCGGTGACGGCCGGCGCGCTCGGCTTTCTCGGTGCGCTACTCGGGGTGGTGGGCGGTTACATCGGCATGCTCGGTTGGCTGCGGAGCAACTCGCTGAACGGGGGGATCGGGGCGCTCGGGAACATTCCCGTCGCGGACCTCCTCCTCATCCTCCTCGGCATGCCGGCGTTCGCGGCGATCGTCGGTTGGCTCTTCGCGGGCCGTGAGCCGTCGACCATGGCACACCAGGCGATCGAGTGAGAAGTCGACGCCCGTCCCCCTGGTCATCTGTCGTCCGCCTCGGCGTGCTCGATTTCGCGCTCGCGCCCGCAGTGCTTTTCGTCGCGGCCCGCGCTGGATCGGAGCCTTGTTGACTCCTCCAATGCGCCTCCTCGTCGCCAGTGCCGCGGCGCTCTCCATGCTCGTCGCTGCCGGCAGCGTCGCGCCAGCCGGCTCCGCTACCGGGCGGGGATTACAAGCAGAGCCCACGGGCGGGACCGCCGACTGCACGTCGGTGACCACCTGCTACACACCGGCGCAGCTCGAGGTCGCCTACGGCGTCCAGCCGCTCCTTGCGCGCGGCATCGACGGCCGGGGCGAGACCGTAGTGCTGCCCGAGCTGGCCGAGTCGCAGCTCTCCCCACCACGAGTGACCGATCTGCGCCAGGACTTCGCCGCCTTCGACCGCCTGTTCCACCTGCCGGCGCCGAGCCTCAAGGTGGTGAGCACCATCCCCCACCCCGCGCACCCCTGGTTCGCCTTTGGGGAGGAGGTCTTGGACGCCGAAATCGTCCACTCGGTAGCACCTGGCGCAGCGCTCACCATCCTCTTGGTCAAAGGAACCTCCCTGAACAACGCGGACAACGCCGTCGCCGCGTCGGTCGCCGCCCTGCGGCTGGGCGCCTCGGAGGGCGGCATCATCTCCCTCAGCCCGGCCGGGCAGATCGGCGGGGAGCACTGCGTCGACCGCGCCCAGCTCGACGAGCTGAACGCAGCGCTCGAGGACGACGACGCCCACGACGTCACCGTCGTCGCGGCCAGCGGCGACGTCGGCGCGGCCGGCGAGCCGTGCGCCCTCATCACGGCCCTCGGCGGCACCGGTCCCAGCTCCACCCCGATGAAGGAGGTGGGCCTCGTCGCCTCCGACCCGCTCGTTCTCAGCGTCGGGGGCACCACACTCGACGCGAGCCACACGACCGGCGCCTGGATCGGCGAGACCGCCTGGGGCCTCCCCTACGGCGACCCGGGCTCCCTCTTTCAGGCGTCGGGCGGGGGGTTCAGCCATCTCTTCGGCCGGCCCTCCTACCAGAACGGTGTCCACGGCATTGGCGCAATGCGCGGCGTCCCCGACGTCGCCGCCGACGCCAACACCCACACCGGGTTTCCGGTCGTCACGAGCAATGCCAGCAGGGGTTACACGATCAGCGGGCACGGCGGCACGAGTGCCAGCGCGCCCACCTGGGCCGGGATCATCGCGCTCGCCGACCAGTACGCCAATCGCCACCTCGGCTTCGTCAACCCGGCCATTTACCAGATCGCCAGCAGCTCGTCCTACCACCAGGCCTTCCACGACATCACGGTGGGCAACAACACGGCCGAGTTCCCCCCCGAGACGATCACCGGCTACCAAGCAGGTCCCGGGTGGGATCCTGTGACCGGCTGGGGCAGCCCGAACGCCGAGGTGCTTGTGCCTCTGCTCGCTCGCGACGCAAGCAGCTGACGAAACCGGCGACCGCCAGGGGGTCGCGATGCGCGGTCGATCGCTGGTGAACGACATCTACTCCTCGCCGAAGAGTCTTCGGGAGCGCAAGGCTCAATCGCGAGGTCGACTTCCTCTCCCTCCCCCGTTGACACCGAGGTGCTCGTGCACACGGGTTGCGCGAACCGGTCACCATCAGAGCCGCCCCGTGCGGCATCGTCCTACTCACCAGCCTACGAGAGCCGTGGGAGAAGCTCCTCGACTCCCCGGCGTATTGCAACGCATTTCGCCATCGTCGCTCCAATGAGGGCGCAGGCGTTCGTTTCGATCCGCCAGTTGGGTGGGAGTTGGGAAACCATTCGCTTCGAGTTGGGTTCTCAGCGGAAGACTTCGCTGAGCGAACGAAAAGAGGCGGGCAAACCAGCTATGAGGACCACTCCGGTGCCGAGTCGTTCGCATGTCGCGTGGCGCCTCATCGGCAAGGTGGCAGTCGTAGGGTTGGTGACGAGTCCCGGCCTCTTGTTCGCTGCACCAGGGGCCGGCGCCTCGGGCGGTCTCTCATCGATCATTCTCGCGGAGCCCGAACCGGGGTTGGTCGCCGCGGCACCGGGTCCCTACAACGGTCCCCTCACTCAGTCCAACCTTGGTCTGGTCCTGGGAAGCGCTGCCGACGGAACCAACGCGCTGGGACAGAGCCTGGCCAGCGGCGACGTGACCGCCTACGTACGCACGTGGAGTCGTCAGCCCAAGAACGGAGACGTCGTTCTCATTCTTGCCTTCCAGTTCAAAAGCGCCCCCTTCGAGAGCTCGTTTATAGACGGTTTGGATGGCGCGATACAAAGGCAGGCCGGAGCGACACCATTGGCGGTACCGGGTATTCCTGGCGCAGCTGGTGCTGCGGTGCAGACGTCGTCATCGGGTACACCGCTCTCCGAGTATGTCGTGGCCTTTGCAAAAGGGAACACCGCATTCGAGATCGACATCGCCTCATCGTCTGGTGACCTGTTCGGTGCAGACGCGATCGCCATGGCGAACAGCCAGTTTGCAATTGCCCCGGATTCTCCGGCCGGCACACCGGGAACACAATGGAACTGGTCGGGGACCGCGATCCTGGGTGGAGGCCTCCTCGCAACCATTGCGATGTTCGTCATCGGGCGAAGGAGAAAGTACCCGATCGCCCTGCGCGGCGTGCCGCCCCGAAGCGGCCCCTACAGAGGGCTCCCCCTCGTCGGACTTCCAGCGCCCCCGACGCCCCCCTGGTCACCGGCCGGAACAATCCCGACCGACGCGCGCACGAAAATGAGCACCGACCAATGGCCATGACCAAGAGAGCTCGATTGAAGGGGCGACAGAGATCCGAGCAACTGCTCGGTGCCGGCACAGAAGCCCACGGATACTGCACCGGGCTCATCGGACCGGATCCGCGGCGAACAGCCGCGCTTATAGTGATGATACTTGGCGTTGCGATTGCACTGTCCTTCGTCGTGTTCGGGCTCATAATCTATCCTGGCGTGCTAGGCGTGGTACTCCTGGTCGCCATCTTCGGAGCAATCGACCGACCGGCTTCGGTAACGATGACGAACGAGGGAATGGCTGTCCTTGCTCGCAGCGAGTTCAATGGTCGCCCGAGAAAAATCCTAACCGTGCTGCCGCACGCGGTATTGGCCAACTCGACCATTCAGCGATCGGGAAGCTATATCCACCTGCCGGAATTCCACCTCTGGTTCCGCAACAAAGAGTACGACCGACTTTTCGTTTCGGCCGACAGCAATTCGGTGACGAACTCACGGGCTGAGCCGGTGACGGTCGGAGTTGCGGCGACGGTTCCGAGCGGTCCGATTCCGGAGCCCGCTTCGAACTCCGGTGCGGCAGCGATGGCTCACCGCAACGTCGCCCCAGATCCAGCGTTCCAACCCAAGAATGAGGACGGTGTCATTTACTGCAGTTGGTGCGGCAAGGAGCGAGCCGTCAACGCCCAGGCGATCCACCACTGCGGCTCCAGGGAGCGGCCCGCCATCTTCTGTATGCAGTGCGGTACTCCGCTCGAGGGTGCGAACAACTGCGCCCGTTGCGGGACACCCGCGACACAAGTATCGCGTTAGCGAGACCGACTCCGGGTCACAAGCCGCCTTACGGACGCGGCGACTCGGCGCTCACGCGTCGGCGGGGATCGGCACCGTGCGCGTGGAGCGACCCGAACGCAGGACGGTGCCCGGCCGCGCACCCGTGTACTCGCCGTGGGACACGATCTCGACGCCGTTGACGAACACGTGATCCATCCCGCGGGCGCCGCCGGTCAACCGCCAGCCACCTGAGGGGAGGTCGTCCACGGCGCGCACCGGCTCGGGCGCCAATGTGCGGGGGTCGAAGACCACGATGTCGGCGTGCCAGCCCACCTCCAGGCGTCCCCGGTCGATGAGCCCGTACATCCGGGCCGGCACGTCGGTGACCAGGCGGACCGCCTCCTCCAGCGCGATGAGGCCGCGGTCGCGCACCGAGGGGCCCACCAACGAGGAGATGCAGTTGAAGGTCCAGATCGTGTCGAGGTGGGCCCCGGCATCGGACCCGCCGACCACCACCCGGGGATCCCTCCACAACTCGCTGCGCAGGCGCCAGTTCTCGTCGGTGTCGTCGATGGAGAGCGGCACGAGCCCGGTCCGCAGGTCGTCGGCGACGATCACGTCGCACAGCGCGTCGAACACGCCGGTCTCCCGCTCTTGCGCCACCTCGCCCGCGGTGCGCCCTTCCCAGCGGGCATTGGCGGGAGCGAAAGTCTGGGAGAAGGTGGTGTCCTCCCACACCGCCCACCAGGGCCCGCCGCGGCTCCCGTCCTCGAGTTGCCGGCGCACCTGCGGATCGCGCAGGGACCGCACCCGGTCGGCATGCGGCATCGTCATCACGTCGCCCCAGCCCGGCAGCATGTCGTAGACGAATCCCGTCTCGAAGGAGAGGCGCATCGCTTGGGGGTCAGGGAGGGTCAGCGGGATCACCCGCGCGCCGCGCGCCTGGGCGTGGTCGGCCGAGGCCATCTTGTTACGGATCTTCTCCTCGCCCCCGAGCACGCCGAGCAGGTTCCAGTTGACCGAGCGGCGCCCGGCCAGCGACATGTCGGTCATCAGCGCGATGTCGTCGTCGGTGAAATAGAACTCTGCCGTGGGAACGATCTCCATGATCGTCCCCGCATGGTCGCGCACGGTCGAGGCCAGGGCGAGCGTCTCTTCGATGCTGGCGTGGCGCGACGGCACCGGGTCCCCACGGTGATCGCGATGCGAGCCCGCCCGCGAGGTCGAGAAACCGAGAGCCCCGGCGTCCATGCTCTGATGGGCGAGCGCCATCATCTCCGCCACCTGCTCCTCGGTGGCCACCGTGCCCACCGCTGACTCACCCATGACCAGCCGGCGCATGGTGGAGTGGCCGACGAGGAACCCGGCGTTGACGGCGATCGCGCCCTCGAGCACATCGAGCCATTGCCCGAACGTGCTCCAGCGGAAATTCAGCGCAGCCTCGAGCGTAGCGACGGGCATCCCTTCGACCCGGGCCAGCATCCGCATGATGTAGTCCGTGGTCGACGGCGACACGGGGGCGATGGTGAAGCCGCAATTGCCCCCGACGATGGTCGTCACACCGTGGAGCGGCGAGGGGCTGACACCCCCGTCCCAGAGGATCTGCGCGTCGTAGTGGGTGTGGGGGTCGACGAAGCCCGGCGCGACAACACGGCCGGTCGCATTGAGCGTGCGGCGGGCCGGTTCGTCAACGGTGCCTATGGCGACGATCCGGCCGTCGCGTACGCCGACGTCGCCCAGGAACCCCTCTGCGCCGGTGCCATCGACCACCGTGCCGCCCTCGAGCAGCAGGTCAAGCACCGTGTGCCCTCCGGGAGGAGGCAGGGCCGCCTGGCGAGGCCCTCCTGGTCGGCATCTCAGCCCTCCACGGTGCCCATGGCGTCCGTGCCGCCCACCGGAGCCAGGGCGCCGGGTTGCTTGAGGTAGAGGCTCATCCGGCGGATCAGCCCCTCGTCGTTGAGGTCGAAGACGATGGTCTCGGGGATGTCGGTCATCTCGCCGTCCAGCTCGAGATGCTCGATCAACTGGGCGAACGCCACCTTCTCGCCGGGGGCATAGACGATCCGCTCCACCTGGAGCTCGTAGTCGGCCCCCATGGTGGGGACGACCTCCTCGAGGAAGTCCACGTACTGGGTCACGTCGGTGAACACATCGAGGTAGGGGCCGGTCCGCTTGAAATCGCCGGCGTCGAAGATGGTCTTGAGCTGGTCCCATTGGTGGGAGCCGTAGTACTCGATGTAGTCCTCCACCGCACCCATGCCCTACCCCCACCGTTCTCTCGTTTTATCAATCCTCTACACCTTAGGAGGCGCCTTCGGGGTCGTCAACGCGCCGGACGGCGTCCGCCGGAGGGTGGCGACGGGCGGTCCCGCGGTGGCACGGGGCAGAGCCAGAGGGCGGCTTCTTGTGGACCACGCGACCCTCACCGTAGGGTGGCGTCGTCATAGTGATTGCGACAACACGCAACGGCCCCGATCGTGGCGGGGGCGCGGCGGAGGGGGGCGGATGCTCGAGGTGTGGTTGGCGTCAGTGCACGTTCCGGGCACGGCGATCGCCTGCGGGGAGGCGGCCGAGTCGGAAGGCTTCGACGGCATCAGCTTCGGGGACACGCAGAACCTGGCCGCCGATCCCTTCGCCGGGCTGTGCCTCGCCGCCTCCCACACCGAGCGGCTCGGGTTGATGGTCGGGGTCACCAACCCGGTGACACGGCACCCGGCCGTCACCGCGGCCGCCATCGCCACCGTCCAGGTCGAGTCCGCCGGGCGCGCCGTGCTCGGGGTCGGCCGCGGCGACTCGTCGCTCGGTCACCTGGGCCGCGGGCCCGCCCCGGTGGAGGTCACCGACCGCTTCACGGCGCAGCTCCAGCGCTACCTGCGGTCCGAGGTCGTCGACATGGACGGGTACCCGAGTGAGATCCCCTGGATCGCCCGGTCGGGCCAACCCAAGGTCCCGGTCGACGTGGCCGCCACCGGACCGCGCATGCTGGCCCTGGGCGGGCGCCTGGCCGAACGGGTCACGGTCAACGTCGGCGCGCTCCCCGACCGCATCGCCTGGGCCGTGGGCGTGGCCCGCGCCGCCCGCCGGGAGGCCTCCCCCACCGCAGGGCCGCTCGGCCTCGGCGCCTACCTGGTGGTGACCGCCCACCCCGACGCCCGGGTGGCCCGGCAGCTCGCCCGGGGGCCGCTCGCCGCCTACGCCCACTTCTCGGGGATGCCCGGCGCACCGGCCACAAACCTGGACGCGTCCGACCGTGCCGTGGTGGAGGCCGTGGCGGCCGACTACATCCACACCGGGCACAGCACGGCGCACCCGGGCGAATCTGCCGGGACGGGCGCGCCCCCACCCCGCCATCTGCGCCACCTCGACGACGCCTTCGTGGACCGGTTCGGCGTGGTGGGCACGCCGGCGCACTGCGTGGCGCGCCTGTCCGAGCTGGCCGCGCTCGGCCTCGACCGGGTACTGCTGGTCGAGGGCCGCGACGCCGCTGAGCCGCGCCAACAGCGCCAGGCGCACCACTGCCTGGCCGAAGAGGTGCTGCCAGCCCTGCGGGCGCTGGCAGCATGAGCGGCGGGAGGAAAGGGGTCCAAATGCGCACGCCGGGATTCGAGGGACTGACGATCATTGACGCGGACACGCATCTCACCGAGCCGCACGACCTGTGGACGGCGCGCGCCCCGGCGGCCTACCGCGACCGCGTGCCCCAGGTGCGCGACGTCGACGGGAGACCGACCTGGGTCGTCGACGGCATCACGCTCGGGCGCGCCGGCGCGGCGGGCGTCGTCGGGCGCGACGGGGTCAAGGTGCCGGGGATGACGTTCCTCTCCTGGGGCATCGAGGACATCCACACGGGGGCCCACTGCGTCCCCGATCGGCTGCAGATGATGGACGAGCAGGGGATCTGGGCCGAGATCGTCTACCCCAACACCGTCGGGTTCGGCGGCCAGCGCTTCGGTGAAATGGACGATCCGGCCCTGCGCCGGTTGGCGGTCGAGATCTACAACGATGCCATGGCCGAGATCCAGGAGCAGTCGGGTGGCCGGTTGGTGCCGATGGGCGTCCTGCCCTTCTGGGACATCGAGCTGGCGGTGCACGAGGTCGGCCGGATGGCACAGCTCGGACTGCACGGCATCAACACCACGTCCGCGCCCCACGAGCACGGCCTCCCCGACCTGGGCTCGCCCCATTGGGACCCGGTGTGGGAGGCCGCCAGCGATCTCGGGCTCCCGGTCAACTTCCACATCGGCGCCAGCGATTCGGACATGTCGTGGTTCGGCACGGTGTCGTGGCCGTCGCTCAACGACGAGTTGAAGATGGGTTTGGGCTCGTCGATGCTCTACATCAACAACGCCGCGGTGATCGGCAACCTGATCTACTCGGGCGTGCTCGAGCGGTTCCCCGCCCTGCAGGTCGTCTCGGTCGAGAGCGGTGCCGGCTGGATCCCCTTCGTCCTCCAGGCGCTCGACTACCAGGTGGGCGAGATGACCACGGCCGCCGTGGCGCACCTGTCCATGGCGCCCTCGGAGTATTTCCGCCGGCAGTTCCACACCTGCTTCTGGTTCGAGCGCCGGGGGATCCCCGAGGCGATAGAGGTCCTCGGCTGGGAGCACCTCATGTTCGAGACCGACTACCCGCACCCGACGTGCACCTACCCCGACGGGCTGGCGTTCGCCGCCGACGCACTGGCACAGCTGGACGATCCCGAGGCACGGCAGGGCATCATGGGAGCCAACGCGGCGCGGCTCTACCACATCGCCCTGCCGGCGCCGGCGCCGGCATCGGCGTGAGGAGCGGCGGGAGCGGCGGGAGCGGCGGCGGCATCAGCATGAGCGCCGGCATCGGCATCGGCGGCGGCATCAGCATGACCATGAGGCCCGCGCGCCGATGACGCTCGAGGGCGTGCGCGTGGTGGATCTGACGGGGGTGCTCGCCGGCGCCTACTGCACCAAATTGCTCGCCGACGCCGGCGCTGACGTGGTGACGGTCGAGACGCCGGGCGACGCCGCGGCCCGCTGGCCCGCCCGACCCGGCCTCTTCGACTTCTTGCACACGTCCAAGCGATCGGTGTGGCGCGGTCACGAGGCGCCCCTGGTGCGCGGGGCAGACGTCGTCGTCGCCGGTGGGGACTTCGATGTGGCCGCGGCACGGAGGGCCGCACCGGGACAGGTCGTCGTCAGCCTCACCCCCTTCGGGTTGTCGGGCCCATGGGTGGGCCGCCCGGCCACCGAGTTCACGCTCCAGGCGGCCTGCGGATCGGCCGGCGGGCGCGGCCTGCCCGGCGAGACGCCACTGTCCGCCGGGGGGCGCCTGGGCGAATGGCTGACCGGGACGTATGCCGCCATCGGGGCCCTGGCGGCGTGGTGGCGCGCCGCGCGCACCGGCACGGGGGGCCACGTGGACGTGGCGGTCTTCGACTGCATGGCGGTGGGGATGGTCACCTTCCCTTCCGTGTTCGCCGAGTTCGCGGTCGCCTGTGGGCGCGACCCCATGGTCGCGGCAACGCGCCGGATCGAGGTGCCCTCCATTGAGCCGACCGCCGACGGCTGGGTCAATTTCACCACGAACAGCGCCCAGCAGTTCGCCGACTTCGCCGTCCTCATCGGCCATCCCGAGATGGCGACCGATGAGCGCTACACCGGGGCAGGTGCGCGCTTCACGCACCGCCAGGAGTTCTGGGAGATGACGCGGGCCTACACCCGCCCACGTCCGTCGGCGACCATATTGGAGGAGGCAGGGCTCTTGCGCATCCCTGTGGCACCGGTGCTCGACGGTGCGTCCGTGCCGGGATTCGAGCAGTTCGTCGCCCGCGGCGTGCTGGTGGACCATCCCTCCGGGCGCTTCCGCCAACCGCGCATCCCCTTTCGCCTCCATGGCCTCGAGCCGCGCCCGTTCGGGCCCGTGCCCGAACCGGGCGCGCACGATGGCTCGGTCGACTGGGAGCAACGGCCTCGGGCCGAGACGGTGGGCGGCGACGGTGATGATGACGACGGCGGCGGCGGCGAACGAGCCGACGAACTACCCCTGGCCGGCATCCGGGTCGTCGACCTGACCGCCTGGTGGGCCGGCCCCTGTGCCACCCAGGCGCTGGCGTTCCTCGGCGCCGACGTAATCAAGGTGGAGTCGGTGGCACGCCCTGATCTCATGCGCTTCGCCAGCACCATGCGGCCAGGCGACCCCCAGTGGTGGGAGTGGGGCCCGCTGGCGCATGCGGTCAACACCAACAAGCGGGGCATCACTCTCGACCTCGGCCGCCCCGAAGGTCTCGAGGTCGCACTCGCACTGTGCGCAACCGCCGACCTCGTCGTCGAGAACTTCACTCCGAGGGTGATGGACCAGTTCGGAATGGACTGGGGCCGGCTGCAGCGCGCCAATCCCCGGCTGAGCCTCGTCCGCATGCCGGCGTTCGGACTCGACGGGCCCTGGCGGGACCGCCCGGGCTTCGCCCAGACGATGGAGTCGTTGACCGGCATGGCCGCGGCGACCGGATGGCCGGACGGTTCGCCGGTGCTGGTCGGCGGAGCCGGTGACCCCATCGCCGGGTTGCACGCCACCTTCGCCGCCCTGGTGGCCCTGAGCGCCCGGGGTGCCAGCGGGCGCGGCTACCTGGTCGAGGCCACCATGGTGGAGGCAGCCCTCAACGCGGCCGCGCTGTCGACCATCATCTGCCAGCTCACCGGAGAGGTCCCGGCCCGTCTCGGCAATCGCAGCCCCGAAGGATCGGTCCCCCGCGGCATCTATCCGTGTGCGGGGCACGACACCTGGGTGGCGATTGAGGTGGAGAACGACGACCAGTGGGCAAGCTTGCGCACCGTGCTCGGCCCGGCGATCGACCGCACCGACCACGACGCCCTCGACCAGTGGTTGGCGACGGCGACCCGGGAGTGGGAGGCCGCCACCCTGGTCGAGCGGCTCGTCGAGGGCGGCGTGCCAGCGGCTGTCGTCATCGCCCCTCCCGAGGTGATCGACAATCCGCAGTTGCGCCACCGGGGCCTCTTCGAAGTGGAGGAGCACCCCGTGACAGGCACGCACCGGGTGCCGGGTCTTCCCTTCTCCCTGACCGGCGTCGAGAAGTGGGTCCGTGCGCCCTCGCCGCTGTTGGGTGAGCACAACGACGAGGTACTGGGCGAGCTCGGCCTCGATACAGACGCCCGTGCCACGTTGCGCCATCAGGGCATCATCGGAGAGGAACTCGTCGGCCCATGAGGACGGCGGGAAGGAGAGGATGAAAGACCACCCGTTCCACGACGTGGCCATCGCAGGGATCCACAACACGCGCCAAGCCCGCGTGCTCGAGGGTCACAACGGCAGCTCCATCGCCATGGAGGCGGCACTCGGTGCCATCGCCGATGCCGGCCTGACCCCGCGCGACATCGACGGCGTGATCGGCGGCGGCGGTGCGACCGACTTCGTCTACCAGCACCGCATCGGACCAGTGTGGCGCTCGATGTCCGGCGCGGGCATCCCCGCGGTGCTCGAGGCCGCCTCGGCCATCGCCGCCGGCTTCGCCCGCACCGTTCTCATCGCCGCAGGCTCCGCCGGGACGTACACCGAGCGCGCGGCCACCGCGCCATGGACCCGTCCGGCCAACGAATTCGTGGTGGGCTTCGGCATGTTCACGGCCGCTGAGTTCGCGCTCATCGCGCGCCGGCACATGGAGGTCTACGGCACGACTGCGGAGTCCCTCGCCACTGTTGCCGCCACCATCCGCAACAACGGCCACGTCAACCCCGAGGCCATCTACTTCGGGCGGGGGCCGTTCACCCCCCAGGACATCCTCGACAGCCGCATGATCGCCGACCCCTTCCACTTGCTGGACTGCTCCATGACGTCGGAGGGAGGATGCGCGCTGGTCCTCACCCGCGCCGACATCGCCCGCGATCTGGCGCAGCCGCCGGTCTATGTCCTCGGCGGCAGCACCGACCACTATGGCCCCGCTTACCAGAACCCGCCCAGCTTCGATCTCGACGGCAGGGGGGACCCCCGCCTGGTCAACGGCTGGGTGGGGCGGGCGGCGGCGCGCACCGCCTTCTCCATGTGCGGGCTCCGCCCGAGCGACGTTGACGTCTGCGAGTTCTACGACCCCTTCAGCTTCGAGATCATCCGCCAGTTCGAGGCCTTCGGCTTCTGCGGGGAAGGCGAAGGCGGTGCGTTCGTGCTCGACGGGACGATCGAGGTGGGCGGTCGCTACCCGGTCACCACCGATGGCGGGCTCATGTCGTTCAGCCATGCCGGGGCGCAGGCCCAGATGCTCCAGCGCCCCATCCGCGGCGCGCAGCAGATGCGGGGCGAGTGCCCCACCCGCCAGGTCGAAGGGGCCGCGGTGGCGCTGTGCTCGGGCGGCGGCGCCGGGGCCCTCTTCACCGACGTGCTGCTGCTCGGAAAGGAACGCCCGTGACCCTGCTGGTCCCCCAGAGCGGTGCCATCCCGCACCCGCATCCCACGGCACTGTCGCAGCCTTTCTGGAATGGCCTGTCGCGGGGCGAACTCCTCTTCCAGCGCTGCGACGTGTGCGCCGGCGCCACCCACACGCCGGCTCTGGTCTGCGCCCACTGCGGTGCGCGCCAGCTGCAGTGGGCGCCGAGCACCGGGCGCGGCAGCGTGTACAGCTGGACGATCGTGTGGCGGCCCCAGACCCCGGCCTTCACTGTCCCCTACGTACCGATCATCGTCGACCTCGAAGAAGGGTGGCAGATGCTGTCCAACCTGGTGGGCTGCGCGCACGATGCCGTGCACGTCGGTCAGGCCGTCGAGGTCGAGTTCCACCCCCTGACAGCCGACATCACGCTGCCGTACTTCCGGCCCCGCTGAGCCGGCCCCGGGGTCAATTCGGCGTCGAGGTCAATTCGGCGTCGGGGTCGAGGCCGAAGAAGGAGCACGGGTTCTCGACCAGCACCCTGTGGCGTACCTCGTCGGGGCAGCCCGCGAATATCTCGTCGAGCCAGCGCGGTGACTCGGGGAAGGACGAGACCGAGTGGGGGAAGTCCGAGCCCCACATGATGTGGTCGAGGTCGAGCAGGTCGCGCATGCGCAGCGCCAGCGGGTCGCGCACGATGCCGAAGGAGAAGTGGCGCCAGATGTACTCGCTGGGAGCCATGGCCAGGTCCACGCCGTACCAGTGGCGGAAGATGGAGTACGAGTCATCGAGCATGTAGAGCAATCCGGGGATCCAGCTGGCGTTGGTCTCGGCGAAGTAGACCCGCAGCTCGGGAAAGCGGTCGAGCACCCCCGAGAGGATCATCCGCACCATGCCGACGACCGGTGGCGGCATGGTCCTCGACAGCATCGACATCTCGAGGTCGAACGTTCCCCGCGCCGATTGGACCAGAAGCGGGTTGGAGCGGTCCCCCATCGCCGAGTGCGCCGAGATGGGCATGCCGAGGTCGATGGCGGCCCGCCAGAACAGGTCGTCCTCGGGCGCCGGGGAGCCGGACCCGTTGGGGAAAGAACCCAGGCAGATGCTGCGGAGCCCGATGGCGCGGGCCCGCTTCAGCTCCGCGATGGCGTCCTCGACACCGGAGGCGGGAATGACGGCGTTGCCGATGAGGCGGTCCGGCGCCACGGCGCAGTAGTCCTCGGCCAAGAAATCATTGAAGGCGCGCACCATGGCCACATAGGCCTCGCCGTCCTCGATGTTCTCAATGAAGCGCGAGATGAATACCGGCGGGTAGAGCACCTCGGCGTCGATCCCGTCGCGGTCCTGCTCGCGGAGGCGCTGGCGCGCGTCGCCGGTGCCCGGCACCGGCGTGGTCCCGTCGGCCTCCCAGTACGAGCCACCCTTCACCTTGAGCGGGCGGCCGGCGGCCACGTTCTGGCCGTTGTGGATGAGGGGGCTGCCCTCGACGATCCACCCTTCGCCACCCGTGCGGAGTTTGATCAGCCGCGGCGCCCGGTCCAGGTGCTCCGCCGGCACGTGCCGGATCCAGGCGTCCGGCGGGATCTCGAGATGCCCGTCGCACGAGATCACTTCGTAGCGCTGGGTCACGCCAGCCTCTTACGCACTGATCTCGATGCCGAAGTAGCGCTCGAAGATCTCGTCGCCCTCCAGCTCGTTGGCCGGCCCGGTGAAGACCACCTGGCCCCGGTTGAGCAGGCAGGCCGTGTCGGCCAGGGCGAGGGCGCGGGTGACGTACTGCTCGACGAGCAGCACGGACACGCCGGTGGCGACGATCTGGGCGAGCGTCTCGAAGATGCGGTCCACGATGATGGGCGCGAGGCCGAGGGAGGCCTCGTCGACCACCACGATCTTCGGGTCGGAGGCGAACGTGCGCACAAGAGCGAGCATCTGCTGCTCCCCACCACTGAGGCTGCCCGCCGTTTGCTTCATACGGGTCGCCAAGGCGGGGAACGACTCCGCCGCCCGTTCAATCGTGGCGCTCTCCTTGCCCTTGGGCGACTGCAATATCAGGTTGTCCCGTACCGTCAACGACGGGAAGATGCCACGGCCTTCGGGCAGATTGCAGAGCCCCCTTCTGGACATGTAGTACGGGCGCCGGCCGGTGACATCCTCGCCGTTGAGTTCGACGCGCCCGCTCATCGACTTGATCAGCCCCGACGCCACGCGGAGCAACGTCGTCTTGCCGGCGCCGTTCGGCCCGAGCAGGGCCACTACCTTGCCGTCGGGAACCGAGATGCTCACGTCGCGCAGCACCACGGTGTCCCCGTAGCCGGCGGTTATGTTCTCCAACTCCAACACGATGTTCTCCCTCTCGCGCGTTGTCCTGGCGGATCAGGCCGGCTCGATGACCTCTTCGGACAAGATCGCCTGCTCCACGCCGCCATCGGCGGCCTCGGACCCGAGGTACGCCGCCCGCACGACGTCGCTGTTGAGCATCTCCTCCGCTGTCCCCTCGAAGACCAGGCGGCCGAAGTCCAGCAGGTAGATGTGGGCGCAGACCTGGCGCACCAGCGCCATGTCGTGCTCGACCAACAAGATGCCCGCGCCGCGCTCGGCGACCACGCCGCTCAACACGTTGCCGAAGCTGACCGTCTCGCCGGCATCGAGACCGGCGGAAGGCTCGTCCAACAAGAGCAGGTCGAACGGCCCGGCCAAGGTGCGGGCCAACTCGACCAGGCGGCGTTGCCCCGTGGGGAGCAGCCCCGCCTGGAGGTCGGCCAGCGGCCCGATCCCGGTCAGTTCCATGGCCTCGTCGACCGCGCGCTGCACGACGGCACGGTCGCGACGGCTCCCGGCCAGTTGCGTCAGCGGGTTGGCGCCGGCCATGGAGGCCTCCCGACCCAGCTCCACGTTCTCCCGCACGCTCAGGGTATTGAACAGCTCCGCCTTCTGGAACGTCCGGCCGAGACCGAACCGGGACCGCCCGGCCGGGCCGAGCCGCGTCACATCCCGGTCGTGCAGGAAGACAGCACCGGCGGTCGGCCGCAGCAGACCGGAGCACGCGTTGAATGTCGTCGTCTTCCCCGCCCCGTTGGGGCCGATCAGCCCGGTGATCCGCCCCATTGGTGCAGCGAGGGTGACGTTGTCGACGGCACGCACGCCGCCGAAGCGCACCTCGAGCCCTTGCACAGACAGCCCGGACTTGGCCGACGCCGTGGCAGGGGTGCGCTCGGCCAGCTCGCGATCCGAGCGCGCACTCTGCATCTCGCTGGCCGCCGCCTGAGAGACGTACGTGTCGAATTCCTCGGTCGAGAGGGCCGCCTCGGGTTTGCGGCCACCCAGCCGGTCGATGAAATTGCGCACGGGCAGGGGCACCGAGGGCGCCCATTTCATCTGCAGGGCGAACGTGGCGGCAGAGAACCCGAAGATGATCTGGAGGTAGGTCCCGATGTTCGTCACCGTGATGTACCCCGGCACGATGCCGTAGGCGACCGCCGCGAGGACGGCGTACCAGGGGTCGCCCATCACCACAATGACCAGGATCGCCACCATCACCAGCGAGTTGAACGACGCGTAGTTGGTGCCGATGCCGTAGCTGAAGAGGGACGCCAACAGCGCCCCGGCGATGGCCGCCATGCTGGCCGTGATACAGAAGATCAGCACCTTCATGACGTTGGTTGTCGCGCCGTGGGTCTCGAGCGCCACCGGCGAGTCGGCCAGTCCCTTCAACAGACGCCCCATGCGCCCGCGGAGGATCGCCTGGACCACCGCCACGGTGAGCACGACGAAGAGCAGGAGCAGGTAGTAGAACCCCTTGTCCGTATAGAGATGCCACCCGAGGATGGTGATGTCCGGGCGCGGCGTCGTGATACCGCCGGTCGTGGGTCCGAACATGATCCCGGTTTCGTAGAACATCTGCTCGAGCAATATCCCGAAGCCGTAGGTGGCCAGGGCCAAGAAGACGCCCGAGAGCCGGATGGCGGGTATGGCGACCAACGCGCCTACCGGGAGCGCGATGAGCCCGGCCAGGGCCAGCGCGCCCAGCCAGGGGACGTGGTAACTCCCCGTCAGATGACCGAAGGCTGACGCCCCGACCGCGGCGAAGGCCAGGTGGCACAGCGAGATCTGGCCCGACGTCTTCACCAAGAGGCCCAAAGAGAGGAACAACATGATGTAGACGAGGGCGGACGACCACGTGGCGAGTTGCACGCCGACGAAACTGGGGACGAAGCAGAAGAAGACCAGGGCGGCGGCGCCGGCCAAAAGCCGCATCCGCGTCGGCGCGTGCCACGAGCGCCGGATCGCCAACGTGGTCGTGATGCGCCGCTCGACCAGCAGCCGGCGTGGCGTGACGATGAGGACGATGAACAGGATCACGAAGGGCAGGCCGGCCGAAAGCCCATCCAGCCAAGTGACGTCGGCGGCGTACTTGGTGGCGATGGCGGTGATGACGCCGACGATGATCCCGCCGGCGAAGGTGAGGGGGAGGCTGGAGAAGTAGCCGATGGCCGCCGCCCCGAAGGCCTGCACGACCAGCAACACGATGACCTCGGCGTTGAGGCTCAGCGAGGGAGCGAGCAGCAGCCCGGCCAAGGAGGCGAACATGGTGCCGATGATCCAGGCCCAGCGGCGCACGGCCACCGGGTTGGTCCCGGTCATGGAGACGAGATCGGGGTTGTCCACCACGCCGCGCATGGCCACGCCGATCCGGACGGTGCGGAAGAAGTAATACAGGAGTGCGGTGGCGATCACCGAGACAACCATCACCGTGATCTGGTCAAACCCGATGTTCACCCCGAGGAAGTGCACGGTGTTGGTGTCGAGGAAGGGCGGGAAGTTGACGTCTGCGCTGCCGTACCACAGCGTGCCCACCCCCACCACGATCAGCAGGAGGCCGACGGTCGCCACCACCTTGAGGGTGGCGGTGGCCCCTTCGAGGATCCGCGCCACCAGCTCAAGACCCAGCCCCTCTATCGGCGACATGACGAACACGACCAGGGCCGCTGCGTACGGCCACGGCATCCCGTGCTGGCTGTGCAGGTAGTAGAAGACGAAGACGGCCATGGCCGCGATGGCCCCGTAGGCGAAGTTGAAGATGCCCGAGGTCTTGTAGGTGAGCACCAGTCCGACGCCGGCCAAGCCGTAGACGGCACCGGTGGTGACACCGATCACGATGAACGGAAGGAAATCAGCCACGACTTACGGATGCCCCCTGTGTGCTCGGTACCGCCGCCTCAGCGGCCCGTCCAAAGTGCCCCGGCCCGGGACTTCCCCATGCCGTCTCAAGGTTGCTATCTCTTAAATGATGATGATGAACTTTAGCGCGTCCGCTCACCGGGAACCATCGAATATCACGGGCATCGACTTGGGCCCGTACTCGAAGAAGGTGGGGACGTTCTCGTAGGTGAACCCGTCGGGGAGCCGGGCATTGCGGGGTAGGGCGAAGCGCAGGAACTCGTCCAGGCCGATCAGCGCCACCGACCGGGCCATGGCCGCGCCGGCGCAGATGTGAGGGCCGAAACCAAAGGTCAGATGGCGGTCGCCGTTGGGGCGCGCCGGGTCGAATTCCTCGCTGGCGTCGAAGAGGGCCTCGTCGCGGTTGACGCAGGCCGAGCCCACGATTACCCGCTCGCCCGCCTTGACGGTCGTCCCGGCCACGGTCGTCTCCGCCACGCACCCGCGCGGGATGAGCATCACGGGCGGGTACACCCGCAGGCACTCCTCGATGAACGCGGCGCGCCCGGCGTCACTGGCCGCCGCGACCGGCGCCACGGAATCGCTGACGAGCAGCTGGTAGATCACGTTGCCCAACAGCTGGGCGGTGGTGGTCAGGCCGCCGAGGAGGAGATTGAAGACCAGCGCCCGCATCTGACGTTGCGAAAGTGGCTCGCCCCCCACGTCGGCGGTGATGAGCCGGGCGATGAGGCTGTCGCCGGCCGTGCCCGCGGCGATGGCCTGGCGCAGGTCCAGGACGAAGGCGTCGACGTAACGCGTGTACTCGGGGAAGGCCCCCTCCATGCCCTCCCCGCGCTCGGTCCGGTTCATGGCAGGCCATTCGCTCTCCATGACTTCCTTGCTCCAGGCGGCGATCCGCGGCGCGTCGTCCATGGGGAACCCGAGCAGGTGGACCGTCGCATCGTTGGGCAGTGGGGTCGTGAAGGCCGGCACCATGTCGACGGTGCCCGGGGTGTCGAGCGCACTGAGCAGGGCGCGGGCCCGGTCCCGGACGAATTCTTCCTCGAGCCGGATGGCCGCCGGGTTGAAAGCGCTCATCACGATCCGCCGCACGCCGGGGTGCTGGGGCGCGTCCTGCTCCCCGAGCATGCGGTCCTCGACCGGCACGCTGACCCCGGGGGCGCGGAAGCCCTCGGCATTGGAGAAGTGCTCGGCGTCGCGCAGCACGCGACGGGCCTCCTCGTACGAGGTGACGTAGTACATGCCGTCGCCGATCGGCACGATCGGGCCCTCGGCCCGCAACTCGTGCAGGCGTGCGAACGTCCGGTCAGGCTGCTCCACTTGGAACGGGTCGTAGGTCGAAACCATCCGGATTGTCCCTCCTCCTGAGAATCTGCTGATTGCCCACCGCGGGCGCCGATTGTCCCGCCCCACCCGGGGCCCCCACTGCCGCTTACTATATAATCATATAAGTCACGGCTGCATCCCGATGGGGAGTGGCACAACCATCGGGTGCCGGGAAATCGGGTGCCCGGAAGCGGCGCACGGCCCGCGGCGCCACGAAACGACCCACCGCCCCTCTTGCCCACCCGCCTATTTGGAGGTCACCGCATGGACACCCCGGGGAGCATCTCGACGGACGTCGTGGTGGTGGGAAGCGGCGGTGCCGCGCTCACCGCCGCCCTCTCCGCCCGCCGGGCGGGCGCCGAGGTGGTGCTGCTCGAGAAGAGCGAGCTGATCGGCGGCACGACAGCGCTGTCGGGCGGCCTGTTGTGGGTGCCCGACAACCGGCACATGCACGAGGAGGGCACGGCCGACTCCCTCGACGAGGCGTTCCGCTACATCCGGCGCCTCACCGGTGGCCGCCGCAGCGATGAGGATGCCCGCACCGTCCTCGCCGCGGGCCCCGCCATGGTCGACTTCTTGGAGGAAGGCAGCGAGATCCGCTTCGAGACGCTCGAGAAGCCGGACTACCACCCCGAATTCGACGGGGCCAAGGCAACAGGGCGCTGCCTGGCGCCCCTCCCTCTGCGGGGCGCCCTCCTGGGTGACTGGCTGGCGCGGCTCCGGCCGGCCAGCGGGTTCGGGGTGCCACTGTCGTGGCGCGAGCTCGATGCGATGAACGGCGTGTTCCATCCCGAGCGCCTGGACCTCGCGCTGATGGCCGAACGGACCGAAGCCGGATACATCGGCATGGGCCGCGCCCTGGCGGGCTGGCTGTTGAAGGCCTGCGTCGACGCGGGGGTCGACATCCACCTCGAGACCCCCGCACACGCCCTGCTGACGGATGGGCGGCGGGTCACTGGGGTCGCGGCGAGCGCCGAGGGCGCCGCGGCGATCGAGGTCCGGGGGCGCCAGGGGACGATCCTCGCCGCCGGCGGCTTCGAATGGAACGAGCGCCTGGTCGCGCAATTCGTCGCCGGACCGGTCAGCCACCCGCTCAGCTGCCCGACCAACGAGGGGGACACGCTGACCATGGGCCGCGCCATCGGCGCCGACCTGGCCAACATGTGGGATCTGTGGCGGTTCCCCTCGGCGGCGATCCCCGGGGAGCACTACAGCGGCAAGCCCCTGGCGCGCATGGTCGCCGGGGAGCGCTCGCTCCCGGGCACCATCATGGTCAACCACAAGGGGAAGCGATTCGTCAACGAGGCGCACCCCTACACCGACGTCGGGCGCGCCTTCATGACATGGGACCCGGTCGCCGCGGGATACGAGAACTATCCGGCCTGGGCGGTGTTCGACGGGCGCTTCCGCGCCACGTACGCGGTGCTGTCCCTCATGCCCGGCGACGACGACCCCACCTGGCTCACCCGGGCCGACAGCCTCGAAGACCTGGCCCGCCTCCTGGGTATCGACCCCGATGCGCTGGTCGGCACCGTGTCCCGGTTCAACCAGATGGTCGGCGACGGCGCAGATCTGGATTTCGCGCGCGGCGACAGCTTGTTCGACCGCTACTACGCCGACTTCGGCCGGGAGCCGAGCCCGACCCTCGGCCGCATCGACCAACCGCCGTACTACGCGCTCGCCGTCTACCCCGGGGCCATCGGCTGCTCGGGCGGACTGTTGACCGACGGGCACGGCCGGGTCCGCCATGTGGACGGCACGCCCATTCCCAACCTCTACGCCGCCGGCGACGCCGCGGCCAGCTGCTTCGGCCCGGCCTACGGCGGGCCCGGTGGGCCTTTGGGCCACGGCCTGACGGTGGGCTACCTGGCCGGCCGGGCCGCGGCCGGCGCGCCCTGAGCTCAGGCCGCGGTCGAGGGCACAGCCGGTTCCCGCGCCGGCGGGAGCGACGTCGTGGCGCCCACAGCACGGCGGGCGGTAGAGGACAGGCGGCCCGACACGTTGGTCAGGAACTGGTAAAGCAGCGCACCGTGCGGCCACTGGGTGACGATCTTGCCGGTCGCCGCCTTGTAGTAGTTGTTGCTCACGACCCACGCCGTGCCCCGCATGTTGCGCTGGATCCAGCGGTTGTAAGCGCGGAAGACCGAGGGCCGCACTTCGATGGCGGTGACCCCCTCGCGTTGCATCCGCTTCATGGCCCGTACGGCATAGGAGGACTGGTGCTCCAAGAAGGAGATGATCTCCCCTCCGTTTGTGTTGGGGCCGTAGAGCATGAAGAAGTTGGGGAAGCCGGGAACGGTCATGCCGAGGAACGCCTCGGGCTCGCCGCGCCAGACCTCGTGCAGCGTCCGGCCGTCGCGCCCGGTGACCTCGAGGGAGGCCAGGTAGTTGGTGGGCTGGAAGCCGGTGGCGAGCACCAGTACGTCGACCGGGTACTCGTCGCCCTCGGCGTCGACGATGCCGGTCGGGGTCACGCTCGTGACGGCCCGCGGCACGAGCGTCACATTGTCCCTCTTCAGTGCCGCGTAGAACGTCTGGTTGAAGATGGGCCGCTTGCCGGGGAACGGGTAGTTCGGCGTCACCGCCTCGAGCAGGTCGGGCCGGTCGGCCAGCTCGGCCTCCATGAAGCCGCGGCAGATGTTCTCGAGGTTGGCGTTGACCTTGGTGCCGGGACAGTGGATGGCCCGGCGGAAGTTCGCCATCTCGAGCCAGGTGTAGAGCCGGATCCGCTCGCGCCGCCGGGGCACGGCCCGCTGGAATTTGGCCAGATCCTCCTCGGTGAAGTCGTGGTCCCCTTTGGGGATGATCCATCCCGGCTCGCGCTGGAAAACGAAGAGCTTCTCGATATCCGGCGCGATGGCGGCCACGATCTGCGTGGAGGTGGAGCCGGTCCCGACGATAGCCACCCGCTTGTCGTGGAGGTCGTGCTCGTGCTCCCAGCGGAACGTGTGGAACTTCGGCCCCTTGAAATCGTCGAGGCCGGGCCAATCCGGATAACGCGGTGTGTTGAGGAAACCCACCGCGCTGATCAGCACGTGGCACTCCTCGACAGTGCCGTCGGAGAGGTGAACGCGGTAGATGTGCCGCGCCTCGTCCCAAATCGCGCTCTCGACCGACGTCCCCAATACGATGTGGTCGCGCAGCCCCTGCTCGTCAATGACCTCTTCGATGTAGCGCAACAGCTCCGGCTGCTTGGCATGCGAGCGGGTCCAGCGGTAGCGCTGCTTGAAGGAGTAGGAGTACAGATACGACCCGACGTCGACTTCGCAGCCGGGGTACTGGTTGTCCCACCAGGTTCCCCCGGGCGAGGGCGATCGCTCGAAGATGGTGAAGGTCTCGATCCCCGCCTTCTTCAACTTCACGCCGGCGGCCACCCCGCCGAGCCCGGCCCCCACCACGATCACCTTGGGGGTGCCGGCCGGCCCGAATAGCTCCGACGCGCTCTTCCTCATCTGCTGCATCTGCTTCGCCCCCCGCACGTGCAATCGCCCTCTTCCTGGTCCCGGCCGCTCAGCTGCCCGGCCAGCGGCCGTAAGGCAGCGAGCTCACGATGTCGGTGCCGTCCGCGCCGACGGCGATGCAGTACTCGGCCCTGTACCCACCGACGCCCTCCTCCCAGATGTACGGCTCAATCATCAGCACGTTCCCTTCCGTGAGCACCATGGCGGCCTCGGCTTCGGGTGCGAAGTCGGCACCCGCGAAAGGCGGCTCGGCTAGCTCGGTGCCGACCCCGTGGGCCACATAGAGCGGGTAGGGCCAGGGCGGGGGCAGCGCCGGATCCCAACCCTTCAGAGCAGCGGCGCGCAGTGCCGACGCGCTCACCCCGGGCCTGGCGGCGTCGATGACGCGCCGGGCCACTTCGTCCCAGCGGGTCGCCAGGGCGACCTGGGCCGGACTCGGACCCTTGGCGCTGGCCAGCAGTGTCCACCCCACGTCGGCTGTGTACCCCCGGTAGCCGACGCCGGCGTCGAAGGCCACATGGTCGCCCTCGGCGAGCACGCGGTCCGTCGTCAGCTCCCGGTAGGGGGACCGCCCCTCCCACGAACCGCGTACCCATGATGCCGCTTGGCTGTGCTCCTTCGGGAGCACGCTGAAGACCGTGTCGAGGTGCATGCGATCGAGCCCGCTCTCCGCGGCGCGCACCGTGAACTCGGACGTCAGGTCGCGCTCGGACACACCCGGTCGCACCAGGTCCACCATGGAGCCCAGCACGGCTTCGGTCCGCCGGTGCGCTTCGACGAGGACGTCGATCTCGACCTGTTCACGCGGGACCTTGGCCGCGCCGAGCAGCATGGCGGCGTCCTGCACGGTCAGCTCCGGGCGCAGCTCGGCCAGTCGCTCCAGCGCCAAGGGGCCCAGGCGGTCGATCGCGATGGTGCCCCGGAGGGGCAGCAGGTCGATGACATCGTCGATGAGCCGGGCATCGCTGGGCGGGCGGCCCGGGCTGAGGACCGTCGCGCCGACGGCGACCACCGGAGAGGACCACTCGCCGAACAGGTCCACGTCATCGGACCACGCTCCGGTCACCGTGCGGACAGCCTGGGAGGTCGTGAGCAGCCACCCGTCGACGCCCAGCATCTCGGCGGCCCGGGTCACGCGACTGAGGCGCGGGGCGAGCAGCTCGGGTGCGTCGAGCTCTATCAACGTGCGACCTCTTTCGGGGAGAGTGAAAGGAGGCGCGGACCGTCGGCCTCGAGGCCCACGGTGACGCCACAGCGGTCCCAGCGCACGGCCAGCACGGCGCCGGGCTGCAATACGAGATCTTCGGGAGTGGCCCAGCCGTCGCGCAGCAACGGCGCCTCGTAGCCCCAACCGATACCCACGACCTCCACTCCGGGAGGCAGCGCCGCGGCCACCTCCGCCGCGGTCGATCCGGCGCGCAGGCATTCGAGAGCGCGCTCGCCCCGGTTGGCGTCGCCCGGCCCCAGCCGGGCCTCACCGATCAGCCCGCCGCGCCGCACGGCCACGGTGACGTGGCGCGCGGACACCTGGGGGAAGGAGACCACGAAGGCGCCGTGCAACGCGCGCAACAGCGCAGGCCTGCCCCCGCGCAGGCCTTCCTCGGCGGCCGCGGTGACGAAAGCACAGAGCTGGCCGAGCGCCTCGATCTCCTCGGGCGACTTGGTGAGCATCACCTCGGCCAAGAGCCGCGTCGCATCGACGATGGTGCTGCCGGGCAGGGCCGCCTCTATCAAGGCCCGGCCGCCGGGAGAGAGGGCGTCGGTGCCGACACGAAGCCCCGTGGCGCCCTGCACCCAACTCCGCAGCTCGGTGACCAGCGTCTCGGGATTCCACATCATCCCGTGCACATGGTCGGCCGGCAGATTCACCGCACCGTCGGGGTCGGCCGTCACGATGTGCGGCACTCCCGAGGACGGTACGAAGGTGACCGGGATCGGCCATCCCGGCATGTGGACCCCGATCCGGAAGTGACCGGCGGCGAACTGGCCAGCCGCTTCCCCGCCGAGCAACAGCGCGTCGAACCCGCCGCGCACCATGCCCTCCTGCAGTCGCTCCAGATGCCCCATGCAACCCACCTTCGCGGCGCCACGGCTCGTGGCCGGATGCGGTAAGAGTTCAATAATTGTCAAGAATAATGCCAGCGCGGCCGTGGGGCGTCAAGCGCGCTGGTCCAGCCTTGGCCGCCAGCGCACGCCGGCCGTTGCCACCTGTTTCTTCATCCCCCTGCGGCGAGGGCGAGGGTGCGTACCTGTCCGCTCCCGCCACCGGCCGGAACCTGTGCATAGCCGACGGCCACGCACTCGCTCGAGCTAGGACAAGCGACGCTAAAGAGACCATTCCAATACCGAGGGACATCGGGACTGGTCAGTACGGAGGCACGGCTCCCGACCCTTTCGATAAATGTCGCATAGGGCGAACGTCCCTTCGCGCGCGTACCCACGAGAACACACGCGTGCGGCATGCAGTCAATGCCCTCGAGCATTTCCCGAGCGGCGTTGGCGTTCGGGACGGCAGTCGGCGACCAACTTCCGTGGGCGAATGTGAAAATATTGAGATCGTTCCCGAAGGCGGCACACGATGCGCCTTGGCACGAAAGCCCGCGAACATCAGGGTCGGCGGGTGCCCCTACTGCTGACCAGATCCCCTGGGTGAATAGCGCAGCGATTGGAATGGTTCGGGGAAACTGTCCTTGCAATCCGATGGCCACACAGATCGTCTGATCGCATGAAAGATTCGAGAACTCGGCCGAATCCCCCAGAATGGGCGAAAAGCTCCACTGACCCGACCCATAGCGAATCGAGAGAGGGACCGCGACAGTGGCCTCGCTGAGCGGGGATTCCTCCTCGTCGTAGCCAACCGCAAAACAGTTGCTGACCGAAGTGCAGGACGACGTCACCAACATTGGCTGAGCCGTCGTGGGGGGAGCGGCGCTGGCCTCAGTTCCCTGAAATGCCGATTGATCGAGATTTGGGCTGGCAACGACACGCCAGCGCTCGCCATCGAATTGCTCCACCAAGGTCGAACCCGCCTCATGGTTGTTCACGATGGAGCCACCGACGGCAATACAGAACGTCGCGGACACGCACGAGACACTGTTGAGGACTGCCGTGAGGCGTGGAGAAGAAGAGATCGTCCACTGTCTTCCATTGAAGTGCTCGATCAGCGGAACATCGCCCAGCACCGCCTGAATGTCTGGCGGTGTCGAAAATCCGGCACCAGTGAAGGAGTATCCCACCGCGTTGCAATCACGAAAAGAAACGCACGACACAGACAGCAGCTCGGCATCCCTCCCACCCCCCACCCTTGGCGTCGGCGTGATCCGCCAAGATGTCAGCGCCGCCGAGGTCGTGCTCGTTTCTGCTGCACCCGCAAAAATGTGCGACGCAGGACTACGCAGTACAACGCCGTTCGCGCCTCCGCCGATGGAGATGAGCAGACCGGCGACAAAGACTGCGTGGACAATGGATCTTGGACTCATCGTCCACTCCCTCGAGCCTGTCGACAGACACCGCCTGATGCCACCTGTATGGTACCGAAGCAGATCGGGGGCTCGACATGACCCGGGCAAAGGCGAGGCTGAGGGTGACGTTGCTCACTTCAGGGAGAACCGGACACCACCAGTAATCGCGCCGCGCCAAAAGGTGCCACCTTTTGCGAATATCCAACGGCAAAGCAGCGCTTGGGCGAGGGGCAGGCGACCGACAACAATATGTCGTTCCTCGCATTGTGCAGGGTAACGATCTGAGCGGCTCCTCGGCGTGCGTCCAATGTCACCACGAGGGCACGGCTCCGAGGACTCGACGAGGAAATATGGAAGCCTGCGCTGCCCACGGCGACACACCTAGAGTGCAGACACGCCAATCCCCACAAGCTTGCGTTCGCCGTAGTGGGCGTCACGGGCACCGTTCGCCAGCTCTCACGACTGAGCACGGCCGCATACGGTTGATTCTCCTGGTCACCGCCCACACCAAAACATTCTCTGATGGAAAGGCACGCAACTCCAGCTACACCGGTGCCCGAGGCCTCCGGAGCGTCGAGTCTGCGCCAAGAGTGCGGGACGTAGAGACCAGTGAACTGGCCACTGGCCTTCTGCGGCGGAAGTGGGATTCCCTCAACCAGGCCTACCGAGAAGCACGAGCTGTCGACACAAGAATCGCTCGTCAAAGATCCGCTCCAAGAATTCGACACGGGAGCAACCTGCCACTCCGAGCCTTCATACGTCTCCGAGAGAGGAAAGTCCTGCGCTTGGCGTTCGTTCGTGGGGAGCGACGACGTTCCGCCGACAGCGAGACAGTTCGAGGCGTTCGCACAGGAAACTGCGCTCAACCAGTTCGACGTGATCAAATCCCCCGTAGATGTGTTGAGTGCAGTGCTGGCGGGAGGTATTTGATTGGGACTCGCTACAACGGACCAGGAAGTGCCATTGAATTGCTCAATGAGCGTGGACGACCCTTCGACACCGTGAGGCTGTCCACCGACCGCAACGCATCTCTCCTCCGAGACGCAGTCAATACCGCTGAGAGCGCCGGAGAGCTTCGGTGCGGCAACAAATCGCCACACTGCTCCGTTGTAATGAGCAATAAGGGGATGCTGTTGCGGATCGGAACCATTCGTTCCGCCGAGAGCCAATGCACCGTCGTACGAGCTACCGACCGCATAGCAGTCCGTCGCAGTGGCGCACGAAATCGCGTCAAGAGACGAGCCCCGCGCGTCCGCAATCTGGCCGACCGGCTCACTCACCCAGTTCAGAGCGACTGTCGTCCTCGAGGCAACAGTCGCCATTGCGGCAGCCGGTCCCCAACCTCCGCTCACGGCGCTCATGAGCAGACCGAATCCGAGCGGCACCGCCGCCGCAGCTCTCACACGTGCACGAGACCGCCGCCCGGGAAGGGCCGCCTCGTCACCCGGTGGCCCCGAGGGCCGACCGCCGGAGCTTTCCCGCCGCGCTGCGCGGCAGCGCGGCGGTGAATTCGACCGTCTTGGGCACCTTGTAGGCGGCCAGGCGCTCCCGGCAGTGCCGACGGAGATCCTCCGCCGTCGGGAGGGCGCCGGCGTGCCCCTCGGAGCGCAGTTGGACGATGGCGTGCACCCGGCTGCCCCACTCGGGGTCGGGCAGGCCGACCACGGCGGCATCGACCACGTCGGGGTGCTCGGAGAGCGCGGCCTCGACCTCGGCCGGGTACACGTTGGCCCCACCCGAGATGATCATGTCGGTGCGGCGGTCGGCGAGGAACAGGTAGCCGTCCTGGTCCAGCCAGCCCAGGTCGCCGAGGCTCGAGAAGCCGTCGGCCGTCCGCCGGGCTGCGATGGCGCCCGAGTACTCGAAGCTCGAGTCGGTCTGCCCGCTCCAACGCAGGAAGATCTCCCCCACCTCGCCCGCCGCCAGGTCGGCACCGGAGTCGTCGAGGACGCGCGCCACCGTGTTGAACGGCTTGCCCACCGTCCCGGGGTGCTCCAGCCACTCCACCCCGTTCGCCAGGGCGATCCCGGCGTTCTCCGAGGAGCCGTAGGAGACGAAGAAGTGCGCCGGCCCGACCAGGTCGATCCACTGGCGGGCCACCCATTCGGGCAGCGGCGCCCCACCGTGGAGCACCGACTCGAGCGATGACAGGTCGCGCCCCTCTATGCCCGGCACCCGCGCCATGCGCTGCAGCATGATCGTCACGCCGGCGAACGTGTTCACGCGGTGGCGCTCGATGAGATCGACGGCGAGCTCTGCAACGAAGCGCTCCATCAAGATGATGCGCTGCGCGCCGAACAGGCCGAACTGCAAGATGTAGAAGCCGTTGGCGTGGTAAAGCGGAGCGGGCACCAGCTGTACCTGCCCGTCGTGGTGGCCGAGGAACTCGCCGGCGTGCCCTTGACCAGCCCCGGGCTCGGCGGCGCCGGGCCCGCGCAGCACGATGATCTTCGGAGTCCCGGTCGAGCCCGAGGTGGCGATGGCCTTGGCCGGCATGGGCACGATGTCGGGGACGGGTCTCGAGGGGTAACCCGCCGCCGCGAGGGCGGCGCTGGGCAACACCGGGGCGCCTATCACCGCCTCCCAATCCCCGATGACGAGCCGCGGTTGCGCCACGTCGAGCACGCGCTGGCGCTCCCACTCGGGTAGGTCCCACCGCAACGGCAGCACGCAGGCGCCCGCCTTCCACGCCCCGTACATGGCCACCACGTGGGGGACCGAGTTGGGCATCGCCGTCACGACCGTGGCTCCCGCGTCCACACCGTGGTCGCCGAGGAGGCGGGCCACCCGGTTCGAGGCCTCGTCGAGGGTGCGCCAACTGACGTCGTGCTCCTCGCCGGCCTGGGAAACGAAGGTGAACGCGATGGCCTCGGGCCGCTCGGCTGCCATCTGGGAGAGCCGGCGGCCGTAGGAGATCTCAGCCAATCAGATCGCGCTTTCCGTCGCCGCGGTCGTCACGTCCTTGAGCACCCCGAGGGAATGGACCGCGGCCAGGTTGTCCGTCAGATAGTCCGGCGCCTCGGCCGTCTCGATGAACCATCCGGTCGGGCACATGGTCAGGATCTCGACGAAACTGAATCCGAGGCGCGCGTCCTGCACCTCGAACGCCCTCTTCAGCATGCGCCGGGTCCGCGACACGTTCCCTGCCGAGTTGGTCGCGCCCCGCGCCACGTAGGCGCTGCCCTCCAGGCGCGACAAGATGTCCGAGATCAGGATCGGGTAGCCGTGCCGGGCGGCGTCACGGCCCTCGAGCGTGTTCTTCGTGCGCTGCCCGAGCACCGTCGTGGCGGTCATATGCCCGCCCGTCTCGCCGAAGACCCCGTTGTTGAGCAGCACGCAGGTGATGTTCTCGCCCCGGGCGGCGGAGTGGATCACCTCTTGGAGACCCTCGTTCACCATGTCGCCGTCGCCTTGGACCGTGAAGACGATGGACTCCGGCTTGGCCCGCTTCACGCCGGTGGCGAGCGACGGCGCCCGGCCGTGGAGCGCCTGGAGCACCTCGACGTCGAGACCGCCCGAGAACTCGGTGTAGCAGCCGATGCCGAACACCGCGATGGCGCGGCGCGTCAGTCCGAGCTCGTCGATCATCTCCACCGCGGAGCGCATCGCCGCCGGCTCGCCGCAGCCCGGACACAGGTGATGCTCCCCGGGCAGGATGAGTGGCGGTGTGAAGTCGTCCACGACATGGGCGGGGACCGTCGGCGACTGATCGGTCAGGAGGATCGGCAACGACCTCATGCGGTCTCCCTTCGTACGTCGTCGAGCAGGGCGCGCAGGCGACCCGAGAGTATCTCCACGTCGAGGTCGAACGACATGCCGAACCCGGAGTGGTCCATGCGCAGCCGGCCGATGAAGTGCACAGGGCAAGTCCCGAGCACGGCCAGCCGCACGTCGTCGAACATCTGGCCGGTGTTGAGCTCGTAGACCGCCACGGCCCTNNCCTGGCGGTGGCGGCCGCCCGGGCCACGGCCTCCGTGGGAAACGGCCACAGCGTGATCGGCCGGACGAACCCGATCGGCAGGCCCTGCTCCCGGAGCTCGGAGACTACGAACCTGATGTAGCGGCCCGGCGTGCCGTAGGCGACGACGACCAGCTCGGCGTCCTCGGTGAAGCCGGTCTCGACCAGGGGCTCGACGCCGCGGCCGATCTCGCTGAAGCGCGCCGCCATCACCTCGAGGTAGTCGCCGTACGTGCTGGCCGAGGGGTCGTTGCGCTTCTTGGGGAACAGGGGCGACACCAGCTTGGCGGCGCCCGACCCGCTCGATGACCCGTCGAGGGCCCACGTCTTTTCCTCGACCGGTCCGAAATCGATCGGCGACGTGTCGACCGCCTCCTGCACGTGGGCCAGGTAGTAGTCGCCCATGAAGAGAACCGGGTTGCGCCACTCGTCGGCCAGATGGAACGCCAGCTGGATGAGGCGGATCGCCTCGGTCATGTCGGCCGGGGCCAAAACGATGTGCCGGTAGTCGCCGTGGCCGCCGCCCCGCGTGGCCTGGAAGTAGTCACCCTGGCCCCGGGCCATGTTGATCACGACCAGCGGCAGGCGGGCGAAGCAGATCTCCGAGAGCGACTCCTGCATCAGCGAGAGGCCCTGGCCCACCGACCCGGTGGCGGACCGGGTCCCGGTGGCGGCCGCACCCCAGGCCATGCCGACGGCCTCGATCTCGCTCTCGGCGTTCATGCAGGTGCCGCCCACCTCGGGCAACAACCGCGCCATCCCCTCGAGCACCTCGGTGAACGGCGTCATCGGATAACCGGCGAAGAAGCGGCAGCCGGCGGCGACCATGCCGGCGGCGATGGCCTCCGATCCCTCGATGAGCCGGCGCGTCACGCCTCGTCGTCCCCGTCTCGGAGGGTGAAGGTCTCGGTCACGGGCGTCTCGAACTTCCAGACCTGGAAGACGAAGTCGGGGCAGATCTGGCTGCAGGCCTGGCAAGCCGTACACCCGGGCCGCAATTCCGGGTAACGGTAGCCGCGCGTGTTGCGCTCGTTGGTGGTCATCGACAGCACGCCGGGACGACAGGCATCGATGCAAAGGTCGCATCCCTTGCAGGCCTCAACGTCAATGACGACGGTGCCGCGCGTGCGCACCGTCACCAAGCCCCCCTCCGGGTCCGCCCCCGGCGCGGCTGCCGTCACTGCGCCCTGGCCGGGGCCAGCCACACGAGCGCCACCGGATCGGCGACGAGCGCGAAGCCCGCGGCGAGCGCGTCCGCGTTCGCCTTGGCGTGCTCCGCCCGGTACGACGGCAGGACCTCGTGGGCCGCCGCCTGCAGATGGTCCAGATCGACCAGGCCGCTGGCGGCCGCCAGCGCGCCGAGCGCCACCATGGCGCCGCCGCGCCCGTTGCCCATTTCCGTCGCCACGCCGGTCGCCTCGATCTCGACGGCCGTGCCGCCGGCCCACCCCATCTCGCCCTTGAAGACCGACCGGTCGACGACCACCACGCTGCCGGGCACCAACCGGTCGCGTACCCCGGACCAGTACTCGTGGTGCATCACCAGCGCCGCCTGCGCCCAGGCCACCGTTGGCGGGGAGCGCAGAGGGGCGTCGCCGATGATGATGGTCGCGTCGGTGTTCCCACCGCGCATGAGGCCGGCATAGCTCCCGAAGACCATGACTTCGAGGTCGGACTGGACGGCGGCGACCGCCAGGGTGCGGGCAGCGAGCTGCACGCCCTGGCCACCGATGCCGGTGAGGAGAACGGCGCGCTCCATCAGGCTGCGAATTGCGGCCGAACGGGGCCCCCAGCCAAAATCTTCATCATTATGATTATAGCGTATGAGTGACGGAGCATCGAAAGTGGAGCACCCCTTCGCACCGCAGCTGACCATAGAACGGCGTGGTGCGGTCCACCTCGTCACGCTCGACCGGCCGGACGCCCTGAACGCGGTCGACACGCCCATGCACCGCGCCCTGCAAGGGGTGTGGCACTTCCTGGGCGACGACCCGGAGGTGCGGGCGATCGTCGTCACGGGGCGTGGGCGTGCGTTCAGTGCGGGCGGGGACCTCGACCACATCGTGGACCTCCAGCGCGACCGCGCGTTGCGGCGAGGTGACATCGAAGAGGCGCGCGCCATCATCGTCTCGTTGCTCGAATGCCCGGTGCCCGTGATCGCCGCCGTGAACGGGCCGGCCATCGGGCTCGGGTGCAGCGTCGCCGTCATGGCCGACATCGTCTACATGGCGGAGTCGGCGTACCTCGCCGACCCGCACGTCGCCATCGGGTTGACCGCCGGGGACGGCGGGGCGGCCGTGTGGCCGGTGCTCACCAGCCTGGTGCACGCCAAGGAATACCTCTATACCGGCGATCGCATCCCGGCGGCCGACGCCGTGCGCATCGGCCTGGCCACCCGGACCTTCCCCGACGACGCGCTGGTGCCGGCCGCGCTGGCGATGGGCGAGCGCCTGGCGGAACTCCCGCGCCAAGCGCTCGAGACGACCAAGCGCGCCGTCAACATGCACCTGCGACGGGCGGCCGTCGACGTGCTCGATGCGGCGCTGGCCTCGGAGTTCGACTCCTTCGACACCCCCGAACACCAAGAGAAGATCGAACGCATGCGGGCCAGGATCGGCCGCGACGCCAGCCGATGAGCACGTCCCCGCTCAGCGCGGCGCGGGTCCTCGAACGCGCCCTGGCCGAATGGCCCGACGCCGAGGCAACGGTGGCGCGCGGCGGCCGGCTCACCTATCGGCAACTGGACGACATGGCGCAGGGAAGCCTGCGGGCCCTGCTTGCGGCAGGGGTACGCCCCGGCGACCGCTTGGGCGTGTCGCTGGGCAACGATCTTCCCCTGGTGGCGCTGTTCCATGCCGCGATGCGCCTCGGCGCGGTGTGGGTGGGAGTGAACCGCGCCCTGGCCCCGCCCGAGAAGGCCTACCTGCTGGCCGACAGCGGGGCGGCGTTCTTCGTCGGCGACGACGCCATGGCGGCCGAGGTGCAGGGCGAGCAGCGTGCCCACCAGGTGACGGGCTACCTGGTGGTGGACCCCACCGCCGGCTCCGAGTGGAGCGAGCTCGCGGCCGAGGAACCGTCGTGGACCCCACCGACCCCTGACCCGCTCTTGCCGGCGGCCATCGCGTACACCAGCGGGACCACCGGATTCCCCAAAGGGGCGGTCCACTGCCAGCACAACCTGATGGTGCCCGGGAAGATGGTCGTCCGCTCCCGGAAATTCGACACCGAGCTGCGCAAGGCCGACTGCTTCCCCCTCACCATTTTGAACCTCCAGGTGCTCTCCACGTTGACCGTCCCCCAGTGCGGCGGCACCGCGATCGTCATGGACCGCGTGGACCCGGTGGGGATCGCGGAGTGGGTCGCTGCGGAACGGGCCACGCTGTGGAACGGTGCGCCGGCCATGCTCTACGGATTGGCCACCAACGAAGAGGTGGCCGCGGACTCGCTGCGCACGCTGCGCGACGTGTGGAGCGGGGGCAGCCATTGCCCGCAGTCGATCAAGGACCGCTTCGCCGCGAAGTTCGGCCTCGTGGCGCACTCGACCTATGGCGCCACCGAGGTGCCGACGCTGGTGACGATTGTGCCGCACGGACTCGAAGTCGATGCCGCCGCCAGCGGGCTCCCGCTCCCCCATCTGGCGGTGCACATCGTGGGCGACGACGGGGAGGAACAACCCGTCGGCACCAGCGGTGAGATCTGCATCGGCCCCACCGAGGACCCGGCCCTGGCGTCGCTCTACCATCCGATGCACGGCTACTGGAACAACCCCGAGGCCAGCGCCCGCGCCCTGCGCGACGGGATCCTGCACAGCGGTGACGTCGGCTTCCTCGACGCCGAGGGCTACCTCCATGTGCAGGACCGCCACCAGTCACTGATCCTGCGCGGGGGGGCCAACATCTACCCGGCGGAGGTCGAGCGGGTGCTGAATGACTTTCCAGGCATCGCCGCCAGCTGCGTGATCGGCGTCCCCGATGACCGGCTGGGGGCGCGGGTCGCCGCCATTGTCGAGCTCGAGGACCCGGCGGCCGGCGCATCAACGCTCGATGCCGAAGCCTTGCGCGGCCACTGCCGGGCCAACTTGGCCCGCTACAAGGTGCCCGAGGCCTTTGTCGTCGGCACCCTGCCCCGTAACGCCATGGGCAAGGTGGTGGTGGCTGCAGTCCAGCAGTCGCTCGAAGGGCTCGACCTCGACGCCCCCACCTGACGAAGCGGTCAGTACGCCCCCTGCGACTCGAAGAGGCGCCGCGGGTTCCCCGTCATCATTTGTTCGACCTGCTCCTTGGAGATCCCTTGCTCCAACATGGCCGGCAGGACCTGATCCGTCACGTGCGTCTGCACCCAGTCGGTCAAGTGGCTCCCCATCTCCTTGTCGATCCAGTCGCCGTAGCACGTCACGTCATGCGAGAGGACGATGCGGTCGCTGTAGCCCTCGGCACAGAGCGCCGCCAACGTCGCGATGCGCACGTCCATGTTGGGCAGGTCCAGGTCCGGCAGGTAGAGGCCGAAGCGGTCGGCACCGATGATCGACCCGGCGTCCATCAGGGCGCGCAGGTACTCGAGGTCGGTGGAGTCACCGCTGTGCCCGATGACCACACGCGACAGGTCGACACCCTCCTCGGCGAAGATCCGCTGCTGGTCCAACCCGTTGCGCGAGGCCACGGTGGTGTGCGTCGTGATGGGTGCGCCCGTGGCCCGATGGGCCCGGGCCACGGCACGGAGGATGCGCTCGATGTTGGGCGTCACACCGGCGCGGTCGGTGGCGCTCTTGATCACGCCGGCCTTGACCCCGCTTCCGGCGATGCCTTCGGTGATGTCGCGCACGAACATGTCGGTGAGGATGTCCTCCACCTTCCCGTTGACGGTGCGGGCCGGATGGCCGTACTCGAAGAAGAAGGAGAGGAAGTCGTAGGTGTAGATCCCGGTGGCGACGATGATGTTGATATCCACTTCCTCGTTGATGCGCCGGACGACATCGACGTCGCGCCCGTGCCCGAACGCGGTGCAGTCGACGACGGTGTCGATGCCATGGTCCTTCACCTCGCGCAATGTCTCCGCCACGGACCGGACGACCGCGTCCTTGCCGTCGGGCCAGCTGAGATCGGGGTACTCCTTCTCGACATCCGCCGTGATGTTGACGATGTGCTCGTGCATCAGGGTCTGGCCGAGGGAGGCGGTATCCACCTCTCCCCGCACGGTTGCAACCTTGGGCATGTCCTTCTCTCCTCCGGCTAGTCGACGACCATGGGCACCGTGCGCCAACCCCACTGGAAACTCGAGGGCGGTCGCTCGGCATGTTCGACGTCGATCTCGTACTCGGGCACGCGGGCCAGAAGCTCCTCGAGCAATATGCGACCCTCGAGGCGCGCCAGGTGGTTCCCGATGCAAAAGCCCTGGCCCTGCCCGAACGCGAGGTGGCGGGCGATGGGGCGGTCCCAGCGGAAGGTGTCCGGGTCGTCGAACTCGCGCTCGTCGCGATTCGCCGCCATCAAGAGCGGAAAGATCCGGTGACCCACCCCCAGGTCGGAGCCGGCGATCGTGACCGGCTTCTTGACCGTCCGGGTGAACCACTGGGCCGGGGCACAGAACCGCAGCATCTCCTCGAAGGCCGTGGCGCAGTTGGCCGGCTCGGCTGCCACCTGGCGGCGCTGGTCCGGATGGCGCCACAGTTCCATGAAGCCGTGGGCCACAATCTTCGGCAGCGTCTCGGCCCCTCCGAAGAGGATGGTGGCCAGAACAGAGCCGCTGATCTCCTCGTCGCTCAGAGCGCGGCCCGCGAGGCGGTAGGTCAGCAATCCATCGACCAGCGGGTAGCTCCCGTCGGCGCCGACCTCCCGGCGGCGGCGCACCACCGCGGTGACCAGGTCCGTGAGCTGCCCGTAGGCCACCCCCTGGGCCGCCACGTCCTGGTTGCTCGGGTCACACAACAGCACGGCGTCGCGGACCATCTCGGCGTCGCTCAGGGGGATGCCGAACATGTGGCACATCGTGGCGGCGGCCACCACCCCGCCGTACTCGCTGGTCACGTTGAAGCGGCCTCGGGGAACGAGTACGTCGAGCCTCGCCCGCGCCATGGAGCGGATCACCTCCTCGAGCCGTAGCACCGCAGTGCGCCGCAGCGGCGGCCCGACCGCCTGGCGCAGCTCCTCGTGCACTGGTGACTCGGTGTAGGAGAGCACCGTCAGCGGGTCGTAGCTCGGCGCAGGCACGATCCCACCGTTGCTGATGCGCAACTGCTCTTGGAACAGCATGGTGCCCTCGGTCCCCGTGATCCGCTCGGTGTCGTTGAGGAGGTTCCAGACGTCATCGAAGCGCGAGATGGCCCAGGCGTCGTACTGCTCCATGAAGTACGCCGGGTGCTCGTCCCGCAGGATCTTGTAGAACGGGAGCGGGTCCGCCTTCACGTCCGGACCGAAAGGGTCGTAGTGGAACTCCGGCGCGGTCACCGGCGTCATGGCGAAACCTGGTCCGGCGCGCCGGCCCCGTCCGCGGCGATGGCCAGCGCACGCTTGGGGCACGAGCGCACGGCAGCCTCCACCTGGGCCCAGTGCTCGGGCGGCGGCTCGTAACTCTTCACGATCAGGTTGTCCTCCTCATCGAGGTCGAAGACGTCCGGCGCGTCGATGACGCATTGCCCATTGCCCTCGCAGCGGGCGAAATCCACCTCTATCCTCATTGCCCTCCTCCTTGCACCCTGCGTCCCGCCGGCCTCACTCCCGGCTCCCGCAACGCTCGGCGTGGCGTGGCCATGCCGCCGGGTTGATGAGGTGTCGGGGACGCGCACCCCGCAGGGCCTCGAGGAGCAGGCGCACCGGGGTCACCGAAGAAGCCCGGAAGACTTCGGACGCGTTCCCCCCCACGTGCGGTGTGAGGATCACGTTGTCGAGGTCGAAGAGGGGATGCCCGTCGGGCAGCGGCTCGGGCTCGGTCACGTCGAGCGCAGCCCCGGCGATCGTGCGGTCCCGCAAGGCGTCGAGCAACGCGTCGGGATCGACCACACCTCCGCGCGCCGTGTTGACCAAGAAGGCACTGTCCTTCATGGTCGCCAACTCCTTCGCGCCGATCAGCGCGGCGGTCTGCGGGTTGAAGGGCGTGTTGACCGAGACGAAGTCGGCTGCCGCCAGGGCCTCGTGGAGGTCCTCGACCAGGGTGACGCCCAGGCGCTCTGCCTCAATGGCATCGAAGAAGGGATCGAAGGCCAGGACGTGCATCCCGAACCCCTGCCGGCAGATCTGGGCGATCGTACGGCCGATGAACCCGAACCCGATGATGGTCAGCGTCTTGCCCGAGAGGAGCGACAGACGCGGCGGTGTCTGCATTACCCGCATGGCGTCGACCTTCTTCGTCTGGTGCGCCAGACGATCCGTGTCGGCGATGCGCCGGCACAAGGCCAGCATCAGGCCGACAGCGTGCTCCGCCACGGCGGGGGCATTGGCACCGGCGGCGTTGATGACGAGAATCCCGAGTTCGGTGGCCGCGGGCACGTCGATCTTGTCCGTGCCGGCGGCGCTGATGAAGACGACCTCGAGCAACGGCGCCCGCGCCAACATGTCCGCCGTCACGGGCAGGTGCCCGCCCGGACCGATGGCGTGCAAGGCGTGGACCTCGCCGAGATACGTGGCGAGCGCCACCTCGACCGCCTGCTGGCGCAAGGCGAAGCGATCGGTGCCGCCGAGCCCGATGGCGCGCTCGGCCTCGTCCAGGCCGTAGATCACCTCTATGTCGTCAGCGTTCTCCAGTAGCGCATCCGCGTCGGGGTGGAGCAGGAACGTCGGGATCAGCACTTTCTTGCGTGCCCCGCGGACGTCGTCCGGCGTCACGTGACCAGGCCTCCCTGCGGCGCCCTCAGCGCTTCCAGCGCGGCGCGGTCTGCCGCGATCCCGGCCCTGATGTAGCCGACGTCGGCCCCGAGGGACACGAACTTCACCCCGCGTCCCACCAGGTCTCGCGCGTGGGCCGCGCTGGAGCTCACCGTGCCGACGAACACCCCGGCCCGTTCTGCCGCGGCCACGATCCGGTCCATCGCCCCGAGCACGTCGGGGTGGGTGCCCGTCCAGTCGAGCGGCAGACCGAGGCTGAGGCCCAGGTCGACCGGGCCGACGAACAGGCCGTCGACGCCGGGGACTGCAGCGATCTCGTCCACCCGCTCGAGGGCCTCGGCGGTCTCGATCATGACAAGGAGTACGGCATCGTCGTTCGCCGCCTCCGTCGAGACGAACGCGCCCCGCGTCGGCCCCATGGAGCGGATGCCGGCGGGCGGATACCGCAGCGCGGCCGCGGACACCGCCGCCTCCTCGGGGGTGTTCACCATGGGGACGATGACCCCGATGGCACCCACGTCGAGCGCGCGCATGATGGTCGGCGCGTCCGTCCAGGGGATGCGCACGATGGCCGAGGTGTGGCCCAGCGCCAAGGCCTGGAGCACCCGGACCAGGTCGGCATTGGTCACACTGCCGTGCTGGGTGTCGACGATGGCCCAGTCGAAACCGGCACCCCCGATCAACTCGGCGGAGATGCTGTCCGCCATGGTCGCCCACAGACCGAACGTGGGCCGGCCCTCAGCCAGCGCTGCGCGAATCGCGTTCACCGCTCTCCTTTACTCGTCGACCAACGTGATGACTTCGGCCGGACAGGCGCGGGCCGCTTCGCGCACCTGCTCGTGCTGCGCCGGTGCGGGCGCGCTCTCCAACAGGATGACCACGCCGCCCTCGTCCTGGGAGAACACCTCGGGGCAGGCGATGACGCACGCCCCGCTCCCGATGCACTTGTCCGCATCCACTTCTACCCGCATGCCAATGGCTCCTCTTCGATCACGACCTGTCGCTCCCTGGCGCGCTCACCCGTAAGGGGTACTCGCGGTACTGCCACCGCCGTCGGCTCCGGCACCGCTGGCCCCCTGGCGCGCCGTCTCGAGCTCCTGCGCAGCGATGGTGGCCAACATCACCGAATCCGCGCCCAACGAGACGAGGCGGCTCCCCCGCCCGACCCACCGCACGGCGTCCGTCGCGTTCAACGAATGCCCGCCCATCACCAATCCGAACTCGGCGCAGGCCGACCGGATCGCCTCGACGGGCACTTTGAGCTGGTCCGAGGAGAAGGCCAGCATGGGATTCAGGCCAAGGCCGATGGAGAGATCCGCCGGGCCGATGTAGACACCCTCGAGCCCGGGCACCGCGCAGATCTGGCGGACGTTGTCCAGCCCCTCGGAGGTCTCGATCATCACGAAGCAGCTCACCCGTTGCTGCACGGCGACCAGGTCGAGCCCGAGATCGCTCCGGAAGGGACCGAAGCTGCGCAGCCCTTCGGGCGGGTAACGGCAGGCTGACACCGCAGCGGCGGCTTCCTCCGCCGTGCTCACCATGGGCACGATGATCCCGTCGGCACCGGCGTCGAGGACCCGCCCGATGAAGGCGGGGTCGTTCTTGGAGACCCGCACGATGACGGCGTACGGGGCGTTGACGAGCCGGCGCACGAGGACCGCCGCCTGCGCCTCGCTCAGTGCGGAGTGCTGCGTGTCGATCCCGACGTAGTCGTACCCGAGCCGGCCGAACATGGCGATGGTGGACTCGGAATCGCCGGTGACCCATCCGCCGAAGGCCGGCTCGCCGGCGCTCCAGCGCGTCACCAGAGCAGCATGTGGCATTGCTAACCCCCCGTCCCAGCCGTGGAGACACCGGACAGCCCGGCGCGCCGGCCCGCCAGGTCGTCGTCGCGTACCACGGCCTGCGCCGGGAGCAGCCACGACTCGTCGAGATCCTCGAGCCTGTCCACCCCCATGAGCGTCATGGTGCGCGCTATCTCTTCTTTCAAAATTTGAAGGACATGGGCCACCCCGGCCGGGCCACGCGCGCCGAGGCCGTAGAGATAGGGCCGCCCGATGCACACCGCCTTGGCGCCGAGGCACAGCGCCTTGACGATGTCGCTGCCGCGGCGCACGCCGCCGTCGAGCAGGATCTCGGCGCGCCCGCCCACCCGGTGGGCGATCGCAGGGAGCGCGTCGAGGGATGCCACCGAGCCGTCGAGCTGGCGACCCCCGTGGTTCGAGACGACGACGCCCGTCGCCCCGAGGTCGATGGCGCGGGCCGCATCCTCGGCGTCGAGGACGCCCTTGACGTAGATCGGGCCGTCCCACTGGGCGCGCATCCAGGCGAAGTCGTCCCAGACCAACTCGGGCCGCATCCAGCGGTACTGGGCCTGGACCGAGCGCACGGCGGCGCGCGCCCCGCCCTGGTCGACCAGGTTGCGGGCGGACATCCTCTGGTAACGCAAGAACCCATACCACCACTTCGGGCGGATCGCCGCGCTGGCGATCCGGGCCGGCGTGAGGACGGGAGGGGTCCCCATCCCCCGCTTGCGCTCGCTCTCCCGGTTGCCGTGGATGGGCACGTCGACGGTGACGAACAGGGCGCGGTAGCCGGCTTGCTTGGCGCGGTCGATGAAGGACTCGGTCAGGGCGCGGGCGCCGGTGGTTGCATCGGCCCACGGGTAGAGCTGGAAGAAGTGGTCCTCCTTCGTGGCGGCACCTACCTCCTCAATGGAGTAGGTGGACGCCGTACTCAAGATGGCCCGGGTTCCCTGGCCTTCCGCCGCCTGGGCCGCGCCCACTTCACCGGTCCAGTGCGAAATACCGGTCAAGCCGGTCGGTGCCAGGAGGATGGGCATCGACAAGGGGACGCCGGCCACCTCGACTCCCAGGTCCTGGGCGTCCTTGCCGGTGAGAACCCGTGTCCGTAGGCACCACCGCTCGAACGCCTCCCGGTTGGCCCGGAGCGTGCCGAGGTCCTCCGCGCCACTGTCGACGTAGGCCCACACCATGCTGGGAACGGCGCGGCGGGCGAGTCGACGGTAGTCCTCGACCGTGATCGGTCCGGCGCGCGACGTGAGCTTGTACGAGAAGGCAGTCACCGTGCCCCCGGCTCCGGCCGGACAGCCCTCGTCATTTGATGGCGAGCGGGCTCACCGGCGAGCCCACCCCACCGACCACACGCAGCGGCGCCGCGCTCAAGAAGAAATCCCAGACGCCGTCGGCGGCGCAGTCCGCCGCCAACTCCTCCAGGTCGAGGATCTCTCCCAGCATCATGCCGAGGTCGCGTATGAGGACACAGTGCAGGGGAAGGATGCCCGTGCCCTCCGCTGCCGGCGACACCTCGATCCCCCAGTTGTCCGAGACGACGGCCGCTACCTCTTTGTCATGCAGCCATGGTGCGCAGGCCAGCCCAAGGCCCGGGTTGCCCGCCAACCAGTTCTCCCACCCTTCGACGAGCGCCTTGCGGCGCCAACCGGTGCGCAGCACCACGATGTCACCCGAGCCCACCGAGACACCCTGCGCCGCCAGCGCCGAATCCAACTCGTCGGGTTCGATCGACTCTCCGGCCTGGAGCCATTCCACCCCCCGGGCCCGCGCGATGTCAACGAGCACACCACGGCCCACGATTCCCGGGAGGGCATTGTCGATGGCGTTGCGGGAGGCCCCGCCGAGTGCCATGACCGAACGGACCGGGACGTTGTTGTAGAAGAGATCGTCATAGCCGACATGCGCCAGGCTGTCCCACTGGGTTGCACCCTGCAACGGCATGGAGATGAAGTCGTCCGAGATGTTGATGCCGCCGCTCAGGTGGAGATCGTCGGTCGGCATCACCGTCATGAAGTGCACCGGATTGATCCTGCCACCGAGGCCGGACTGTGGCCCGTCCGCGCCGAGCGGGATGCTGAGCTCGAAGGTCTTGCCGGTGCGGACGAGGCGGGCGGCGGTAGCGATGCGCTCCGGGGTGATGAAGTTCAGGGTCCCCCGCTGGTCGTCCGCTCCCCATCTGCCCCAATTGGAAAGCCGGCCCCCGACGACCTTGAAATCCTCCATGTGGCCCCCTCGCGGTCACGAGCCGGTCGGGCAGCCAGTCCGTCTGGTCGCCCCGGCTGCCTGTGCAAAGTTAGTAATCTCTTGGTAGTCAGTCAAGCGGCCATGAAGACCGCGAAGGGCCCGCGGAGCTGGAAATTGGGTCCGTAGTCGACCTCTTCGGTGATGTGGTATTCGGGCAGGAGGTCGAGCAGCCGGTCGAGCCAGACCTGGACTTCGAGACGGGCCAGGTTCAGCCCGATGCAGCTGTGCAAGCCGAAGCCGAAGCCGAGATGCTGGCGCGCCGCGCGCGTGATGTCGAAGTCGCCGGGACGATCCCATCGCTCCGGATCCCGGTTCGCCGCCCCCTGCAGCGGCGTCACCACGGCCCCGGGTGCGAGGCGGACGCCGGCGAGTTCGACCTCTTCGCGCACGTCGCGGTCGATGAACTGGGTGATGGTCTCCGAGCGATGGACTTCTTCTATCGCCGGGAGGACCAGTGAGCGATCGCCGGCCAGCATGCGACGCTGGTCGGGGTGCGCGGCCAGCGAGACGAGTGTGTGGGCCATCAGCTTGGCAGTCGTCTCGTTGCCGGCGAAGACCAGCTGCGTGTTGCTGGCGATGATCTCGACCTCGCTCATCTGGGTCTGGGCGAACGGTGCCGCCACCATTTTCCCGATGAGGTCGTCCGAAGGGTGTGCGCGGCGATCGGCCACCTGCGCTGCGATATAGGCATTCAGCTCGGCGGTGGCCTGCCGGCCGGCCATTACGGTCTCCATGCCCTTCTCCGTGGGGTCGAGCGCCCCCTCGGTGATCGCGCCCATGGCGTCGCTCCACGCGCTGAACTGGGCGAACATCGCCGTCTCGATCCCGAGCATGGAGGCGATGACGAGGGTGGGGATGCTCCGTGTGAGATCGGCGACAGCGTCGACCGTTTCTCCGGAACGAAGCCGCTCCACGAAGGGGTCGAGCTGGTCGGCGACGACGCGCTCGACTAATGCCCTCTGGCCTTCCAGGCTGCCCCGCTGAAAATCGGCCGCCCATATGCCACGCATGGCATTGTGCCGTTCGGGCTCGTCGATGGTCTCCATCGTCGTCCCGCCGAAGAAGTCGACGAATGCCTCACTGGCACCCTGCGCGTAGTGGGAGCTGTCACCCAGTACGCGGGACACGTGCGGGTAGGCCGTCACCATCCAACGGTCCAGTTGCTCGTTGTAGACGATGGGACCGGCGCGCCGGATCTCTTCGAGCATGGGGAAGGGGTCCTGGTTGAAGCCTTCCTCGTGAAAGCTCATGTTCATGACAGGAGTGGTTCTCGGCTGCTGCATGTGATCCCCTTCTGGCGGTGCGCCGCTACTTGATGTAGCCGGCGAGTGGCGTGTGGACGAGCGCCCCGATCGGCCCCACCACCTCGAGGAGCTCGGGGCTGGGCGAACCGAGCAGCGTGAAGCGCACCGGCGTCACGAGCGCCATGAAGCGACCGGCGAACTTCTCGCCGAAGTTCTTCATGTGCTCGAGCGCGGCAGCGGAATCGTCGTACCGCTCGTACACACAGATCTTCGACGCACCGTCGGTGAAGATCTGGTAGGCCCGCGAACCGGGCTCAGCCTTCTTGGTCTCCGCGATCATCTCGGGTACGAGCGCCTCGAGCGCTTGCCGGTTCTCGGGCTGCACCTCGAGCTCGAAGAGCCAGGCGACTTCTTTCTCCGTGGGCATGCCTACTCCTTTGTCGGACGTTCTTAGTGTTTCAGACGTCGAGCTTGTAGATCCGTGCTGCGGTGTCGTGCAATACCTTGCGCCGGATGTCGTCGGGCAGCTTGGCCAGGTTGGCGGCGATCGTCGTCTTGGCATCCTGGGCCGCACTGGCAGGGCCGGGCGACAAGCTGGTCGGATGCGGATAGTCGGATTCGAACATGACGTTGTCGGGGATCAGATCGATCAGGCGATCGACGTTCCGCTCGAACCAGAATGTGGCGTAGACCTGGCGCTTGAAGTACTCGCTCGGAAGGGGCAGGCCCTTGCGGGTGGTCGAGCCCCGATTGTTCATGTACATCCAATCCATCGCCTCCAAGAGGTAGGGGACGTAGCCGAAGCCGCTCTCGACGGAGACGAAGTTGAGACGGGGGAAGCGCTCGCAGATGCCGCCCAGGCACAGATCGGTGATGGCGACCGCGTTGCCCAAGAAGAAGAGCACGGACATCTGCGCCATCAAGATGTCCTCTTCGAAGGCGGACCAGCCCTTGTACTCCTCCTCGGTCTGATTCCCGAAGCCGATGTGGAACGAGACCGGCATCTCGAGGTCCTGGGCCAGTGTCATCACGGGATCCCAGTGGGGGTCCCGCAGCCGGGGCAGGCCGACCTTCTCGAAACTCTGCCCCCAGTTGAAGCCCCGGAAACCGAGGTCGGCACAACGCTGCAGCTCTGCCGCGGAGCTCTCGACGTCCCAGAAGGGCAAGAAGGCGAGAGGGATGAGGCGTTTCGGATCCGCGCTGCACCAATCGACCTGGAAGTCGTTGTACGCCCGCACGCAGGCCAGGCCGAGTGCGGGCTCGAGGTCCATGAAGGCGAAGCCGAAGAACCCCAACAGGTTCGGGTAGAGGATCTGGGCGGCGATCCCGTGGGCATCCATGACCTTGAGGCGTTCCTCGGCATCCCAGCCACCCGGCTCGGCCTGGTCGAAGCTGGCCGGTGTGGACGGGTAGTACTCCTTCCACCCTGCGTGGGCCTGGTCCTGCACCCCGAGCAGGGTGTGGCGCCCGACGTGCCAGCGATCCCGTTGGCGCTCCGCGTCCCACTCCACATGCGGGGCGTCCGACGCGAACTTGCGGGGCAGCCGGCTGGTCCACAGGTCCACCGGTTCGGTGACGTGGGTGTCCACGTCGATCACTGCAATCGGATCACCCATGCCCTCACCCCCAGATGTCGTCGCGCCGGCCGGCCGCCGGGCTGCTGCGGCCAGGGTGATGCCGTCGGGCGCCCGTCTTCCCGTCGTTGGGGGAGCGGGGGAGTTGAAGGCGGGCGCCCCACTGCACCGCGGCCTCCATCTTGCCTGATCTTCTCTATCTTTGCAATTTCGTTGTCTTCAACTCGTTGGAAGGGCCCGGCGTCACAGCGTCTCGCCACCGTCGATGAAGATCTCCTGGCCCGTTACGAACGCCGCCGCGTCACTGGCCAGGTAGAGCGCCAGCGCGCCCAGCTCGGGGAATTCCCCCTCGCGGTGCATGGGGATCCGCTTCATCATCCACTCCCGGGATTTGGGGATCTCGTGCAGATCGGCCGACATGGTCGTGTGGAACTGCCCCGGTGCGATGGCGTTGACGGTCACGCCGTAGGACGCCCACTCGTGGGCCAGGCTGCGGGTGAGAGAGGACAGCGCCCCTTTCGCCACCTCGTAGGGAGCGCAGAATGGTACGGTCCGGCGGCTGGCGGCGCTGGTGATGTTGAGCACTCTCCCCCACCGGTTCTCGAGCATCGCCGGCGCCAGCTCACGGAGGGCGAAGAAGCTGGCACTCACATGCGTGTTGAGCGTGGTGAACCACTCTTCGTCGCTGATCGGCCCCACGCTGGTCCACTTCCCCTTCATGGTGGAGCCCGGCAACGGCACCAGAGGCTTGTAGATGAGGTTGCCGGCGTTGTTGACCAAGATGTCGACTGCGCCGAATTCCTCCCGGGCCGCGCCGGCCATGGCGCCGACATCGCGGGTGGAAGTCACGTCGGCGACAACGGCCAACCCCTTCGCGCCGAGCGCCTCGATCTCGCGCTGCACCGAGCGGACCTGCTCCTCGCTCCGCGAAGCCACGACGACATTGGCCCCCGCATTGGCATAGACGAGCGCGATGGCCCGCCCGATCCCCCGGCCACCACCGGTGACGAGCGCCGTGCGCCCGTCGAGACGAATCGGGCCGACGGCCAGCGTCTCGGGCGTCGACTCTTCGATCATGCCCGCCTTTTCACCCAGCCCGCGCCGCTCACCCCGGCACCCCGGTGTCGCCGGCGCGCAGGGGGAACAAGGTGGAAAAGCCCCCCTCTTGGAGGGCACCAAAGAGGATGTCGGACATGGCGTCGGAGTCCACCGGCAGGCGCAGGGCGGGCTGGAAGTGGCGGACGAGCACCGAGATAGCGTACTCATCGCACAATCCGGCGGCCCCGTGGAGCTGTTGGGCCAGGCGCAACACGGGCTGGGCCACGTCTTGGGCGGCCAGGCGCGCCGCGAAGGCGTCGGACTTCGCAGCGGCGCCGTCTGTGGCCACGCGCCACAAGGTGAAGCGGATGACCTCGCGCAGCCCGTCGACGGCGACGGTCGCGTCCGCGATCTCAAAGCGGACCGACTGGAGCTCAGAGAGCGGGCGCCCGAACTGGACCCGGCCCTTTACGTGCGCGATGGCCAGTTCGAGGGCGCGCTCGGCGACGCCCAGCATGTACGAAGCCCACAAGGTGCACAACAGCGCCACCTCGCTCCCGTGGCCCTCGCTGGCCTCGGTGCGGGTTTGGGCCAAGGGCGTGGTGAAGGGGGCGAGCCGGCTGGCGAGGGGGCGCCCCGAGGGCGTGGCCTCGGTGCGCCTCGCGTCGAAGTCACAGATATGCCAGCGGTCGAAGAGGTCGCCGTGGTCCACGCGCAACGGCGGGGCCGAGGCCAAGGCCCAGGGCGTGGGGTCGCCCGCCGTGGCCATGACGTAGCCGACGATGGGGAAGGGCACCACGCAGCGCCCACAGACGCGCACCAGCTCGGCCGCCATGGCGGCGGAGTCGAGGTCGGCGCGCGGGTCGAGGTCGAGCACCCCCAAGGCGTCGAGGGTGTCTTTGAGCGCCCCGGCGCGAATGGCCGGGTCCGCCTCGGCGCGCCGGGCGACTTCTAAGCCCCCCAAGGCGGCGAGGGCGCGGTCGGCCGCGTGGGCGAACTGGGCGGCGACCTCAGGAAGGGCGAGGTCCATCGACCCTCCCGAGCACGGCGCGGGCCACCGTCTCGCGCTGGATCTCGATGGCCCCCGCCGCGACCGTCGAGGCCTGGGCGTAGCGCCAGTGGTCCTCCATGGCCCCGAAGAAGGGGGCGTTGGGTCCCGGCGCTTCGAGCCCGCGGTGCCCGAGGACCTGTAAGAGGGTCTCGGCCACCTCTTGGTCGCACTGGGTGACCGCGACCCGGGCCACGCTCGCCATGGTCTGTGACGCCCGCTCGCCGCGCGCTTGGGCCGCCACGCAGCGATAGGCCAACAGGCGGGCCGTGCGCACCTTGATGAGGGCCCGGTTCCAGCGCGCCCGCAAGGCGGCGGGCAAGGTGTCCCACTCGCCCTCGAGGGCACGCGCGGCGAGGGACAAGAGGCGGTCGCAGCGGGCGTAGCGGGCGATGCCCACGCGCTCATAGGACAAGGTGCGCCGGATGATGGCCGAGCCCTGACCCGGCGCGCCCAACAATTCGTCGGCCGAGGCCCACACCGAGTCGAAGAAGCACTCGTTTAAGTGGTGGGGCCCGAGCATGGAGGCAATGGGGCGCACCTCTATGCCCTCGCGGTCCATCGGGAGCAAAAAGATGGTGATGCCCCCGTGCGCGCTCTTATGGTTCCCGGGCACCTTGGCGGCCAAGAAGCAGTACTCGGCCATCTCTGCATAGCTGGTCCAGATCTTTTGCCCCGAGATGCGCCAGCCGTCGCCTTCGGGGAGCGCCCTTGTCGAGAGGGCGAAGAGGTCCGAGCCGGCGTCGGGCTCGGAGAAGCCCTGGCACCAGATCCGCTCCCCCGCAGCTATCGGGGGCAAATGGGCCGCCTTTTGGGCGGCCGTGCCGAACTCCATGATGGCCGGGCCCACCCAGTTGAGCCCCATGTACTGGGCGCCGCGCGGCTCGTGGTGGGCCCACATCTCTTCGCGCACGACGGTCTGGTCCCACAAGGTGCCGGCCTGGCCCCCGAACTCTTTGGGCCACGACAAGGTCAAGAGGCCCTTGGCCGCCAACTCCTTGCAAAAGCGCTGGGCGATGGCCAGGTCCTCGGGATCATTGCTGAACGCGCCGAGGTAGCCGCGCGGGATGCGCTCTGCGATCAATTCGCGCAGCACGGCGCGCAACTGGTCCCCCTGCTCGCCGAACTCGTAGTCCAAGGCCATTCCTCTTGCTCA